>NZ_CAMPHN010000038.1 GCF_946885885.1 uncultured Pseudomonas sp.
GGCGAGCTGGTTGCCGAGGGCGAGGCCAGCTGGCCGGCGCTGCAGGAGCGTCTCGAGCGCGTCGAGCAGTTGCACAAGCAACTGGTGCGCTTGGAGAAGAAGGACATCGGCCGGATCAACGCCGGGCTCGAACGCTTGCGCCTGAAAACCCGCAAGCTGGAGTTGCAAGGCAAGCTGGACGCCACCGCGCAGGCAGACCTGGACGCCGAACGGGCCAAGTGGGACGCCGAGTACAAGGTGCTGGAAGACCAGTTGATCGCGCTCAATCAGGCTTTCAACCGCGACAGCGTGACGGTCAGAACCGTCGACGGACGCGAAGTCACCCTGAGCCTGGGCAAGGTGGTGCGAGCCTTCCAGCCCAACGCCATGGGCGGCTTCGATAAGCTGCGCTTCTACGGGGCCAAACTCTGGGAATTCGTCAGCGACGACCCGCGCGAGGCCAACACCGAGGGCGGCATCTTCCCGGCGATTTTCGGCACCATCATGATGACCCTGATCATGGCGGTGATTGTCACCCCGTTCGGCGTGGTCGCCGCCATCTACCTGCGCGAATACGCCAAGCAGGGACCGCTGACCCGGGTGATCCGCATCGCGGTGAACAACCTCGCCGGCGTACCGGCCATCGTTTACGGCGTGTTCGGCCTGGGCTTCTTCGTCTATGTGCTGGGTGGCTCGCTGGACCGCATGTTCTTCCCGGAATCGGCACCGGCACCAACCTTCGGTACCCCGGGCCTGCTCTGGGCCTCGCTGACCCTGGCGATCCTGACTCTGCCGGTGGTGATAGTCGCGACCGAGGAAGGCCTGTCGCGGATCCCCCGTGCGGTGCGCGAAGGTTCTCTGGCGCTGGGCGCGACCAAGGTCGAAACCCTTTGGCGCGTGGTGCTGCCGATGGCCAGCCCGGCGATGATGACCGGCCTGATCCTCGCCGTGGCCCGCGCCGCCGGCGAAGTGGCGCCGCTGATGCTGGTAGGCGTGGTCAAGCTGGCGCCGAGCCTGCCGCTCGATGCCAATTATCCCTATCTGCACCTGGATCAGAAGATCATGCACCTGGGCTTCCACATCTACGACGTCGGCTTCCAAAGTCCCAACGTCGAGGCCGCACGGCCCCTGGTATACGCCACGGCGTTGCTACTGGTGCTGGTGATCGTGGTACTGAACTTCAGTGCGGTGATGATCCGCAACCACCTGCGCGAAAAGTACAAGGCGTTGGACCATTAACAGCAGCCGCAAGCCGCAAGCCGCAAGCTTCAAGTAGAAGCACGCGGCGACTGGCTTGCCGCTTATAGCTTGCAGCGTGCAGCTGCGAACGGAGTGAGCCCATGCAGCATGAAACCCACACCCACGGCATCGATATTTCCGCCCTGGGCCGCGATAAAAAGAGCTTGGACCTGGCGGCCGAGAACATCGCTATCCAGGTGCCGGGTCTGAACCTGTACTACGGCGAGAAGCAGGCGTTGTTCGATGTTCAGTTGAACATCCCCAGGGAGCGCGTGACCGCCTTTATCGGTCCGTCAGGTTGCGGCAAGTCGACCCTGCTGCGCACCTTCAACCGGATGAACGATCTGGTCGACGGTTGCCGCGTGGAAGGCGAGATCAACCTCGATGGCAAGAACATCTACCGCAAGGGCGAGGACGTCGCCGAGCTGCGCCGCCGCGTCGGCATGGTGTTCCAGAAGCCCAACCCGTTCCCCAAGAGCATCTACGAGAACGTGGTTTACGGCCTGCGTATCCAGGGCATCAAGCAGAAGCGCGTGCTCGACGAAGCGGTGGAGTGGGCGCTGAAAAGCGCGGCGCTGTGGGACGAGGTCAAGGACCGTCTGCACGAGTCCGCCCTCGGCCTGTCCGGCGGTCAGCAGCAGCGTCTGGTGATCGCCCGTACCGTGGCGGTACAGCCGGAAGTGCTGCTGCTCGACGAACCCTGCTCGGCGCTCGATCCGATCTCGACGCTGAAAGTCGAAGAGCTGATCTACGAGCTGAAATCCAAGTACACCATCGTCATCGTCACCCACAATATGCAGCAGGCGGCGCGGGTGTCGGATTACACGGCGTTCATGTACATGGGCAAGCTGATCGAGTACGGCGACACCGATACCCTGTTCACCAACCCGGCGAAGAAGCAGACCGAAGACTACATCACCGGTCGTTACGGCTAACGCCAGCGACAAGCTACAAGCCGCAAGCTGCAAGCCAGCTCGCGGAACCCAGACACTTCACCGATCGGCTTGCAGCTTGAAGCTTGCCGCTTGAAGCCTTCGCGGAGCGAACCATGATCAACAAAGACAACCTCACCCAGCATATCTCCCAGCAGTTCAACGCCGAGCTGGAGGAAGTGCGCAGTCATCTTCTGGCCATGGGCGGCCTGGTCGAGAAGCAGGTCAACGATGCGGTGACCGCGCTGATCGACGCCGACTCCGGGTTGGCCCAGCAAGTGCGCGAAATCGACGACCAGATCAACCAGATGGAGCGCAATATCGACGAGGAGTGCGTGCGCATTCTCGCCCGTCGCCAACCGGCGGCGTCCGATCTGCGGCTGATCATCAGCATTTCCAAATCGGTGATCGACCTCGAGCGCATCGGCGACGAAGCGACCAAGATCGCCAAGCGCGCGATTCTTCTGTGCGAAGAGGGCGAAGCGCCGCGCGGTTACGTCGAAGTGCGGCATATCGGCGACCAGGTGCGCAAGATGGTGCAGGAGGCGCTGGATGCCTTCGCCCGTTTCGATGCAGACCTGGCATTGTCGGTGGCGCAGTACGACAAGACCGTCGACCGCGAATACAAAACCGCGCTGCGCGAACTGGTCACCTTCATGATGGAAGACCCGCGTTCGATCTCCCGCGTGCTCAACATCATCTGGGCGCTGCGTTCCCTGGAGCGCATTGGCGACCATGCGCGCAATATCGCCGAGCTGGTGATTTACCTGGTGCGCGGTACCGATGTGAAACACATAGGTCTGACCCGCATGAAGGAAGAGGTCGAGGGCAAGGAAAAGCGCTAACAGGCAAAAACGTCGGGGAAAGCGCTCAGCCTTAAATAGCCGGGCTTTTGTCGTCTGGCTTTCTTTGCGGCTATGCTTAGGCCATTACAACAGGAGTGGCCGATGAGCAAAGTCAGCGTGCTGGTGGTGGACGACGCAACCTTTATCCGTGATTTGGTGAAAAAGGGCCTGCGCGATCACTTTCCCGGCATCCGCATCGAGGAAGCCATCAACGGCCGTAAAGCACAGCAATTGCTGAGCCGGCAGAGCATCGATCTGATTCTCTGCGACTGGGAAATGCCCGAACTGTCGGGGCTGGAGCTGCTCAGTTGGTGCCGCGAACAGGACAACCTGAAAACCACGCCGTTCATCATGGTCACCAGCCGCGGCGATAAAGAGAACGTGGTGCAGGCGATTCAGGCCGGCGTTTCCGACTTCATCGGCAAACCCTTTTCCAACGAGCAACTGGTCACCAAGGTGAAAAAGGCCTTGCACCGTGCCGGCAAGTTGCAGGCCTTGATGGCCAGCGCCCCGGCGAAGATGCTCAGCAGCGGCGGCTTCGCCAACGATTCGTTAGCCGCGTTGACGGCCGGTAAGGCCGAAGTGATCACGCCTGCCGCCGCTCCCGCCGCCTCATCCGCCAATCCCGAAGCGATCAAAGCGCCTAAAGCCGCCAGCGCGCCGAGCGGCCGAGGTCAGGGTCAGCTGCGTCTGACCGCCAGCAGCATGGCCTGTGTGATCAAGTCGATCAGCCTCAAGGAAGCGTTGCTGGTGGTGAAAAGAAGCGAGCAACTGCCCCAGGTTTTGGAAAGCGCCGTACTCGATCTGGAGCAGGGCGAGGCATCGGAAACCGCGCGTCTGAATGGCTATCTGCACGCCGTCGCGGCTTTCGAGCCGAAACCCGACAGCGAATGGCTGCAATTGACCTTCAGGTTCGTCGACCGCGACCCGCAGAAGCTCGACTATATTTCCCGCCTGATCGCCCGTGGCACCGCGCAAAAGCATTTCAGTCCCGGGGCATAGGCTTAGCAGGTAGTTTTCCAACAGCCTGTTAGAGCCTCGTCACAGGCTGACGAACGTGCCCTCGCCTAGCGCGGTAAGCGCTGCTAATCTCAATAGCCCGGACCCGCACATCATAAGATCCGAGTCACTATGCTAGGGCGTCTGATATTACTCTGCGGTTTGTTGGCCTGCGCCGGCCAGGTAGCCGCGCTGACCATCTACAAATACACCGACGCGAACGGTGTGGTGACCTATACCGATCAGGCCGCACCCGGTGCGCAGGTGTTCGTGTTCCGCGACCGCATGGTCGAGCGCCTGGACAATCAGGTGAAGCTGGAAACCAAGACCCACGAGGCGGGCGAGACCTTGCTGGTACGCAACGACCTCTATGCCCCGGTGCAGATCGAACTGCGCCTCGATAAAGTCGACAATGCCGTCGGTGCGCCGGCCAAACCGATCAACTGGGTGCTGCCGCCGCGCAGCGCCATCCGCCTGGCGACGCTCACGCGCCGCGACCCGAGTAAACCGCTCAGCTACACTCCCAAACTGCGTTACGCCCTCGGCGATCCGCGCCTAGTGCCGACGCAAACCAAATACCCATTGCCATGGCGTGGCGGGCCGTTCCGCCTGACTCAGGGCGCCAACGGCCAGTACAGCCACTTCACCCCGAAAGGCCGTTACGCGATGGACATCGCCATGCCCGAAGGCACTTCGATAGTCGCGGCGCGCGGCGGTGTGGTGGTGAAGACCGAGAACCGTCAGAGCGGCCGTGGCAACAACCCTTCCGGCAACTACGTGCGCATCCTCCACGACGACGGCACCATGGGCGTTTACCTGCATCTGATGAAAGGTTCGGTCAGCGTCACCGAGGGCCAGCGGGTCGCCGCCGGCAGCTTTATCGCGCGCTCCGGCAATACCGGCAACAGCACCGGCCCGCATTTGCATTTCGTGGTTCAGCGCAATGTCGGTCTGGCCCTGGAATCCATTCCCTTCGATTTTTCCCGCCCGGTCGACAGCCTGCCTAATTTCGCGGTCGGTGGGGAATAAACCGCACTACTGCGGCACCTGTTGGCGGGCCGGCGCTGTTGTGGCGTTCTAGAATGCCAGGCCGACCTTCATACCGATCTGTCTCTGCTTGACCTCGACGATGTCGTTCTCGATCTGATAGTGGGTGTTCATGTAGTACAGGCTCGTCGAGATCGGCATGCCGCTTTTGTTCCACAGGACGCTCAGTTCGCCGTAAGGGTTGACCTTGTTCTCCAGGTCCACGCTTTCGCTGGGACCGCCCAATTGCACCTCGACGCGTGGGTCGATCGAGTAGCGCGCGCCGACCTCCAGACGTATGGTGTGGTTCGGTGTCAGGTAGCTGTAACCAAGGCCGGCCTTGGCGAATGGCGATTTGGTGGTCTGGTGGAGTTCTACGGAGAGCCCGGGGAACTCCAGTTCGATACGGTCCCTGCCGTAGCCGCCACCGAGAATGATGTCCACGTAGTTGTGGGTGCTCAGCGCCGCCCGTGCGCCGATGTCGAATTCGGCCTTGGCCGACTTGTAGGTCAATTCGTTGTGCTGGCTGTACTGGCCCTCCACGCCGATCTGATAAATCAGGCCTCCATGGCCGGTGAGCTTGTTGCCGAAGGTGTAAAACAAACCGCCCTGAGTCCGCTTCAGGCCGGTGTCGTACTCATAGCCATCCAACTCCACTGTGTACTTGTTGTGTGAGGCGATGACGCCGAAGGTGTTGATCGGGTCGGTGACGGACTCCGCATAAGCGTGCGAGACGCCCCCGAGGCAGAGGGCAAGTGTGGTTTTTAAAGCTAATCCATTTCTGTTCATGGTAGTTCACCTGGGCGATCGGTAGATGGAGTGCGCATACTGCGCAAGCGAAACGCACACCTATCTGGACTGGGATGTCGCCGAGGAATTCTGGGCAAGCCGACGAGCGGCTGGGCCCTTGTAAGTCAGGGGTTAAGCCGATAAAAGATGACTGACCGATCAGGCAGGAAAGGTGGCGTAAGACGGTCTCTCGAGGGCGATATGCCTCGAGCAAGTCGCCAGCTACACGCCCTAAACTGCGTTACGCTCCCAGCGGCCCGGCCCGGTGCCGACGCAAAACAAATACCCTCTGCCGTGGCGCGGCGGCCCACATTTGCACTTTGTGGTACAGCGCAATGTCGGCCTGGCCCTGGAGTCCATTCCCTTCGACTTCTCCCGCCCGGTCGACAGCCTGCCTAATTCGCGGTCGACGGCGAATAAACCGCACTACTGCGGTACCTGTTGGCGGGCCGGCGTTGTTGTGGCCTTCTAGAATGCCAGGCCAACCTTCAGGCCGAACTGTTCCTGCTTGAGCTCGGAGTTATCGTCCTCGACCCGATAGCGGGTTTGCATGTAGTAAAGGCTCGTCGAGATTGGCAGGTTGTTGATGCCCTTATTCCACAGGAAGCTCAGTTCGCCGTAAGGGTTGACCTTATTCTCCAGGTCGAAGCTATTGCTGACATCGACTATTTCCACCTTGATGCGTCCATCGATCGAGTAGCGTGCACCGACCTCCAGGCGCATTGTGTAGCTCGGCGTCATGTAGTTGTAACCGAGGCCGGCCTTGGCGAATGGCAATTTGGTGGTTTGCTGGATGTCTTCTCCGGGGAACCCGAAATTTGCGCCATCCTGCTCAATGCGGCCCCAACCGTAGCCACCACCGAGGACGATGTCCACGTAGTTATGGGTACTCAGCGCCGCCCGTGCGCCGACGTCGAGTTCGGCCTGAGCCGACTTGTAGGTGATCTCGTCCTTGTCGTTGTACTGGCCCTCAACGCCGATCTGATAAATCATGCCTTCCTGACCGGTAAGCTTGTTGCCGAAGGTGTAAAACAAACCGCCCTGATTCAGCCGCTCATCCTGCTCGATCTCTTCGCCGTCATCGAATTCCACCGTGTAGCGGTTGTGCGAGGCGATAACGCCAATGGTGGAAATCGGATCGGTGGCGGATTCCGCATAAGCGTGCGAGACGCCCCCGAGGCAGAGGGCAAGTGTGGTTTTCGAAACGACTCCATTTAGGGGCATGGTGGTTTCTCCCAGGCTATTTATTGATGGGTGCGCGCACTCCATGCAAGCCAACGCACACCTATCTGGACTGGGATGTCGCCGAGGAATTCTGGGCAAGCCGACGAGCGGCTAGACCCTTGTAAGGCGGGGGTTAAGCCGATAAAAGATGACTGGCCGATCAGACGGGAAAGTCCGCGTCTGACGGTCTGTCGAGGGACGGTGAGCGGGAGTGGTGCGTGCCCGGGGTTATTGCTGCTTCAGGACCTTGGCGAGCACGATCTTCGGGCCTTTCATCTTCTTGACGATGATTCGCAGGCCGTCGACGTCGAGCACTTCCTCTTCCTCGGGCATGCGCTTGAGGGTTTCGTATACCAGGCCGGCGAGGGTCTCCGCGTCGATATGGTCGAGGTCGACGCCGAGCAGACGCTCGACCTTGAACAGCGGTGTGTCGCCGCGCACCAGCAGTTTGCCCGGTTGATAGGCGAGGATGCCGCGCTCGGCCTTGCGGTGCTCGTCCTGGATATCGCCGACCAGGGCTTCCAGCACATCCTCCATGGTCAGGTAGCCGATCACCTTGCCGTCGGCTTCCTCGACCAGGGCGAAATGCGAGCCGCCCTGGCGGAATTGTTCGAGCAGGTTGGATAACGGCATGTGCCGGCTCACCCGTTCGACCGGGTGCATCAACTCGCTGAGTTTGAGCGCCGAGGGCAGCATCTCCAGCAGCGACAGATGCAGCAGCAGATCCTTGATATGCAGCACGCCGACAAAGCTGCCAGTCGCTTCGTCGTACACCGGGTAGCGGCTGTACTTGTGCCGGCGGAATACGCTGAACACCTCGTCCAGCGCGGCATTCAACTCCAGATAAACCAGATCTTCCCGGGAATTGGCCCAATCGACCACTTCCAGCTCGCCCATCTCCACGGCCGAGGCCAGCACGCGCATGTCCTGATCGCTGGGGTCGGTGGCGCGGCTGGAGTGCAGGATCAGCTTGAGTTCGTCGCGACTGTAATGGTGCTCGTGATGCGGTCCGGGTTCGCCCTGGCCGGCGATCCGCAGAATGGCGTTGGCGCTGGCATTGAGCAGAAAGATCGCCGGGTACATGGCCCAGTAGAACAGGTACAGCGGCGCGGCCGTCCACAGCGAGAGCAGTTCGGGTTTGCGGATCGCCCAGGACTTCGGCGCCAGTTCGCCGACCACGATATGCAGGTAGGAAATGATGAAAAAGGCGGTGAAGAAGGCGATGCCGTGAATCAGCGTCGGCGAATCGATGCCGATGGCGCCGAACAGCGGTTCCAGCAGGTGGGCGAAGGCCGGTTCGCCTACCCAGCCCAGGCCCAGGGAGGCCAGGGTGATGCCCAGTTGGCAGGCCGACAGGTAGGCATCCAACTGGTTATGCACGGTGCGCAGGATATGCCCGCGCCAGCCGTTTTTCGCGGCCAGGGCTTCCACCTTGGTTGCACGCAGCTTGACGATGGCGAATTCGGCCGCTACGAAAAAGCCGTTGAGCAGAACCAGGAACAGGGCGAACAGGACGAGGCCGAAATCGGCGAAATAGCTGGTGGCGGAGTAACTCGTGGAAGGGTCCATAAGGGGTTCGGTTGGCCAATGACGGCTAAGAGTGGCGGCAGATGGCGGGCTTTGCAAGTGCGGCTATGGCGTTCGCACAGCCCGGATGCGATCCGGCGACAGGCTGTGCGGTCGACATCGCGTCCCGGATTTTATCCGGGTTGCCGGAGAGCGTCTCCCGTAGCCGGATAAGCGCAGCGCAATCCGGGTAGCGTAATCCCGGATTGCGCCAAGGCTTATCTGGGCTACGAGGCGCGCTTTTGCGGGGTAGGCATAGCGAACCCTGCGATGCGGTAACGAGTTGGCTATCCTGCGTGTTGCTCCCAGCAGGAGTTATCTGCGGCGTACCGTCTGGGTATTGGGGAAGTGACAGGTAAAAGTGCTGCCATGGCCGAGGCGGCTGCTGATTTCCAGGCGCGCGCGATGGCGCAGCAGGACGTGCTTGACGATGGCCAGGCCGAGGCCGGTGCCGCCGGTGTTGCTGGCGCGGCTGGAGTCGACCCGGTAGAAACGTTCGGTCAGGCGCGGCAAGTGTTTGGCCTCGATGCCCTGGCCGCTGTCCCGTACCTCGAGGTGCGCGCCCTGCTCGTCGCCCCACCAGCGGATGCGGATGTCACCCTGGTCGTCGGTGTATTTCACCGCGTTGAACACCAGGTTGGAGAAGGCGCTGCGCAGCTCCGCCTCGCTGCCCTTGAGCTTGACCGCGGCGTCGGCCTCCAGGCTGATGCGATGATTGCGCTCGGCGGACAAGGCCTGGGCATCGTTCTTGATCGACAGCAGCAGCAGGTCGACCGCCACCGGCTGATTATCCGCGGGGTAATCGGTGGCTTCCAATTTGGCCAGCAACAGCAGATCGTTCAGCAGCGCCTGCATGCGCCCACCTTGTTGCTGCATCTGTTGCAGTGCGCGCAGCCAGCGTGGATTTATCTGCTCGACATTGTCGAGCAGGGTTTCCAGGTAGCCGGAGATCACCGTCAGCGGTGTGCGCAGTTCGTGGGAGACGTTGGCGACGAAGTCCTTGCGCATCTGTTCGAGCTGATTGATACGGGTGACGTCGCGCACCAGCATCAGGTGTTCGCGGTTGCCGTATTGGGTGATGTGGAACTGCAAACGGCGCCTGCCGTTGGTCGGCGATGGCAATTCCAGCGGCTCCGCGTAGTTGCTGCTTTCCAGGTACTCGCTGAAGCGCGGATCGCGTACCAGGTTGGTGATCGGCTGGCCGCTGTCCTGCGGGGTCTTCAGGCCCAGCAGGTGTTCCGCGGCGAGGTTCCACCATTCCAGATTGCCGTCGCGGTCGAGCATGATCACCGCGTCTTTCAAGGCGGCTGTGGATTCTTGCACGCGGTCGATCACCGCCTGCAGGCGGTCGCGAGCTTTCTGGTCGCGGCGTTGCAGGTGGTAAATGCTGTCGAACACTTCGCCCCAGAGACCGTGGCTGTCCGGTGGCGGCTCGTTGGCCTGGCGGTTGCGTAACCACTCATGCAAGCGCAGCAGTTGCTTCAAGTGCCAGGCCAGGTAGCCGCTCAGGCCGATGACCAGTATCCAGGCGTATTGGCCCGTGGCCAGGCCCAGTAGCAGGCAGGCACCGAGTAACAACAGCAAACGGCGTATCAGGTTGCCGCGCCAGTCTTGATTCACTTTAATGCTTGTCCTTTCAACCGTCCGCCCGCACTACCAGGCTGTTGAAAAACTACCTGCGCATTGGCGCCGCGACTAATTCTTGGTGGAGAAACGATAGCCGGTGCCGCGAACGGTTTGTACCAGGTTCTCGTAGACTTCGCCGAGCGCTTTGCGCAGGCGGCGGATATGCACGTCCACAGTGCGCTCTTCGACGTAAACGTTACCGCCCCATACCTGGTCGAGCAATTGGCCGCGGGTGTAGGCGCGTTCCTGGTGGGTCATGAAGAATTGCAGCAAACGGTATTCGGTGGGGCCCATGTCGGCCGGTTTACCGTCGATGGTCACCCGGTGGCTGATCGGGTCGAGCAGCAGGCCACCGACTTCGATCGGCCCTTCGTTCTCCACCGGCCCGGCGCGGCGTAGCACGGCCTTCAGGCGGGCGACCAGTTCGCGTGGGGAAAACGGCTTGGTGATGTAATCGTCGGCGCCGACTTCCAGGCCCTGGATCTTGTTGTCCTCTTCGCCCTTGGCGGTGAGCATGATGATCGGGATATCGCCGGTCAGCTCGTCGCGCTTGAGGCGTCGTGCCAGTTCGATACCCGAGGTGCCGGGCAGCATCCAATCGAGCAGGATCAGGTCCGGTTTACGGTCGACGATCATTGCGTGGGCTTGCTGGGTGTTTTCCGCTTCCAGGCAATCGTAGCCCGCCATTTCCAGCGCCACCGCGATCATTTCGCGGATCGGTGCTTCGTCGTCGACGATCAGGATGTTCTTGCCAACCATGGGTCCTGCCTCGGGTCATCACACTGTCAATGGCCTGCATTAGATAACGGAATTATTGCAGCGATATGACAAAAGGACGGCATGCGGCCTTCAGTGCAGTGCGTAATCGATGACCAAGCCGACAAAGATCGCCAGCCCGGCCCAGTGGTTGTGCAGGAAGGCGTTGAAGCAGGCCATGGGTTTGCGGTTGCGGGTTTTCTGGTATTCCCAGGCGAAGCAAGCCGTGGCCACCAGCAGGCCGAGGTGGAAATAGATGCCCAGTTCGAAGCGCGCGCCGGCCAGCAGCAGGCACAGCAGCGCCAGGCCCTGGAGGATGACGATGATCAGGCGGTCGGCATCGCCGAACAGAATGGCAGTGGATTTCACCCCGATTTTCAGGTCGTCTTCGCGGTCGGCCATGGCGTAATAAGTGTCGTAGGCCACTGTCCACAGCAGGTTGGCGATGTACAGCAGCCAGGCTTCCGGCGGCACGCTGCCGGTCTCGGCAGTGAAGGCCATCGGCATGCCCCAGGAGAAGGCCGCGCCCAGCACCACCTGCGGGTAGAAGGTATAGCGCTTCATAAAGGGATAGGTGGCCGCCAGCGCCAGGCCGCCGAACGACAGCCAGATGGTGGTGGCATTGGTGAACAGCACCAGGACAAAGGCCAGCGCCACCAGCACGGCGAACAGGATCAGCGCCTCGCGCGGCTGGACCTTGCCGCTGGCCAGCGGTCGCGCCCGGGTGCGAGCGACGTGGCCGTCGAAGTTACGGTCGGCGTAGTCGTTGATCACGCAGCCGGCGGCGCGCATCAGAATCACCCCGACCACGAAGATAAACAGGTTCTTCGCGCTCGGCACGCCCTCGGCCGCCACCCATAGCGCCCAAAGCGTCGGCCACAGCAGCAGGTAGATGCCGATCGGCTTGTCCAGGCGCATCAACTGGATGAAGTCCCAGGCACGTGGGTGCAGGCGATTGAGCGAGTGCAGCAGGCGGGTGTACATAAGCGCGTCTCCGTGCGGGGTGCAGGGATTATACGGGCGATGGGCGCGTAGGGTGGATCGGGGCGCGTAGCTGACGCCGTTTTCATCCACCGTTCTGCTCGCCCTGGTGGATCGATAGAGCGTGATCCACCCTACGTATCGACCCCGGCCGCCCGCCAGAACTCCGGCAGAAACACCTCGGCCACCAGTACGCCCAGGGGGCCGCGGCTGAAGCAGGAGCGGCGGGCCCATAGGCGTTCGGCGCGCGTCTCGCCGGGCAGCCAGGCGGCCGGGTAGCGGCAAGCCTGTAGCGGGCCGCGGTCGAAGGCGCGGTCGCTGAACAGCAATTCGCCGAGCGAGCGGCTGCCGAGCTGCGCGAGCTCCAGGCCGGAGCCTTCCAGGGCGCTGCGTGCCGCCACGCTGCGGGCGAATACCCAGGGTGTGCCGCAGCCGCGCAGGTAGACCTCGCGCACCCAGCCCTGACTGCCATCGACCACTCCGAGCGCAGCGCACTCGTCGTTGCGCAAGCGTTGCCAGCCTTCGACCAGCGGGGTGACGCTGAAACCGTCGTTGGACAAGGCGCTCAGGCGGCGGGTCAGCGAATCCTCGTTGAACAGCCAGTCGCACACCCCGGCAGCGGGGGCCGGGTGCAATTGGCTGGCGCTGAGCCAGCGCGGCGGATGGGCGAGGGCGGCGTGGGGCACGGAGAGGTCGTCGTTTGAGTCGAGCGCGCGAGTCTAGCACGGTCGTTCGCGTGGATCAGGCGCGGCGCGTTCGTCGCCGCGCGGCTTGGCGCCCCTGTGCATTTACGGTAGTTTGCCCGGCGCACTCTTTATGGGATTCATCCGAGGTCGTTATGAAAAAGTGGCAATGTGTGGTCTGTGGGCTGGTCTACGATGAAAGCCTGGGCTGGCCCGACGAAGGCATCGCCGCCGGAACCCTCTGGCAGGATGTTCCGCAAGACTGGCTGTGCCCGGACTGCGGAGTCGGTAAATTGGATTTCGAGATGATCGAAATCGGCTGATCGCAATCCGCCCGCGGCGCGGTCTGGCCGAACCTGAGCGAGGGACGCATGCGTAAGTGGCAGTGTGTGGTATGCGGTTTCATCTATGACGAGGCCCTGGGTCTGCCCGACGAAGGCATCGCCCCCGGTACGCGTTGGGAAGATATTCCCGCCGATTGGCTGTGCCCGGATTGCGGCGTGGGTAAAGTCGACTTCGAGATGATCGAGATCGTTTGAATGTCCTGATGCTCGCCGAGCCTGGCGACTCAGCCGCCTGCCCTCGCCATTCCCGAGCGCGCCTGAAACGTCAGGCAAAATCCACGGCGCCGTGCCGCCATCCCTGGGAGTGAAAGATGACTGCCCCGCTATCCGCACCCGTCGTGATAATCGGCACCGGCCTGGCCGGTTACAACCTGGCGCGGGAGTTCCGCAAGCTGGACGGCGACACCCCGTTGCTGCTGATCAGCGCCGACGACGGGCGCTCCTATTCCAAACCGATGCTCTCCACCGGTTTCGCCAAAGACAAGGATGCGGATGCCCTGAGCATGGCCGAGCCGGGCGCCATGGCCGAACAGCTGAAGGCGGAGATCCGCACTCACACCCTTATCAGCGGTATCGATCCCGGCCACCGACAGCTGTGGATCGGCGAAGAGGCGGTGCCTTATCGCGACCTGGTCCTGGCCTGGGGCGCGGAGCCGATCCGGGTGCCGGTCGCCGGCGATGCCGCCGATAGCATCCTGTCGATCAACGACCTGGAAGACTACGCGCGTTTTCGCGCGGCGGCCGCCGGCAAGCGTCGAGTGCTGATCCTCGGGGTCGGTCTGATCGGCTGCGAATTCGCCAACGACCTCAGCCTTGGTGGTTACCAGGTCGAACTGGTCGCGCCCTGCGAACAACTGATGCCCGCTCTGCTGCACCCTGCCGCTGCGTCTGCGTTGCAGGCCGGTCTGGAAAGCCTGGGCGCGCGTTTCCATCTGGGGCCGCTGCTGACCAGTCTCGAGTACGCGGACGACGGCCTGCGCGCGCAGCTGTCGGACGGCACGCTGATCGCCTGCGACCTGGTGTTGTCGGCGATCGGCCTGCGCCCGCGCATCGATCTCGCCGCCGCCGCGGGCCTGGCGGTCAACCGCGGGGTGATGGTCGACCGCGAACTGCGCAGCTCCCACGCCAATATCTATGCCCTGGGCGACTGCGCGGAGGTCGACGGCCTCAGCCTGCTGTATGTCATGCCGCTGATGAATTGTGCCCGCGCCCTGGCGAAAACCCTGGCCGGCGAGCCGACCGCGGTCGGCTACGGGCCCATGCCGGTGACGGTGAAAACCCCCGCCTGTCCGTTGGTCGTATCGCCGCCGCCGCGTGGTTCGAGTGGCGAGTGGACGGTTTACGGCAGTGGCGGCGATATCAAGGCGCTTTGTCGTGACCCCAGCGGTGCGCTGTTGGGCTATGCGCTGACCGGCACTGCGGTGCAGGAGAAGTTCGGCTTGAATAAGGAACTCCCGGCATTATTGGCGTAAATACCGGCTGTTCTGTCTAATATGCCGCAAAAATGCCCAATTAAACTGTCGGGCAAGACTGGCGCAGCTCTACGCCACATGCCATTCTCCATGAGTCTGCCGCAGCGCAGAGCTGTTGCAGCGCCTTGGGCGCTGTTCTTGAACGAGCAGCACGGATACAACAACAAAAACCGTCAAAGAGGCATTTATGCGTAAACCGGAACTCGCCGCCGCCATTGCCGATAAGGCAGATCTGACCAAAGATCAGGCTAATCGCGTACTCAACGCCGTGCTCGAAGAAATCACTGGTGCACTGAACCGCAAGGACAGTGTGACGCTCGTGGGCTTCGGCACTTTCGTTCAACGTCACCGAGGTGCCCGTACCGGCAAAAACCCGCAAACCGGCGAGCCGGTGAAGATCAAAGCCAGTAACACGGTCGCCTTCAAACCGGGTAAATCCCTGAAAGACGCCGTTAACTGAGTGATCCGGCCCGGAGCCGTCAGTGGCCTGTACGGCTAGTCGGTTTACTCAGGTTCGGATGGTAGAAGTTCCGAACAGCATTGCTGAATCGGGTTTTCGAGCGTCGAAGTTGACTAATTGAACTAGCCATACACGCCACCCGTGCTCCGGGCGCCCCGCCGCCCGTGCCGACCATTCCTTAGGTTGGCTGTGGCACCCGTCACAACTCGCTACAATGCGCCGCCGTTTTAACTCCCCTGAGGCCATGCGCATGAAATTTCGTTTTCTCCTGTGGATGCTGGGTCGCCTGATGGCCAAAGCCAGCCGTGAAAATCCCGCTTTCCAGCAACAGCTGGTCGACCGCGACATGACCTTCCAGCTGCACACGCTCGATGGCAAGATCGCCCGCCATTTCATCGTCAAAGACCAGCGCATCGTCAGCAAACGCGGCCCGGCCAGCGAGCCGGCCTTCGCCATTGGCTTCAAGGACGGCGCCTACGGTTTCGCCACCATGAGCGCGAAGAACAAGCAGCTGGCCTTTATGCAGGGTATCCAGAACAAAGAGATCCAGATCCAGGGCAACCCGGCCTTGGTGATGTGGTTCCAGGGATTGATGAAATACCTGATGCCGAAAAAGTCCGGCAGCGATAAAAAAGCCGCCTGAGAGACAAGCTTGCACAAGGGCGCTGGCCGACACTCGCCGCGTTCGCTAGGCTGGGCACAGTTATCCGGGAAGCCCAGCCATGCGTTTTTTCCTCGTATTACCGCTGTTACTCGCGAGCGCCCTGACGCTCGCCGCCCCGCCTAAAGCCGACGCCTTCGTCGCGGTGTTCGAACTGTCCGGCATCCGTTTGCTTTGCGAGCAAAGCGCACCCCTGTTGCGGCGTGGCCTCGATGCCAAGCAGCAGGCGGCCTTGGGCGAGGCTTTTAGCGCCGATGCTCTGTGCGGGGATCTGGCCGCACGTTTGCGCGGAAAATTCGATCAGGGGCAACTGGAGCGCGCCCGGCAACTGCTCGACAGCCCGCTGGCGCAGCGTTTCACCGCCGCCGAACGGGCGGTTGGCGAGAAGGATGCCAAGGGCCTGGCGGATTACCGCGTACAGCTGAAGGAGCGCCCACCGCGTCAGGATCGTCTGGATCTGGTCAAGCGCCTGGACACCGCGGCCCACACCACCGAGCTGGCTGCCGTGCTGCGTTATGAGGTGGGCAAAACCCAGGCGCTGTTGGCGCTCAGGGCTCGTGGCGACAACCTCGACGAGCAGGCGCTGAGCAGCCAGACCCGCGCCCAGGAAGAGGCCCTGCGCGTGTCCAGCGCCAAGGCGGTGGAATCCTTCATGCTCTATGCCTATCGGCAGATTCCCAGCGATCAACTGGCCGAATATGCGGCCCTCTACGAGCAGCCTGTCGTCGCGCTGTTGCTGAAAAGCAGCGTCGAAGCGCTGCCACAGTTGTTCGCCGAGCGGCGCGCGGCGCTGCGATAAAGTCGGCGTAAACGCTCAAGGAGGCCTGTGCGGGAGACATCTCAGGTCGCTTATCGCCGGTGCGTGGCCTGGATAAGCCCCGGCGAAAACCGGGGGATATTGTCGGAGAGCCTCGGATTGCATATACGGGCTACCGGAGCGCACGCTATTGGTAGGAGCGGCCTTGGCCGCGATTGATGGTTCCCACGTTCCAGCGCGGGCACGGCGGATATCTATCCGCCAGCCGCTTCGTTGGGCTTCGCTGCGCTCAGCGCCAACCTACCGATCGCCGCTGGCGCCCAGATGGCGGACAAGCCTTCGGCATGTCCGCCCTACGGCGTCGTAGGTCTTGCGCAGGAACATAGGATTTACAAAACGCCGCTCACCCGCATCGAGCGAGCGGCATAGGCCTGCGTACTATCGCCTCAATGGGGCGGGTGGAACTGCGACGCCAGTTCGCGCAACGCCACTTCGGCGGCGAGCACCTTATCCACCGCGTCGGCGGCTTTCTCGCGGCTCAGGCCGAGGTTATCGAACAGGCTTTGCGGGATGTCGCTGACGGGCCCGGCTCCGATCCCGCGGTTGCGCAACAGGCGGACCGCCAGGCACACCAGATTCGGGTAGGCGGCATGAGCAGCGTCGTAATCCGGGTCGTGCTGGAAGCGCAAGGCGCTGGCCAGCTCCTCCGGCATGTCCCAGAAGCGCATCAGCCAGGCGCCGATCTGCTCGCGGGTGATGCCCAGCAGGTGCTGCTCGATATAGCTGGCCGACAGGTGCGGGTTGGCTTCCAGATGACGGCAGATCAGCGAGAAGTGCGGCGGGAACACGTGCGCCAAAACCAGGTAGCCGAAGTTGTGCAGCAGCCCGGCGAGGTAGGTCAGCCCGGCTTCCGGACGCTGCGCGCGCGGCATGGCGCGGGTCAGGCCCTCGATCACCGCGGCGGTGTAAATCGACTGCTGCCAATAGGGCGTGGCGTGCTGCGGCTGATCCTTGGGCAGGCTCAGGGTCTTGCCCAGGGCCAGGCCCAGGGCGAGGTTGATCACCAGGTCGAAGCCCAGTACACGGACGATCGCGTCCTCCACCGAGCGGATCTTGCCGGGTGCGGCGTAGTAGGGCGAAGCGGCCCAGCTGACCACTTGCGCGGCCAGGGCCGGGTCGGTTTCCACCACGCCGGTGATGTCGTCGACGGTGGCGTCCGGGTCGACGCGGAAGCGGATGATCTTCTGCGCGGTTTCCGGCAGCGGCGGGATTTCGATGGTCTCTTCCAGACGCTGCTGGATGCGCCGCGCGGTAAAGGTCTGTACTGCCAGGGTGATCTCGGCGCGGTCGTCGTCGGGACGGTCGAGGTTCGGCTGGATATTGCTGATCAGCTCGCCGAAACGCGCGGCACTGGCCTTGGTCAGCACCTTCTTATAGGCCTCGCTGGGGATTTCCAGCAGCACGCCGGGCTGGCCGGATTCGACGAACAGGCTGGGTACCTGCAACAGGCGTTCGTCGTACAGGCAGGGCGAACTGGTCAGCGGCGGCAGGCCGGGCAATACGCTGAGGTTGTGCTTGCCGAGCATGCGCTCCAGGCGTTCGGCCTTGACCGCGGTGAGCTGGCGCCCGGTCAGTTCGGCCAGGCGGTTGAGGTCGAGCAGCTGATTTTGCGGGTAGAGCACCAGCAGGGCGCCGACCGCATCGTCGAGCAGCACCGCTTGCACGCGTTGCGCCGCGGGCAGGCCGGGTTGTTCGTTACGCACCTGATGCTGCAGGCCGAGCTTCTCCAGCAACTGCAGAATCATCGCAGGCGCCTGCGGTGTGTTGTCGGCTTCGAGGGCTGCATCGGTCATGGCGGCATCCGTTTGTGGGGCGTTTTTCGAAGTATAACCAGCAGGCTAGCAGCCTGACGGCTCAGGCGACAGGTGCCCGTGCAGTGGATCACACTTGACCGTACTGCTGGCCGTGACGCAGCCAGCGCTGCAACAACGGGCTGACGTGTTGCGGCCACTGCGCAAGTAGAGCTTGCGCCGCATCGCGTACCGCCGGCAACAGGTCCGCATCGCGCATTAGATCGGCCACTTTGAATTGCAGCAAACCGGTCTGGCGCGTACCGAGCATTTCCCCGGGGCCGCGCAATTCCAGATCCTTCTCGGCAATGACGAAACCGTCGCAGGTTTCGCGCATGATGCCCAGGCGCTCACGGCCGATCTGCGACAGCGGCGGGTGATAGAGCAGCACGCAGTGGCTGGCGGCGCTGCCGCGGCCGACCCGGCCGCGCAGCTGGTGCAGCTGCGCCAGACCCAGGCGTTCGGGGTTCTCGATGATCATCAAGCTGGCGTTGGGTACGTCGACGCCGACCTCGATCACCGTGGTGGCGACCAGCAGCTGCAACTGGCCGTCCTTGAACCGCTGCATCACCGCGGCTTTCTCCGCCGCTTTCATGCGCCCGTGGATCAGCCCGACATTGAGCCCGCCGAGTGCCGCCGCGAGGTCCTCGAAGGTGGTTTCCGCGGCCTGGCAGGTCAGTTCTTCGGACTCTTCGATCAGGGTGCAGACCCAATAGGCCTGGCGTCCCTCGTTGCAGGCTGAGCGCACCCGCTCGATCACTTCCAGGCGCCGGCTGTCGGCCACCAGCACGGTGTTGACCGGGGTGCGTCCGGGCGGCAGTTCGTCGAGGATCGAGGTGTCGAGATCGGCATAGGCACTCATCGCCAGGGTCCGTGGAATCGGCGTGGCGGTCATGATCAGCTGGTGCGGACAGAGGCGCCCGCCCATGCCTTTCTGGCGCAACGCAAGACGCTGCTGCACGCCGAAGCGGTGTTGCTCGTCGATGATCGCCAGGGCCAGGTGCTTGAACTGCACCTCATCCTGAAACAGCGCATGGGTGCCGACCACCATCGGCACGCCGCTGGCGATCTGTTCCAGCGCCGTGACGCGGGCCTTGCCCTTGAGCTTGCCGGCCAGCCAGGCGACTTCGATGTCGAGCGGCGCCAGCCATTTGCTGAAGGTGATGAAGTGCTGCTCGGCGAGAATCTCGGTCGGCGCCATCAAGGCCACCTGATAGCCGGCCTCCAGCACCTGCAGCGCGGCGAAGGCGGCGACCACGGTTTTGCCGGCGCCGACATCGCCCTGGACCAGGCGCAGCATGGGTTCGTCCTGACTCAGGTCGTAAGCGATTTCAGCGCCGACCCGTTGCTGCGCACCGGTGGGGGCGAAGCCCAGGTTGGCCAGAAACTGTTGCGGCAGCCGCTTGGCCGGCGGCACGGCGGGCGCCTGCTGGGCGCGCACGCTTTCGCGCAGGCGCTGTAACGACAGCTGATGGGTCAGCAGCTCCTCGAAGGCCAGACGGTGCTGGGCCCAATGCCGGCCTTCGGCGAGTTCTTCGAGGTCGGCGTCCGGTGGCGGCCGGTGCAGGTAGCGCAGCGCCTGATCCAGCGGGCTGAGGCGATAGTCGCGGGCCAGTTCGCCGGGTAGCCAATCCGGCAGGCTGTGCGGGCCGAGGCGCGCCAGGGCCTGCTCGCTCAGGGCGCGCAGGCGTTGTTGGGTCAGGCCTTCGGTGCTCGGGTAGATCGGCGTCAGGGTCTGTTCCACGGCGATCGGCTCGCCGCCCGAGAGCGCGCGGTATTCCGGGTGGTAGATTTCCAGGCCCGAGGAGCCGGGGCGCACCTCGCCGTAGCAACGCACCAGGGTGCCGCGCTTGAGGCCCTCCTTCTGCGCCTGGCTGAAGTGGTAGAAGCGCAGGCTGAGGGTGCCGCTGCCATCCTGCAAGCGCACCAGCAGGCTGCGCCTACGGCCCATGACCACATCGGCGCCGGCCACCGTGCCTTCGACCACCGCGTCCTGACCGGGGCGCAGCGCGCCGATCGGCACGATGCGAGTGCGGTCCTGATAACGCAGCGGCAGGTGGAACAGCACGTCCTGCAAGGTTTCCAGGCCGACCTTGGCGAGTTTCTCGGCCAGGGCCGCGCCCACTCCCTTGAGCACGGTAACGGGTACCTCGGCCAACTCACTCATCGCTTCGCCTTAGGCCGCGGGTTTCGGCGCTTGGCTGACCGAGCACAGACGAATCGAATCGGCCAGCACCTCGATGGCCTTGGGCCGCGGGAAGCTGGCGCGCCAAGCGATGGCCACGGTGCGGAACGGCGTAGGCGCGCTGAGCGGGCGCACCTCGATCACCCCGGGAGCGTAGTGATGGCTGTCCACCGCCGAGAACGGCAGGATCGACACGCCGAGGCCGGAGGCGACCATATGGCGGATGGTTTCCAGTGAGCTGGATTCCACGGTGGTGTGCTTGGCGTTGTCTTCGCCGCCCTTGCGCAGGGTCGGGCAGGCCTCGAGCACCTGGTCGCGGAAGCAATGGCCCTCGCCGAGCAGCAACAGGCTCTTGTCGTTGAGCAGCTTGCTGTCGATGGTTTTCATCTGCGCCCAGGGATGGCCGGCGGGCAGCAGGGCGTAGAAAGGTTCGTCGTACAGCGGCTTGGTCAGCACGTCGGCTTCCTGGAACGGCAGGGCGATGATGATCGCGTCCAGCTCGCCGGTGCGCAGCTTGTCGCGCAGTACGTGGGTGAAGTTCTCTTCGATATACAGCGGCATTTGCGGCGCGACCCGGTGCAACTGCGGGATCAGGTGTGGGAACAGATAAGGGCCGACCGTGTAGATGGCGCCGATCCTCAGCGGCGCCGCCAGTTGGTTCTTGCCGGCCTGGGCCAGCTCGCGAATGCCCTGGGCCTGCTCCAGTACCTTATGCGCCTGGGTGACGATGCCCTCGCCGACCGGGGTCAGGCGTACCGCGCTCTTGCTGCGCTCGAAAATCATCACGCCGAGCTCGTCCTCGAGCTTCTTCACCCCTACCGATAACGTCGGCTGGCTGACATGGCAACGCTCGGCGGCGCGGCCGAAGTGTTGTTCCTGGGCGAGTGTGACGATGTAGCGCAGTTCGGTGAGGGTCATAGTGTTTATCCATTAATGTGCCGCCAAGCATAGCCTTTGCATTGCGATCAACCAACCGGGCTAAACTGCCGCATTGCTAAAAATCTGGAGCGCATCATGACAGCCACTGTATTGCTTGCCGGTTGCGGCGATCTGGGCAGCCGTTTGGGCCTGCGTTTGGCGGCAGCGGGCTGGAGCGTGCATGGCCTGCGCCGTTCGGTCGAGCAGTTGCCCGCGGCTATTCTGCCGGTGGCCGGCGATCTGCAAGCCGACGCTTGTCCGGCGGCCTGGCCCACCGGCGAGCTGGATTATCTGGTGTATTGCGCAGCGGCCAATAGCTCGGACGAAGCCGGCTATCGCGTCGCCTATGTCGAGGGATTGCGCCGGGTGCTCGGTTGGCTGGCGCAGCATCGGCAGACGCCGAAGCGTTTGCTGTTCGTTTCCAGCAGCAGCGTTTATGGCCAGCAGGGTGGCGAATGGGTCGATGAATCGTCGCCGGCCGAGGCTCAGGGCCATTCGGGGCGGATTATGCGCGAGGCCGAGCAGCTAGCCCTGAGCAGCGCTATCCCGGCCAGCGTGGTACGCCTGACCGGGCTGTACGGGCCGGGTCGGCAATGGCTGCTCAATCAGGTGCGCGAGGGATACCGGGTGACGAGCGAGCCGCCGCTGTACGGCAACCGTATCCATATCGACGATGCCGCCGGCTTGCTGGCGTTTCTGTTGCAGGCCGACCGGCGCGGTGTGGCGCTGGAAGACTGCTATATCGGTGTCGACGATGCGCCTGCGCCCTTGCACGAGGTGGTCGCCTGGTTGCGCGAGCAGCTCGGTGTCACCCATTGGGCCGAGCAGGCGACGGTGCGCCGCGCCGGCAGCAAGCGCTGCAGCAACGCCCGCGCGCGCGCCCTGGGTTGGGCGCCGCAATATCCGAGTTATCGCGAGGGGTATACGGCGATTTTGCGGCAAGCCTAAAGCCGCTCTCCCGTAGCCCGTCAGATGCAATCCGGGGGAATGTATCGCCGCCGAAACCGCTCCCGGATTTCATCCGGGCTACAAGGCTGTCTCGGTCGCCAGCGGTGGACAAGGCTTCGCCATGTCCACCCTACAAAAGCGTGCCCGACGGCAATCCGGGGATTATTCGAGGACCAGAATCGCGTCCATTTCCACTTGCGCGCCGCGCGGCAGGGAGGCGACGCCGATGGCGGCGCGGGCCGGGTAAGGCTGCTCGAAGTAACGGCCCATGACCTCGTTGACCTTGGCGAAGTGCGACAGGTCGGTGAGGAAGATGTTCAGCTTGACGATGTCCTTGAACGAACCGCCGGCCGCTTCGGCCACGGCCTTGAGGTTTTCGAAGACTTGCACGGTCTGGGCTTCGAAGCCTTCCACCAGTTCCATGGTCTTGGGGTCCAGCGGGATCTGCCCGGACATATAGACGGTATTGCCCGCCTTGATCGCCTGGGAGTAGGTGCCGATGGCGGCCGGGGCCTGGTCGCTGCTGATAACGCTCTTGCTCATGGGAGCTCCTTGTAAGAGGTGTTGAGAATGACGCACGCCATAGCAGGTTGCTGGTCGTGGCGCGCCGTCATGCCTTGTACGCTTCGTGCGCCCAAGGTCAGGCTGCATAGGGTGGTCGATAGCCAGGGGCGCTGTCAAAGCGACAGGCAATGTAAAAGATATTTATCGTGACTGCTTGGTCATTCGTCGGCGCCGGGTTTTGCCGAGAAGACTTTTGCGCTGTCTGTGGAGCGGTAATCGGTTTTCAATCTTCGACTATTGCCACCAGCGGCTGACCGGCCCGCTGACGTTGCAATGACAGGCGCGCGCTGCTGCGCCGGGCGATATCGCGGTAGGCCAGGGCCAGGCTGCCCTCGGGCGCGCCGACCACTATCGGCAGGCCGTCGTCGGCGCCGAGGCGGATGCGTATATCCAGCGGCAGCTCGCCGAGCACTTGGCTGCCGTACTGCTCGGCCATCCGTCGCGCGCCGCCGCTGCCGAAAATAGGTTCCTCGTGGCCGCACTGGCTGCACAGATGCAGGCTCATGTTTTCGACGATACCGAGCACCGGCACATTGACCTTGTCGAACATCCGCAGGCCCTTGCGCGCATCGAGCAGGGCGATGTCCTGGGGCGTGGTGACGATCAGCGCGGCGGACACCGGCATGCGTTGGGCCAGGGTCAGGTGGATATCGCCGGTGCCCGGTGGCAGGTCGACGATCAGATAGTCGAGGTCGTCCCAGGCGGTTTCGTTGAGCAGGCGGCTCAGCGCCTGGCTGATCATCGGCCCGCGCCAGATCACCGGGGCTTCCTCGTCGACCAGAAAGCCGATGGACATGCATTGCAGGCCATGGCCGAGCAGCGGTTGCAGCTTGCCGTCGCGGCTCTGCGGCAGGCCGGACAGGCCGAGCAAACGCGGCTGGCTGGGGCCGTAGAGATCGGCATCGAGCATGCCGACTCGTGCGCCTTCGGCGGCCAGCGCCAAGGCCAGATTGGTCGCGGTGGTGGACTTGCCCACGCCGCCCTTGCCCGAAGCCACCGCGATCAGTTGTTTGATCGCGGGCAGGGCTTGCACGGTCGCCGGCGCCGCCGCGACGGCCCAGTCCACCTTGATCTCCACCGCCTCTGCGTCGGTTTGCGCCAGTAGGTGATCACGCAGTTGTCCCGCCAGGGTCTGCCGGTAACCCTCGGCGGGAAAACCCAGCTGGATCGTCAGGCGCAACTGGCCGTCCGTTACATCCAGGCTGCGCACGGTATTGGCAGAAATCAGGTCGCAGCCGAGGTAAGGCTCGATCCATTGACCCAGAGCCAGTTCGGCCTGTTGCAACAATGGGTTTGGCGCAAGGTACGGGGCGCAAGCGTTCATGGCGTGTTCCTCGATAAGTTTCGTGGGTTATGCAGGGCCAAACAGCGCCAGCAGCGTCATTGCCGTCAGCAACAGCCCGGCGCTTAGCAGCACCAGCAGGAGAAAAGGTTTCCAACCCTGGGCCAGCAGTTCGCCGAGGCTGGTGCGCATGCCCAGCGCGGCCATGCTCAGCAGCAGGCAGGCTTGGGAGGCGGCGACCAGCACCTCGCGCAGGCCAGCCGGCAGCCAGCCGAGGCTGTTGAGGCCGAACAGCGCGAGAAAGCCCAGCAGAAAGTAGGGAAACTCGCCGCCGCTGCTATCGCGACTGCGCAGCAACACGCCGAGCAGCAGCACCAGCGGCGCCAGCAGGGCGACCCGCAGCAGTTTGGTCAGGGTGGCGACATCGCCGGCGCTGTCCGAGACCAGATAACCGGCCGCGGCGGCCTGGGCCACGTCGTGAATGCTCGCGCCGAGCAGCAGGCCGCTGTCCAGGGCGCTATAACCGAGGGCCGCCAGCAATGGCGGATAGAGCAACATCGACAGAGTGCCGAGCGCGGTCACGCCGACTACCACACCGAGCAGGCGGCGTTCTTCCAGGCGCCCGGCGGGAATCACCGCGGCCACCGCGATGGCCGCCGACACCCCGCAGATCGCCACCGCCACGCCGGCCACCAGGCTGTGCAGCGTCGGCAGGCACAGCCAGCGGCCGAGGACCAGGGCCGCGCCTATGACCAGCGGCGTGCTGCCGAGCACCACCAGCAGCGGTAGGCTGCCGACCGTCAGCACTTGTTCGAAGCCAATGCGCGCACCGAGCAGGGCCACGCCGATGCGCAGTACCTGACGGCTGCAAAAGCCCACCCCCGGTTGCAGGCGCGCATCGCCGGCCTGGCTGGCGAAACCGAAGCCCAGCAGCAGCACCAGCAACAGCGCTGGCGCGCGGTAATGCTCGGCGAGAAAACTGCCGGCCAGCGCCAGCACCACGCCCAGGGCGATGCCGGGATACAGGCGGCGCAGGCTGGCGAAGGGCGGCGCCAGCAGTTGCAGGGCGCGCGGGTTCATCGCAGGCGCTCGCCCAGTTCACGCAGATAGGCCCAGGGATACAGGCCGCGATAGTGGCCGTCGCTAAAGAACAATTGCAGCCCGCTGATGCCGGAGACTTGCAGCCTGTCGACGCCGACATCGGCGTCGATCAGGCTCAGGGCGCCGCGCTGGCGCGCCTGGGTGCAGGCCGAGCAGGCGCAGCTCTTGCGCAGGGCCAGGCAGCTCAGGCGGCTGAGCTGACCATCCGGCCAGAGCACTTCGAGGGTCCTCTGCGCCTTGCGCAGGCGGATTTCGCTGGGGGCGGCGGTCAGGGCTTGGCTGTTTGTGGACATGGGTATCTCCAGTGCTATTCCGTCGGCAGTGGCGGTTCGCCGTTGGGCACCAGCAGGGTCGGCACTTCCGGCGGCTTGACCTGGCGTTGCTCGCTGTCCAGCGGGCGCGCGCTGCCGGTGGCCGCGGCGCTGGCGATCAGCACCGCCAGCAATGCGCGCTCGAACCAGGGTTTAAGGCGCTCGGGCACGGTTAGCGCTCCAGAAATTGCAGTTTATCGGCCTGGTCGACCCAGGCGTCGGCCTCGGCCAGCGGGCTGCGGGTATGGCTGAGCAACGGCCAGACCTCGGCCAACTCGGCATTGAGTTCGATGAAATGGCTTTGCTCCGGCGGCACTTCCTTGTCGGCGAAGATTGCATCGGCCGGGCACTCCGGCCCACACAGGCTGCAATCGATGCAGGCCTCGGGGTTGATCACCAGGAAGTTCGGGCCTTCGTGGAAGCAATCGGTCGGGCAGACTTCGACGCAGTCGGTGTATTTGCAGCGGATGCAGTTTTCGGTCACTACGTAGGTCATGGTTTTGCTCCTCGCTGATTGGGCGGTGTGGCATTTCCCTCACCCCCAGCCCCTCTCCCAGAGGGAGAGGGGAGCCATCCGCGTCGTCCTCAGGCCGCGGCGTCGAGTTTCGATAGGGCCCAGCGCGCCAGCTTGCGCACGTCCGGGTCGGGGTCTTGCATGGCGGTTTCGACGAACGGCCGACCGGCGCTGTGGCCGATGCTGCCCAGAGCGCCGATGGCCGCCTTGCGCAGGTTGCTCATGGGGTCGCGGGCGCAGACGCCGAGGGCCGGAATGGCGCCCACCGCGGCGAGCTTACCGAGGGCGTCGACGGCTTTTTCGCGAACCTGCCAGAAACTGTCGTGGGTGGCGTCGACCAACGGCTGCAATGCAGCTTGGCAATCCAGCTTGCCGAGGCTGACGGCTGCTTCTACGCGCACCTGCCAGTGCTCGTCCTGGAGTATCTCGATCAGGGTCGGCCCAACTTGCTCGGCGTCGGCGTAGACCAGGGCACCGGCCGCGGCGCGGCGTACCTCGGCATCGGGGTCGTGCTGGGCGCGCTGCATCAGCGCCGGCAGATTTTCCGGTCGTTTCAGCCAGCCGATCACCGCCACCGCTTCGCGGCGCACCTGGGCATCGGCGTCCTCCAGGCGCAGCAGCGCCGGGGCCTGGGCCGCCGGGTTGCGCAAAGGCTTGAGCGCCCGCAGGATGCCGGCGACCACGAAGCTGTCCTGGCTCTGTTCCAGGGCCGCGAGCAGCGGCGTGGCGGCGGCCGGGTCCTTGAGGTCGGCCAAAGCGTGGGCTGCGGCGTTGCGTACCACCTCGTCGCTGTCACCGAGGGCGGCGATCAGCGCATCGGCGATATCCGCGGCATCGAACTCGTCGACCACCTTGGCGGCCTCCTGGCGCACCGAGGGATCGGGATCGTTAAGGGCGAGGATCAGCAGCTCGGCCGCTTCAGGCTCGCCGCAATCGACCAGTTCCAGCACCGCCACCCGGCGGATACCCGGATCGGCTGAGGCGAGGTTTTCGGCGAGGGCCTGCAGTTGAGGATCGTCATAGTGTTTCATCGGTAATTCCTTGATCAGCGCAGCAAATAGGGAATGTTCACTTTCACCGCATCGGTCGGGCAGTCGGTTTCGCAGGGCATGCAGTACCAGCATTCGTCATACTTCATATGGGCCTTGCCGCTGTCCGGGTTGATCCACAGGACATCCAGCGGGCAGACGTCGATGCACACGCGACAGCCCTTGTCGGCGATGCATTTGTCCTCGTCGACGACGACGGGAACGCTGGAACGGTGGTTGGCTACGGGCATGGTTATCTCCTCGAATTGCATTCGTTTGTAGGAGCGGCCTTGGCCGCGAAAAGCGCAGCAAAGGCTTCGCGGCCAAGGCCGCTCCTACAGGCTCGATCAGGCATTGGCGGCTTTCTTTACGCGCAGCTTGCTGTAGGCGTCCTTCTCCTCGCCGAGAGCCACCACGTAGTCGGCGACCGGGCGTTTGCCGTGGGCCATCTGGCCGTCTGCGTCCTTGAACAGGCGGCTGTGGTAGAACCACTCGACGTCGTTCTGCTCGGGGAAATCGACCCGGTAGTGGTACAGGCCCCAGCGCGACTCGGTGCGGTACAGCGAGGCGCGGGCGGCCATCTCGGCGCAGTCGATGATCGATTGCACCTCCAGGGCGCGGAGCAGTTCGTGGGGGTCGGCGGCGGCGAGTTTGGGGATGTCCGCGCGCACGGCGAGGATGCGTTCCAGGCCGATTTCCAGCTTCTTGGTGACCTTGGGCGGTTGCAGGTAATCGTTCACCAGACGGCGTACCTTGTATTCCATCTGCTCCGGCGGGATGCCGTCCTTGACCAGCAGCGGCGCCTGGATGCGCGCCAGTTCCTCGGCGATAAACGCCTCGTCGAGCTGGATCTCGCCGCGGGCCTGGGCGAAGGCGGTGGCGCTCTCGCCGCAAATCTGCCCGTAGACGAAGGCGCCGAGCATGTAGTTGTGCGCCACCGAGGCCATGTCGCCGGCGCCGTACAGGCCCGGCACCGTGGTCGCGCCGGTCTCGTCGGTCCACACCCCGGAGGCCGAGTGGCCGGAGCAGAAGCCGATCTCGGAGATGTGCATCTCGACCATGCGCTGGCGGTAGTCGACCTGGCGGCCTTCATGGAAGCGTCCGCGGGTCGGCCGCTCATTGGTGTGCAGCACGGTCTCGATTTCCTGGATGGTTTCCTCGGCCAGGTGGTCGAGCTTGAGGAATACCGGGCCGGTGCCGGATTCCAGCTCCTTGAAGAACTCCAGCATCATCTGCCCGGACCAGTAATCGCACTCGATAAAGCGCTCGCCGTAGGCGTTGGCGGTAAAGCCGCCGAGCGGGCCGGTAACGTAGGCGCAGGCCGGGCCGTTGTAGTCCTTGAGCAGCGGATTGACCTGGAAGCACTCGAGGTTCACCAGGTCGGCGCCGACGTGGTAGGCCATGGCGTGGCCGTCGCCGCAGTTGGCCGGGTTCTCGTAGGTGCCGAACAGGTAGCCGGAATTCGGCAGGCCGATGCGTCCGGCGGCGCCGGTGGCCATGATCACCGCCTTGGCGCGGATGATGATCGGCTCGGCGGTGCGGGTGTTGACCCCGATCATCCCGGCGATATTGCCGTCGGCGTCCTTCAGTAGGCGGGTGGCCTGGAAGCGGTTCTCGATCTCCACCCGCACCCGGCGCAGGCGGCGGTAGAGGATCTTCTTGACGTTGTGGCCCTCGGGCATCGGCAGCACGTAGGTGCCGAGGTGGTGGACCTTCTTCATGTCGTAGTCGCCGGTTTCGTCCTTCTGGAAGTGCACGCCCCAGGAATCGAGCTTCTCGATCATCGGAAACGAGCGCTGGGCGTAGGCCAGCAGCGCCGGTTGATGGACGATGCCGTCGTTGGCGATGGTGATCTCCTTGACGTACTGCTCGGGCGTGGCGTGGCCGGGCACCACGGCGTTGTTGAGCCCGTCCATGCCCATGCAGATGGCGCCGGAGCGCTTGACGTTGGCCTTCTCCAGCAGGATCACCTTGAGCGTCGGGTCCAGTTCCTTGACGGTCACGGCGGCCATCGGGCCGGCGGTGCCGCCGCCGATGACCAGCACGTCGGTGTCGATCACCGGGATGCCATTGATGTGGGTGGTAGTCATGCTCGTCTCCTATTTCCGATCCACTCGGAACTGGTATTTGAATGAGTCGCCGCGGTAGCACAGGTATTCGAAGTCGATCGGCCGGCCGCCGCGGTCGTGGGTCAGGCGCTCGACCCGCAGAATCGCTTCGCCGGCCTTGAGGCCCAGCAGGTGCTGCACCTCGTCGTCGGCGAGCACGGCGTCGAGGCCGATATCGGCGCGCCCCAAGGCGATGCCGAAGAGGTTTTCCAGCATCGGGAAGATGTCGCCGGAGAGGTCCTGGCCGAACAGGCGGCGGCCGATATCCAGGGGGAAGTAGCTGTTTTCCACGCACACCGCCTCGCGGTTGAGGTAGCGCACGCGCTTGACCTCGACCACGTCCTCGCCGGGCGCCAGGTGCAGGGCGGCGACCACCGCCTTGGGCGGCTTGCGTTGCTGGATCGACAGCAGTCGCGCGGTGGCCTCGTAGCCCTGGGCCGCCATGGCCTCGCCGAAGCCTTGCAGGCGCTGCACGTTCTGCACCGCCTTGGGCTTGCTGACGTAGGTGCCCTTGCCCTGGGCGCTGAACACCAGGCCCTCGTTGTGCAAGTCGCGCAGGGCCTGGCGAATGGTGATGCGGCTGACGCCATAGGCCTGCATCAGCTGGTTCTCCGAGGGCAGGCGGCTATGCACCGCGTAGCTGCCTTCGAGGATTTGCTGGCGCAGGCTGTCGCGGATCTGCACGTAGAGCGGCAGCGGCGACTGCCCAGGGGCGAGCTGTTGAATACCGTTCACGGAGGGAATCTCCAGCCTGTCATGACAGGTCATGTCGAGCGCGGACGTGAGTAAGGGCTGTGCATGCATGGCTCAGCCCACCTGGTTCTGTTGCTGGAAGGCGCACAGGGTCTCCTGACGGATCAGGTCCATGCACTGGCGTTTGATCGCGATGAATTCGGCGCTGGTCAGCAGGCTCTGCTCGCGCGGGCGCGGCAGCGGCACCGGAATGTCGGCGATGATCCGACCAGGGCTGGCGCTCATCACCACGATGCGGTCGGAGAGGAACACCGCCTCGTCGATGTCGTGGGTGACGAACACCAGGGTGTTGCGGAACTCGCGCCAGATCTGCAGCAGGTTCTCCTGCATCATGATTCGCGTCTGCGCATCCAGGGCGCCGAACGGCTCGTCCATCAGCAGCACGCTGGGGTAATTGGCCAGGGCGCGGGCGATGCCGACGCGTTGCTGCATGCCGCCGGAGAGCGTCGCGGGATAGGCCTCCTCGAACGCCGCCAGGCCGACCAGGGAGAGAAATGTGCGCGCCACGCTACAGGCTTCGCGCCGCGAAGCGCCGGCCATCAGCGGGCCGAAGGCGACGTTGTCGCGCACGCTTTTCCAGGGGAACAACGAGTGCTGCTGGAACACCATGCCGCGATCTGGACCGGGCTCGCTGACCGCCTGGCCGTCGATGCTCAAGCTGCCGCGGCTCGGCTGCACAAAGCCGGCGATGGCGTTGAGCAGGGTCGACTTGCCGCAGCCGGAAGGGCCGAGCAGGCAGACGAACTCGCCGGGCTTGATCTCCAGTTGGGCGTTCTGCACCGCGGCGCGTTTGCCGCCGTTGTGGTCGAACTCGATATGCACGTCGTCCACGCGGATATGCCCACGGCCGACGGCTTGGCTGTCGGCCTGGGCGCGCTGGCGACTGTGGTCGAGCACGGCCAGGCGGTTGTCGATCACGGCGCTGTTCATGGCCGGCCTCCTTTGGCTTGCCAGCGCAGCAGCGGGGTGCAGGCCTTGCGCACGAGCAGCGTGCAGAGAGTGCCGAGACCGCCGATGGTGAGCATGCCGATGATGATTTGCGGGTACTGGATCA
>NZ_CAMPHN010000039.1 GCF_946885885.1 uncultured Pseudomonas sp.
CGCTTCGCTCAACCCGGGCTACCATTGGGTGACATCGAGGCGTCGAACCGTCCACGTGGGAACGATCAGCTGCTCCCGTAGCCCGGACTTGTCCAGGCTACGAAAAATGGATCTTCGCGCAATGGCGGGTGCTGACTTCGTAGGGTAAGCCGTGCGCACCAAAATCTGCGCCGAGGCTGGTGCTGCACGACCTATGCGCGCCCTTCCTTTGCGGCCGCTGCAAGCAAAGGTCACGCTTACCCGGGTGCGCCCTGCAACAAGCAATGGATACACAGACAGAACAATGCCGCCCATCCGGTTTGAGTGAGCGGCATTGCGACTGCGATTACGCCTGAATAGCGGGATTATTCGACCTGATCTTTGGCAGAACCTTCGCGATACGCGTCGACGATTTCCCGCCCCTGCTCGCCCGCCGTGCCCAGCCATTCCCAGGCCAGCGTTCTGCCGATCGCATCCAGGCCGGCGCGTATTGCTGGCGGCGCTTCATCGACCACGGTAATGCCGCGGCGCCCCAGGGTTCTGATCTGATAGGCGTTCAGCGCCCAGGACAATTCCCAGCCCTGCATCTCCGCGCGCTTGGCCGCGCTCAACAGCGCCTGTTGCGCAGTGACCGACAAACGCTGGAATGCCGCCTCGTTGACCACCGCAATGTTCTTCGGGATGAACGCCTTGATGTCGTAGAAATGGCTGGCGAACTTCCATGCCTGCAAATCCACGCCGGTGGCCGAGGACGTCAGCATCGCCTGCACCTCATCGTTGCCGAATGCCTGGGGCACGTCCTCGGTGGCGATGGTGGTCGGCTCGGCACCGATCAGCTCGGCCATGCGCGCGATGGTCGGGTTGTAGGAGCGGAATTTCAGGCCCTGGAAATCCGCCATACGGGTCAGCGGCTTGTTGCTGTACAAACTCTGCGGCGGCCAGGGCACGGCATACAGCAAGCGCACGCCGTCTTTCAGCAGGCGCTGTTCGATGGCCGGGCGGCTGGCCTGCCAGAGTCGTTTCGCCTGGTCGTAGTCGGTGACCAGAAACGGCAGGCTGTCGAGCGCATACAGCGGGTCTTCCTCACCGAGCACGGACATAAACAGATCGCCGAGCTGGATATCTCCGCGCGCCACCGCGGCTTTGACCTGGGCGCGCTTGAATAACGTCGAGTTGGGCGAGACGCGGATATCCAGCTCGCCCTTGCTCTCGCGCTTGACCTGGCGGGCGAAGTCGCGGGCGATCCGGGTGATGAAGTTACTGGTCGGTTGCTCGGCCGACATGTTCCAGTGCTCGGCTGCCTGTGCCGTCACGGCGCCGACCAGGGAAGCGAGCACCGCGGGGAACTGCAAATAGAGAGAGGGTTTCATTGGCGTGTCCATGAGTCGTGGATCAGGGAACCAGGTCAACAATCTATCCGGAACAACCGCGGCACCCCGCCGATGGAAAGGACACCCCTGGCCGAGATGGTGGAGCGGCCAGGGGTGCGCGCAAGGTGTCTGCTGCGCGAAGGAGCAAACCACAGCACCACTGTCGGATTTGCCGGCGGCAGTGTCCAACGAGAAAAAACGGAGGCTTACGATCGAAAAAGCTTATGCCCCGCGCCTCTGGCGTAGCGAACGCTCAAGACTGCGTGCGAAATGAGCGCCATCGACTTTTCCTATATCAGCCGCTCATTTTTATTAGTTGGACGCCCGCCCCACGCCACTCAAGAATGCCGCACAGGTCATTCCATAAAACGCGGCCGTCCGTTCGCTATCGCCGTGCTTCGCATACCGACGAGACGACCCGCACAGAGGAACATCCCCTTGAACAGCCTGCTTCTGAACTGCGATATCGGCGAAAGCTTCGGCGCCTGGCAAATGGGTCTGGATGCCGAGGTCATGCCCTTTATCGACTGCGCCAATATCGCCTGCGGCTTCCACGCCTCCGACCCCAGCATCATGCGCCAGACCGTCGCCCTGGCGATCGAACATGGCGTGCGTATCGGCGCCCATCCGGGCTATCCGGATCTGGTCGGTTTCGGCCGCCGTTCGATGGATTGCTCGCCCCAGGAAGTCGAAGACCTGCTGCTCTATCAGGTCGGCGCCCTGGAGGCCATCTGCCGTAGCCAGGGCACCCGTGTGAGCTACGTCAAACCCCACGGCGCGCTGTACCAGGACATGATGCGCAAACCGCAAATCCTGCGGGCGGTGATGCGCGCCGTGGCCAACTATGATCGCAGCCTGCCGCTGATGCTGATGACCACCCGCGACAATCGCCAGACCCAGGCCATGGGCGCCGAGCTCGGCCTGACCCTGTGGTTCGAAGCCTTCGCCGACCGCGCCTACGACGCGGAGGGTTTTCTGGTTTCGCGCAGCCAGCCCGGTGCGGTGCACCACGATAGCGAGCTGATCGTCGCTCAAGCGGTCTGCCTGGCCAAGGGCCATGTCCTGTTTGCCAGCGACGGCAGTTCGCTGTCCCTGCAAGCCCACACGCTCTGCGTGCATGGCGATAATGCCGAATCCATCGCGGCGGTACGCCGCATCCGCGAAGCCTTCGACAGCCTGAGGTTGGCATGAGAGCACCGGTCCCGAAACTCGAAGTCGCCGGCATCGACAGCCTGACCCTGCGCCTGTTCGACAGCATCGACGAAAGCAACATGCCCTGGGTACTGGCCGCCAGCCAACGCCTGCGCGCCAGTTTCGGCGACGCGTTGATCGATCTGGTGCCGTCCTACACCACGCTGTTGCTGCACTACGACCTCAAGCGCATGGCCGGGCTACGTGTGCGCGAACTGATCGCCGAAGCCTTCACCGACCTGCAACCGGCAAATGCCGAAGGCGGCCGCTGCCATGAGCTGCCGACCTGGTACCACCGCAGCGTCGGCCCCGAGCTGCCGCTGCTGGCGCGACGCAGCGGGCTCAGCGAGACGCAGGTGATCGAGCGCCACAGCCGCCATGAGTATCAGGTGTTCGCCATCGGTTTCGCCCCCGGTTTCGCCTTTATGGGGCTGGTCGAGGAAGCCCTCGCTACGCCGCGCCTGAGCACCCCGCGCAAACGGGTCGCAGCGGGCAGCGTGGGCATCGCCGAGCGCCAGACCGCGATCTACCCGGCGGTTTCGCCCGGCGGTTGGAACCTGCTCGGGCGCAGCCCGGTGAAACTGTTCGACCGCTGCATCGACGGTTACAGCCTGTTGCAACCGGGCGACCGGGTGCGCTTCGTGCCCATCGATCATGCCGAATTCATCCGCCTCGGCGGCGACGACAGCCCCCTGGAGACGCCACTATGAACCGCGACGCTGGCGGGCTGCGCGTCGAACGCAGCAGCCCCTTTATCCAACTGCAGGATGCCGGTCGCTTCGGCGTGCGCCACCTCGGCGTCAGCCAAAGCGGCGCCCTCGATTGGATTTCCATGTACTGGGCCAACTGGCTATTGGGCAACGCCCTGGATGCCGTGGTGGTGGAAATCACCCTGGGCAATTTCGACCTGCGCTGCGAGCAACAGGGTTGCCTGGCCCTGGCCGGTGCCGATCTCGGCGCCACTCTGGACGGCGAACCCCTGCGACCCTGGCAAACCTTCATCGTGCGCCAGGGCCAGCAGTTGCGCTTCGCCCAACCACGCATGGGCGCCCGCGCCTACCTGGCCGCGCCGGGCGGTTTCAGCGCGACTGCGGTGCTCGGCAGTTGTTCGAGCATGGCCCGCGAGCAATTGGGCGGCCTGCATGGCGACGGCAGACCGCTGGCGGTGGGCGACCGCTTGCAGTGGGCGCAGGCCGTAGCGGCGCCACGGCGCATGGACGCGCGGCTGATTCCCCGGTTCGCGCCCTCGCCGCGCCTGGAACTGGTGATGGGCGCGCAGATCGGCGACTTCAACGGCCGCAGCCTGTTCGACGTGTTCAACAGCACCTGGAAGATCGACTCGCGGGCCGACCGCATGGGCATCCGCATACTCGGCCCGAGCTTGCAGGCGCTGCGTACGACGACCATTTCCGAAGGGATTCCGCTGGGCGCCGTGCAGGTGCCACCCGATGGCCAGCCGATCATCCTGCTCAACGACCGGCAAACCATCGGCGGCTATCCGCGTCTCGGCGCCCTCACCCCACAAGCCGTGGCCCGCCTGGCGCAATGCCTGCCCGGCGAGGAGCTGCAACTGGCGCCGGTGTTGCAGGAGACCGCGCAGGAGAGCCATCTGCGGTTGCTGGAGCAATGGCGGCACGGTTAGGGCCTGTTCCCGCCTCAGCATAACCGCGCGCTGAAACGGGATCGGACCCAAACGAACGCATAGCGCTCGCTGCCGTCGGCGCCAAGCGCAGCACCTGAAACGAACCGCATACCCGGCGGGCAGCGGATCCCCCATGCCCGCCCCATGCCGCAGATAGCTGGAGTCGCCCCGAACTTCTCCCTGCGGCATGAATGGAACCCCAAGCCATGCAACCACTTCGTCTCACGCTCAATCGACTGCGCTGGGTGATGTTCGCCATCCTGGTCATGGCCTACATCCTGGCCTTCTTTCAACGCATGGCGCTCGCGGCGGTGGCAACCGATGTGATGAACGACCTGCAGACCAAGGAAGCGATGATGGGGGTGCTCAGCGCGGCGTACTTCTATCCGCATGCGCTGATGCAAATGCCCGCGGGGGTACTTGCCGATAAATGGGGCGCGAAACGTACCATCGGCACTTTCTTCGTCATCGCCGCGCTCGGCTCTGCACTCTTCGGCTTGGCGGATTCGATGCTTGTCGCAGCGCTCGGCAGGTTTCTCGTCGGCGCCGGTATGGCGATGCTGTTCGTGCCGGCGATGAAGCTGTTTTCGCTATGGTTCCGAGGCAAGGATTTTGCGCTGGTCACCGGGCTGTTCATATCGTCCGGCGGCCTGGGGGCGCTGCTGGCGACAACCCCGTTAGCGGTCGTCACCGAATGGCTGGGCTGGCGTGCTTCCTTCGTGTACGCGGGAATCTTCACATTCCTCGTAGCGGTCCTGGCTTTCGTGCTGATCGTCGAAAAACCGCCAGAACCAACCGCCGCCAACGCTCCAGCGCCGGACGAACAGCGGGCCGACACTGTCTGGTACAGCCTGCTATTCCTGTTAAAACAACCGAGGCTCTGGCCGCTCGCCGCCTGGTTCTTCTTCGGCAACGGTCTGTTCTTCACCTTTGCCGGCTTATGGGGCGGCCCCTACCTGGAAGAAATCCATCGCCTGAGCAAGGCGGATGCCGGCGCTGTTCTGGCAATGATCGCGGTTGGCATCATGCTCGGCGGCGTACTTTTGAGCGCCCTGTCGAATCGCGTATTCGGCGCCAGGAGAAAACCGCTCATGATCCTCGGCGCCCTGCTCATTCTCGTGCTGTTCGCAACGCTACAGATAGGCGGCCCGTCCCTGCCCTTGCCGGCCCTCCATACGGTCTATTTGCTCCTGGGAATCTTCGGCAACGGCATCGCCGCAATCGGCTTCACCCTGACCAAGGAAAGTTTTCCGCTGCGGCTGTCCGGCACGGCCATGGGCCTGGTGAATGTATTCGCCTGGCTGGGGGTGGCGATCCTGCAAGCGGCCACCGGCCCGCTTCTGGAGGGCGATGGCGACGAGAGCCTACAACAGCGATACACGCAACTGTTTATCGCCTTACTCGTACTCAGCGGCGTCACCCTTATCCCCTCGGTTCTGCTGAGAGAAGGCGGTACTTATCGGCCGGGGGCCAATCAGCACGGCAGCACTGCAAATCAGTCCGCTCAGCAAACGCACTGATCGTGGCTATACCGCACAGGGATAAGCCGCTTTTCTTGAAACGTCACGCCGGACGTCGCTCAGGATGCCGAGCAGCGCATAGCCGGCGCATCGGCAAATGCTTTAAAGTCTAGGCCCTCGTGCGTCCGGCACGATTTGCCCCTTTCGGAAAGAGCCCAACGATGGAACACCGCGAAGCGCTGGTCGCCCTGCGACATTTTCTTTCTACGCAAATCCTTGGCCAGGAAAAACTCATCGAACGGCTGCTGATCGCCCTACTCGCCGACGGCCATATGCTGGTCGAGGGTGCGCCCGGCCTGGCCAAGACCAAAGCGATCAAGGAGTTGGCCGAAGGCATCGAAGGCGAATTCCACCGCATCCAGTTCACCCCGGACCTGTTGCCCGCCGATATCACCGGCACCGAAATCTACCGCCCCGAGACCGGCAGCTTCGTGTTCCAGCAGGGGCCGATCTTCCATAACCTGGTGCTCGCCGACGAGATCAACCGCGCCCCGGCCAAAGTGCAGTCGGCGCTGCTCGAAGCCATGGCCGAGCGCCAGGTCAGCGTCGGCCGCTGCACCTACGAGCTGTCGCCGTTGTTTCTGGTGATGGCCACGCAGAACCCGATCGAGCAGGAAGGCACTTATCCGCTGCCGGAAGCCCAGCTCGACCGTTTCCTGATGCATGTGAAGATCGGCTTCCCGGATGCCAACGTCGAACGCAAGATCCTCGCCCAGGCCCGCGGCGACGCGCTCAATGGCGAAGCCAAGCCCGAGCACCGGGTCAGCCAGCAGGCGATCTTCGCCGCGCGCAAGGAAATCCTCGGCCTGTACATGGCCGACGCCGTGGAGGAATACCTGGTGCAATTGGTGATGGCCTCGCGCACCCCGGCCAAATTCGACCCCGAACTGGCCGAGTGGATCGCCTACGGTGCCAGCCCGCGCGGCTCGATCGCCCTCGACCGTTGCGCACGCGCCCATGCCTGGCTGGCCGGTCGCGACTTCGTCAGCCCGGAAGATATCCAGGCGGTGCTGTTCGACGTGCTGCGCCACCGCATCATCCTGTCGTTCGAGGCCGAAGCCGCGGGTATCGATCAGGACCGCGTGGTGCAACGCATTCTCGATGTGGTGGCGGTGGCCTGATGCAACCAGCCTCCGTAGCCCGGATGCAATCCGGGAACAGCGTCACACCGCTCCCGGCTTGCATCCGGGCTACCTGCTGAATCGCCATGCATAACCAGCCCAGCCAACCCGGAGTCCGCGTCGATCTCGCCGAGCTGATCGAGATGCGTCACCGCGTGCGCGAGGTGCAACTGTTCTCCACCCCAGCGCGGCGCAGCCCGCTGATCGGCCTGCACCATTCCAAGCTGCGCGGGCGTGGCGTGGACTTCGACCAAGTGCGCGTCTATCAGGCCGGCGACGATGTGCGCACCATCGATTGGCGGGTCACCGCACGCACCCAGGAACCGCATACCAAGCTGTTCCATGAAGAACGCGAGCGGCCGATCTATATCCTCGTCGAGCAGAGCCAGCGTCTGTTCTTCGGCTCGGGGCTGATGTTCAAGTCGGTGCTCGCCGCCCATGCCGCCGCCCTGCTCGGCTGGGCCGCCCTGGGCCATAACGACCGCATCGGCGGGCTGGTGTTCGGCGATCTGGAGCAGCACGAAGTCAAGCCGCGGCGCAGCAAGCAAAGCCTGCTGCAACTGCTCAATCGCCTGACCCGGGCCAACCAGGCGCTGTCCACCGAGCTGCAGCCGGCACGCGACAGTTTCGGCCTGGCCCTGCGCCGCGCTCGCGAGGTGCTGCGCCCCGGCAGCCTGGTGATGGTGCTCTGCGACGAACGCACGCTGAGCGACAGCAGCGAGCAACAACTGATTCTCCTCGCCCGGCACACCGACCTGCTGTTGCTGCCGCTAAGCGACCCGCTCGACCACGCCCTGCCCGCCGCCGGTTTGCTGCGCTTCGCCGAGCGCGGCGCGCGGCTGGAACTCGACACCCATAACGCGGATCTACGCCTGGCCTATCACCGCCAGGGCGAAGCCCGGCAGGCGCGCTGGCGGCGCTTGGCGCAAAAGCTCGGCGTGCCCTTGCTGCCCTTGAGCACCCAGCGCGAGATGATCGAACAGTTGCGCGAGCACCTCAATAATGCCCAGCGCTCCGGGAAACCATCATGAATCCGCTGGATCGACTCGCCCCCCTTATCGCTCCGCCGCCCATCGGTTGGTGGCCGCCGGCACCCGGCTGGTGGCTGCTCGCGCTCCTGCTGCCGCTGTTGCTCTGGGGGCTGATTCGCCTGCTGCGACGCCTGCCGAAAAAGCGCCGCGACGTCGCCGACGAACAACGCCTGGACCCGTTGCGCCTGGCCGCCCTGGCCGAGCTCGAACAACTGCGCAAGCCTTACGACGGCGCCGCCGCCGGGCCCTGGTTGCAGCAACTCAACGGCCTGCTCAAACGCCTGTGCCGCGAGCGTTATCCGCAAAGCCACAGCCATGTGCTGAGCAGCCGCGCCTGGCTGGCGTTTCTCGATAACCGCTGCCCGGCGGCCGGGCTGACCCGCTGGATGATTCTGGTCGAGGGCGCCTACCGCCCGCATTGCACCCTGGACGACAAAGCCATCGATGGGCTCAACCAGGCGGTCGCGATCTGGATACGCAAACATGTTTGAGTTCGCCTGGCCATGGATCTTCCTGCTGGCGCCGCTGCCCTGGCTGCTGCGCCGGCTGCTGCCGGCAGCGGACAGCGGCGAGGCCGCCCTGAAAGTCAGTTTTCTCGGCGAGCTGGAGAACCTGGCCGGTCGCCGCGCCCGCGCCGGTTTGCCGCCCTGGCGGCAGCAGTTGCCGTTTATCCTGTTGTGGCTGTTGCTGCTCTGCGCCGCCGCCCGCCCGGAATGGGTCGGCGAGCCTTTACCCCTGCCCGCCAGCGGCCGCGATCTATTGGTCGCCGTGGATGTCTCCGGCTCGATGAGCTATGCCGACATGCGCTGGGAAGATGAAGAAGTGGACCGCCTGACCCTGGTCAAACACCTGCTCGGCGACTTTATCGAAGGCCGCCGCGGCGACCGCGTCGGCCTGATCCTGTTCGGCAGCCAGGCCTACCTGCAAGCCCCGCTGACCTTCGACCGGCGCACCGTGCGCACCTGGCTCGACGAAGCACTGATCGGCATCGCCGGCAAGAACACCGCGATCGGCGACGCCATCGGCCTGGCGGTCAAACGCCTGCGCGAGCGCCCGGCGGACAGCCGCGTACTGGTCCTGGTCACCGATGGCGCCAATACCGGCGGCGAGATCGACCCCATGACCGCGGCGCGCCTGGCCGCCGAGGAAGGGGTGAAAATCTACGCCATCGGCATCGGCGCCGATCCGCAGCATGGTGGTGTGCTCGGCATGCTCGGCCTCAACCCCGGTCTGGATCTCGACGAGCCGACGCTGCGCGGCATCGCCGATCTGACCGGCGGCGAGTATTTCCGCGCGCGCGACAGCGACGAATTGCGCGCCATCGAAGCCACCCTCGACCGCCTCGAACCGGTGGCGCAGCAGTCCACCCTGGCGCGTCCGGCCCTGGCCCTGTATTGCTGGCCGCTGGGCGCCGCCCTGCTGTTCAGCGTGCTGCTGGTGGTTCGCGAACTCTGGCCGCAACTGCAACAGCAGCGCAGTCGCCTGGTCCTACGCCTCAAGCGGAGGCCGCAATGATCGAAGACACCCTGCAACTGCTCTGGCCCCATTGGCTGCGCCCTTACTGGCTGTTGCTGGCGCCGCTGCTGGGCGCATTGATCTGGCAGCTCTGGCACCGGGAAAAACGCAGCGGGCGCTGGCAGTCGCTGCTGCCCGTCGCCTTCCATGCCACCCTGCTCAGCGGCGGCAAAGGCCGCAGCAGCCGCCTGCCGTGGATCCTTCTCGGCCTGGCCTGGCTCCTCGCCTTGTTGGCATTGCTCGGCCCGAGCTGGCAACGCATCGAGCAGCAGAACCTGAAACCCGCCGATCCGCTGGTGGTGCTGCTCGAACTGACGCCACAGATGCTCGCCGGCGATGCCTCGCCCAACCGCCTGGAGCAGGCCAAGCGCAAGGTCCTGGATCTGCTGGAGGAGCGCCGCGACGCGCAGACCGCGATCGTGGTATTCGCCGGCAGCGCGCATACCCTGGTGCCGCTGTCCGACGACCTGGCCACCAGCCGCAACCTGCTCGAATCGCTCAAGCCCTCGATCATGCCCGAACCCGGACGGCGCGCCGACCTGGCCGTGGCCAAGGCCCTGGCCCTGCTCGAGCAAGGCGCCCTGGGCAAAGGCCGCCTGCTGTTGATCGGCAGCGAACTGGACGCACAGGAGCGCCTCGGGATTCGCCAGGCACTGGATGAGCGTAGCGAGTCGTTGTCCATCCTCGGTATCGGCAGCGCCGAAGGTGCGCCCATTCCCCAGGCCGACGGCGGTTTCCTCAAGGACGCCCAAGGCGCGATCCTGATTCCGCGGCTCGACCATAGCGGCTTCAAACGCTTCGCCCAGGAGATAGGTGCGCGCTACCGCCAAGCCAGCCTGGACGATCGCGACCTGCGCGCTCTGGGCCTGCTCGAAGGACCGCAGCGGCTGCAGCAGGAAGGCGAACAAATCACCCTGCAAGCCTGGGCCGATCAAGGCCATTGGTTACTCCTGCCGCTGTTGCTATTGGCCGCCTGCGCCGGCCGGCGCGGCTGGTTGCTGTGCCTGCCACTATTGCTGCTGGGCGCGCCGCAGAGCGGTTACGCCTTCGACTTCAATGACCTCTGGCTACGTGCCGACCAACAAGGCCAGCGCCTGCTCGACGCCCAGCGTCCCGCCGAGGCGGCCGAGCGCTTCAAAGACCCGCAGTGGCAGGGCCAGGCGCTGTACCAGGCCGAAGATTACGCGGCGGCGGCCGAGCGTTTCGCTCAGGACGACAGCGCCGCCGGGCACTACAACCGCGGCAATGCCCTGGCGCGCAGCAACGAATTGGAAGCGGCCATCGAAGCCTACGATCGAGCCCTCGAACTGCAGCCGCAGCTGCAACCGGCATTGACCAACAAAGCGCTCGTCGAAGAATTGCTACGCCAACAGCAGCAACAGCAACAAAATCAGCAGGCCCAGCAAGACCCGCAACAAGCGCAAAACGACCCGGCGCAAAACCCGCAGACAGCGCCCGACGGTGACCAAGCGAAAGAGCCCCCCGAGGGCCAGCCAACACCGAACAATGGCCAAGAGGCGCCAGCGCAACAGACGCCCGGCGAAGGCGGAGACAAGGCGCCGACACCCGCAGACCCCACCGACAAGGGCGATGGCGAACAACAGATCGCCACCGCCGAAGAGGCCCTCGACGGCGAACGTCGTCAGGCCCTGGAACAATGGCTACGGCAAATCCCCGACGACCCGGGCGAGTTGCTGCGACGTAAATTCTGGTATGAACAGCAACAGCGTCAGGAACAGACCCGATGACCCGCCTGCTCTGCACTTTTTTTCTGCTCCTGATGGCGCTGCAAACCAACGCCGCAAGCCTTACCGCCAGCGTCGACCGCTCCCGCCTGAGCCTCGGCGAGAGCGTCGAGCTGACCCTCGAGTCCGATGACGCCACAGTGTTCAACAAGCCCGACCTCAGCCCGCTCCAGGCGCTGTTCGAGGTGATCGGCACCCGCCAGTTCAATCGCTTGGCCACCATCAACGGCGAAGCCCGCTCCACCACCCGCTGGGTCATCACCCTGCAACCCAAGCAGAGCGGTTACGTGATAGTGCCGCCGTTGCGCCTGGGCGACGCGCAAACCCAGCCGATCACCCTGCACGTGCAAGAAAGCAGCGGCAACACGGCGACCGGCCAGTTGGCGCCGGTATTCATCGACGCCAGCCTCGACCAGGAGAGCGTTTACGTCCAGGCCCAGGCCGTGCTGACGCTACGCATCTACCACTCGGTGTCGCTGTACGACGACAGCAGCCTGACCCCCTTGGAAATGGCCGATGCGCGCATCGAATCGCTGGGCGAACCGCGCACCTACGAGAAAGACATCGGCGGCGTGCGCCACGGCGTGATCGAGCTGCGCTATGCGATCTTCCCGCAGCTCAGCGGCGAATTGACCATTCCCGGCCAAGTGTTCAGCGCCACCCTGGCCGACCGTTCGCAGAGCAATATCTATATGCCCTTCGGCCCGCCGCCGGGCAAAGTGACGCGGGTGAAATCCCCGGATATTCCCCTCACCGTCAAAGCCAAGCCCGCCAGCTACCCGACCGATGCGCCCTGGCTACCGGCGCGCGGCCTGAGCCTGGCCGAAGCCTGGAGCCCGGAGCCGGATAACGCCCAGGCCGGCGACTCCCTGACCCGCAGCCTGCTGCTCAAGGTCGATGGTCTTTCCAGCGCGCAACTGCCACCCTTACCCGCGACCCGCGCCGCGGGCTTGCGCCGCTACCCGGATCAACCGCAATTATCCAATCAAGTCACCGAGCAGGGGCTGATCGGCAGCCGCGAGGAACGCGAAGCCCTGGTGCCCAATCGAGTGGGCGAATTCACTCTCGATGCACTGGAAGTGGTCTGGTGGAACACCCAGGAAGACCGCCTGGAGCGCAGCAGCCTGCCGGCACGCACACTGAAGGTCGCGGCCAACCCCGACCTGGCCCTGGAAACCCTGCCCGAACCCGTGCCAAGCAGCGGCACCAGCCAAGGCCCGGCGCTGTGGCCCTGGCAATTGAGCACTACGCTGCTCGGCTTCACCACCCTGCTCGGCTTCGCCCTCTGGTGGCATGCCCGCCGCCAGCCCGCGGTGCTGCGCGCCGCGCAAACCGGCCCGAGCCCGCGCACCCTGCTCGACGATTTGAAACGCGCCAGCCTGGCCAACGACCCCCATGGCACCCGCCAAGCGCTCGACGCCTGGGCCCGCCAACAGCCGGAAACCCTCGCCGACATGGCCGCCCGCTTCGTCCCCTTGTCCGAGGCGCTCGACGGCCTGAACGGGGCGCTCTACAGCGAAACCGGCCAGCAATGGCAAGGCCAGGATCTCTGGCAGGCGATCCGCACCCTGACCAGCAACGAAGCGAACAGCGGTACGGCGCAGCAGGAACAAGGCGCCCTGCCGCCGCTGTATCCGCGCTAGCGCCCACAACCCAGCGCATACAGTCCGTAGATCCTATGTTTATACACAAGACCCTGCTTAACCCTGGTAGCCCAGATAAGCGCCAGCGCAATCCGGGGAAAATGTTGCGCCAGATACCGCTCCCGGATTGCATCCGGGCTACACGTTTGCCGAAGCACAAGCATTGACGCCCGCCTATACCTAAAACCCATTACTTGTCGCCCACGGCTTTGTGAGGGGAGACGCGCAGTCGTAGGGCGGGTTAGCCGCATAGGCAATTGCCCGACATCGCACCATAAGGGATGCGGCGTAATCCGCCACCGGCGCAACGCGGTCTAGCGCCTGGTGGGTTACGCGTCGCGCCATGGTCGTGTTCGGAGCGTGGCAGGCGTACCGCGCCGCTAAGCCACGAATGGCGCCAGCCTTGGCATCGTCTCACCGACTCCAGGGCGCGATAAATAATTGGTACATAGCCCATAAAAAGGCTATGTCCCAATGGCATGTTGCACGGCGATAAGCCCAACGAGACATACCGATGCCTGTTGGGCTTCGCTGCGCTCAGCGCCAACCTACCCATTGCATGTAACACCTACCGGGTACATAACCTAAAAAAAAACCGCGACTCAAGGTCGCGGTTTTTTCTGCTCGGGCCTATGGATCAGGCTTCGGCTTTTTGACGCAGCTTCTCCGGGTTGATCATAAAGCGCGCCAGGGCAGGCAGTAGCCAGATCGCGCCGATCATGTTCCAGAGGAACATAAAGGTCAGCATCAGACCCATATCGGCCTGGAACTTGATCGCCGAGAAGATCCAGGTCGCCACGCCGATGGCCAGGCATACGCCGGTGAAGAGCACGGCTTTACCGGTCGACTTGAGCGTCTCGTAATAGGCATCCTGCAACGACAGCCCCTGGCGCAGGTAGGTCTCCAGGCGGCTGTAGATATAGATGCCGTAGTCGACACCGATACCCACGCCCAGAGCGATCACCGGCAGGGTGGCCACCTTCACGCCGATGCCCATAAAGGCCATCAGAGCGTTACCCAGCACCGAGGTCAGCACCAGCGGCAGGATCACGCACAGGGTCGCCGCCACGGAGCGGAACGTCAGCAGACACATGATGCTCACCGCGGCATAAACCGCGACCAGCATGGTGGTCTCGGATGCCGCGATCACTTCGTTGGTGGCCGCTTCGATACCGGCGTTACCCGCTGCGAGGACGAACTTCAGCTCTTCGGTGCTGTGCTCCTTGGCGAATGCCTCGGCGACCGCGACGGTGCGTTCCAGAGTCTCCGCTTTGTGGTCGTTGAGGAACACCAGCACCGGCGCCAACGAGCAGTCGCTGTTGTACAGACCATCGGCGCGGGCGATCGAATTGTTCAACACGTCCTTGTTACGCGACAGGGTTTCCCATTTCAAGTTGCCCTCGTTCATCCCTTTGATCACCTGCTTGGACACGGTGACCATGGAAATGGTCGACTGTACGCCCTCCGTGTTCCGCATCTTCCACATCAGCTCGTCCATGGCCGACAGCGTTTCGTAGGTCGAACAACCTTCGACGCCGGTCTTGACCATGATCACCAGTACATCGGAGCTGGTGGAATAGTTGCGGATGACGAAGTCGTTATCCAGGTTGTAACGGGAATCCGGGTGCAGTTCCGGCGCGCCCTGGTCGAGGTCGCCGATCTTCAGGTTCTGCCCGTACCAGAGCCCGCCGCCGAGCGCGACCAGGGCGATCACCACGGAAATCGGCGCCACCATCGGGTGGGCGAAGTTGGAAATCAGACGCCAGAACGGATGATCCTTGGCGGCCTCTTCGCGGCTGATTTTCACCGCCTTCTTGCTGATGCCGATATAGGAAATGATCACCGGCAGCAGAATCAGGTTGGTCAGAATGATCACCGCCACACCCACGGATGCGCCGATGGCCAGCTCGCGGATCACGCCAATGTCGATCAGTAGCAAGGTCACGAAGCCCACGGCATCCGACAGCAACGCCACCAACCCGGGAATGAACAGCTGACGGAACGCCATGCGCGCCGCCGACAAGGCATCGGTCGCTTCGCCGGAGGCCATGGCGATGCCGTTGATTTTCTGTACCCCGTGGGAAATACCGATGGCGAACACCAGGAACGGTACCAGCATCGAATAAGGATCGAGACCGAAGCCCAAGGTGTGCAGCAAACCGAGCTGCCAGACCACCGCGATCAAGGTGGCGACCAATACCGCGATCGTGCTCTTGAAGCAGTGGGTGAACCACAGCAGCAAGACGAAGGTGATGCCAATGGCCACGGCGAAGAACAGCGCCACACCGATCAAGCCATCGATCAGATCGCCGACTTTCTTGGCGAAACCGATGATGTGAACTTTCACATTGGGGTTTTGCGCTTCGTATTTCTCGCGAATCTTCTCTTCGAGCTCGTGGGAGAACTGCTGATAGTCCAGTGGGATCAACTTGCTCTGGTCGTTCGGGTCCGGGTAGGCCTCGAGCAACGGCACGTCGATGATGCTCGACTTGAAGTTGTTCGCCACCAGGCGCCCGACTTGTCCGGACTTGAGGATGTTGCTGCGCAGGTCCTCGAGGCTTTCGGTCGAACCGTCGTAGGTTTGCGGAATAACCTCGCCGCCGGAGAAACCTTCCTCGGTCACTTCGGTCCAGCGAACGCTCGGGCTCCACAGCGATTTGAGCCCCGAACGATCGACGCCGGGAATGTAGAACACCTCGTCGTGGATCTGCCGCAGCGTCTCCATATAGGTTTTGCTGAAGATGTCGCCTTCGGTCGCTTCAACCGAAATCCGTACGGTGTTGCCCAGGTTGGCCAGATCGTTACGGTGCTTCATCATGTTCTGAATATAAGGGTGACCCAGCGGAATCATCTTCTCGAAGCTGGTTTGCGGGCGCACCTGAGAGGCTTGATAGAACAGAAAGATACTGATCAGCAGACACAGCAGAATGACCGCCGGACGATTATTGAAAATCAACCGCTCCAGGAAAGACGCAGGTTGTTGTTGATGCTTACTCATGCAAACTCTCCCGGCTTATTGTTGTTGGCCCAGCTCGGCGCCAGTTGGCGAAGCGACATGCACGCCGCCCTGCCCCACCAGAATCAGGTTGCCGTTATCCGCTGCAGCGACACCGGCCAGCGATAGCCGATCACTGCGGTTGATCAGGCTGAAGGTACGGCCGTCATCGGTGCTTTTCAGCACGGTTCCGCCATGGCCGACCACGACGATCGAGCCATCCGGCAACAAGTTGCCGTCCGCCAGACCGAACTCCAGCGGGCCGTTATTCGGTGTGTTCAGTTCGATCTGCGTCCAGGTATCGCCGAAATCGCTGGAGCGGAACAAATGGCCGCGCAAGCCATATGCCAGCAGCGTGCCGGTTTCGTTGGCGCCCAGCGCGCCGAACAGCGAGCCTTCGTAAGGGCCCTGGACGATTTCCCAGGTCTGGCCCCAATCGGCCGAACGGAACATGCCGCCCAACTCGCCGACGATGAACAGGCCGGAGTCTTTGACGGCGACTATGGCATTGAGGTGGTAGCCGTCTTCGCTGTTCAGGCGGTCGCCGATGTCTTCCCAGTTCTTGCCGCCGTCGCTGGTCATCAACAGTGCCCCATAGGCGCCCACGACGAAACCGGTGTTACGGTCTTTGAACCAGACATCGAGAAAGGGCGAACCTTCTTCGCGCTCGATATCCCTGAACTGGACTTCCCAGGTCGCCCCGCCGTCTTGCGTGGCGAGAATTTGCGCGTCGTGGCCGACCGCCCAGCCATGGCTGTCGTCGACGAAGAATACGGCGGTGAGCAATTGCTTGGTCGGCACCTTGGCTTGAACCCAGGTGGAGGCATCGTCATCGGAATAAAGGATATGACCACGGTCGCCGACAGCGACCAGGCGCTTACCGACGCGGGCCACGTCCAGCAACAGGCTGTGCTGCGCCTGGTCGGACATGATGGCATAGCTGGATTCGGAGCCACCGGCAGTTTGCGCAGACACGGGCGCCGCGGCGAAACTCAGGATAGACAACACAGCGCACAACGAAAGCGCTTTAGCTAACGGCGATTGAATGCGGAACGCCGGTGCGCAGAGTACCCCTGCTGCGTGACCGGCTTGGGTGCGCCGCAAGACGGGCTCACTCATATACCTTCCCCCTTATTGTTATAGGTGGTACTGCCTGTTAGCAGACCGCCTATGCTATCGAGCTTTCAAAAGGCCTGACAATCGGCGCGCGGTTATGTTTTGTTAAAGCCAACCGGCACCAGTGACAGACTTGACGCATAAAAAAGCGAAAAAGGTCGCGCCAACTGTAGCGGCCTTTTAACCGGATCGCCTCACGATTACTCACGCCTACCGGGACAAAGCCACGACAGTCAGCCGCCAACCACTGAGCGAACCTGATGGCATTGGTCTTTTCGTTGGAGTGGAATCGGTGGGCAACCCCGTGTTCGTCGAGCCGCAGATGCGGAGTCGGCCTACCGCTGCCAAACCCCGGAAACCTCCGGCAGGCACATCTACGCCCGCACACTACGCGGTTGGGCGCGGTAGATGGTCGCTACCATAGCACTGCAACCATGGTGCCAATTCAAACGAGCGTATAAAAATCTGCCGACAAGCGAACCGGTAACTCACCACCACTTTATGACCGCTCGTTCAATCCACGGATAAGTTGGCAACGATCGGAAGTTATCGGTTTTGCACCAAGTTTTTGCCGTATAGCCAAGGCCCGGCCGTGCGTAACGGTAAAGCCCGCCCCAGAAACGCGACACCGAGTCAAGCCCGAAAAAGCAATCTTAAGTATGCAAAGCCGTGCACGCCTCGCTGGAGTTTTCTTTAGGTAACAAAAAGTGCTACCGGCCAGAAGCCGGTAACACCTTTTTAAACAACCTTCAGCCCGTTGCCGCCCGGGTCTAGATCAGGCTTTTGCTGACCACTTCATAGACATCGCTGGACAGTTCGCCGGACGCCAGAATCCGCTCCAGTTCGGCCTTCATCAGCGCTTGACGGGCGCTGTCGTATTTGCGCCAGCGGGTCAGCGGCGCGAGCAGGCGCGAAGCGATTTGCGGGTTCAGCGCATTGAGCACGATCACCTGGTCGGCGAGGAAGCGGTAACCGCTGCCATCGGCCTGGTGGAAGCCCAGCAGATTCTGCCCGGCGAACGCGCCGATCAGCGCGCGGACCTTGTTCGGATTCTTCAAGGTGAAGGCCGGGTGCTGCATCAGTTGCTCGACACGCCGCAGTGCGCCCGGCAAGGCACTGGCCGCCTGCACGCTGAACCACTGATCCATGACCAACGGATTGTCCTTGAAGTAATCGGCGAAGCTCGCCAGCGCCTTGGCCTTCTCCTCCTCGAACGGCGAGTTGACCAGCACCGCGAGGGCTGCAAGGCGCTCGGTCATGTTGTCACACACCTCGAACTGCTCCAGGCAGGCGGCCAGTACCTGCGGCTTAGCGCTGAGCATCAGGTAGGACAAGGCGATGTTCTGCAGACTGCGGCGGGCGAAATGTTCGGCCTCGGCGACGTAGGCACTACCGCGGGAAACCTGCCGATTGGCTTGATAGCGCTGCCAGAGCAGGTCGAACAATGACTCGGCCAGTTGCTGGCGAGCGAACTCTCGGGCGGCGTGAATCGCCTCGACATCCGCCACTTCGCTGATTTCGGTCAGGTAAGCCTCGCCCGGTAGGGAAAGCATTTCCGCCACCATCGCCTGATCCAGTTCGGGGTTTTCCAGCAGGCTACGCAGCGCGGTCACCAAGCGCTGGTCCAGCACCAATGCCTCGCCACGCTGATGCTGGGCGATCAGCTCCTGCAACACCTGCACCGCGAGCTGCTGGCCCGCCTCCCAACGATTGAAGCCATCGCCATCGTGCTGCATGAGGAACATCAGTTGATCGCGGCTGTAGGGGAAGCTCAACTTGACCGGCGCGGAGAAGCCACGCAACAGCGACGGCAACGGCTGCTCATCGATATCGACGAAGGTCAGCACCTGCTCGGCTTCGGTAATCGAAAACACCCGCGACGTCCCAGCCGCGGCGGTTTCGCCCTGCAGACGCAACGGCAAGGCCTGCCCCCGCGTTCCGAGCAGGCCCAGGGCCACTGGAATCACGAAGGGCAGTTTTTCGTTCTGCCCCGGCGTGGCCGGGCAACTCTGGGTGAAGGTCAGGCGATAGGTCTTGTGCGCGGCATCGTAGCGCTCGCTGACCGTCAGGCGCGGCGTGCCGGATTGGCTGTACCAGCGTTTGAACTGACTCAGATCGATACCGTTGGCATCTTCCATGGCCTTGATGAAATCGTCGCAAGTCACCGCCTGCCCATCATGCCGCTGGAAGTACAGATCGCTGCCTTTACGGAAGCCTTCCACGCCGACCAGGGTATGGATCATGCGCACCACTTCCGCGCCCTTCTCGTAAACGGTCAGGGTGTAGAAGTTGGAGATTTCGATAAACGCATCCGGGCGCACCGGGTGGGCCATGGGCCCGGCGTCCTCGGCGAACTGATGGGTACGCAGGTAGGCCACGTCTTCGATACGTTTGACCGTGCGCGAATGCATGTCGGCGCTGAACTCGGAATCGCGGAATACCGTGAAACCTTCCTTGAGCGACAGCTGGAACCAGTCGCGGCAGGTCACCCGGTTGCCCGACCAGTTGTGGAAATACTCGTGGGCGACCACCGCTTCGACGCGCTGGTGGGCGGCATCGGTGGCGGTCTCGGCCTTGGCCAGCACGCAGCTGGAATTGAAGATATTCAGGCCCTTGTTTTCCATGGCGCCCATATTGAAGTCGTTGACCGCGACTATCATGAAGATGTCCAGATCGTACTCGCGGCCATACACCTGCTCGTCCCAACGCATGGATTTTTTCAGGCTGTCCATGGCGTGCTGGCACTTGTCGATGTTTTCCGGCTCGACATAAATGCGCAGCGCCACCTCGCGCTCGCTCATGGTGGTGAAGCTGTCCTCCACGCACCAGAGGTCGCCGGCGACCAGGGCGAACAAGTAGGCCGGCTTCATGAACGGGTCTTCCCAGGTCGCCCAGTGACGAACCTTCTCTCCAGGGGCGGACTCCTCGCTGCCGCTGGCGATCGGGTTGCCATTGGAGAGCAATACCGGATAGCTGTGCTGCTCGGCGCTCAGGGTGGTGGTGAACTTGCTCATCACGTCCGGGCGGTCGAGGTAGTAGGTGATCTTGCGGAAGCCTTCGGCCTCGCACTGGGTGCAGAACATGCCACTGGATTTGTACAGGCCTTCCAGTGCGGTGTTGCGCTCCGGGTGAATGCGCACGCTGCTGTCGATCACGAAGCTGGCGCTGTCGGGTTGCAGCGTCAGGTGGCTGTCGCTCAGTTGGTAGTCGCCGGGCGTCAGCTCACGATCGTTCAGCGCCAACGCCAGCAACTCGAGCTGCTGGCCGTCCAGGCGCAATGGCGGCAGACCCGCGCCGGCCGCCGGGTTGCGGCGCATCACCAGTTGCGCATGCACCAGGGTATGGTCTTCGAACAACTCGAACGTCAGGTGCGTCTCATCGATCAGATAATCCGGCGCCTGGTAGTCCTTGAGATAGATCATTTTCGGTTGTTCGGTGCGCATGGGGGGGCCTCTTCGAGGCAGCTGCAAGCGGCAAGCTTCAAGCTGCAAGTAGGGTTTCCATCAGCTTGCAGCTTGTGGCTTGCAGCTTATGGCTATTTGATAGGAAGTGTACTTGCGAATATTGATTACGCCCGTGTCGAACATCAGGTACTGGCCCTTGATGCCGAGTAAGGTGCCTTCGGCAATCGGTTGCTTGTCCAGATTGAAGCTATTGATTTTGGCCGGGTAGGCCTCGATCGGATAGGCGATATCGACCACGCTCTGATCGGGCAATGGCTGCACCGCCTGGATCCCGAAACGCTGCTGCAGGTCGGTCAGACCGGTGTCGCAGGCGGTCATGATCCGCTCGCGGATGGCCAGCAAATCCACCGGTTGCGCATGCCCCTTGAGCAAGGCGCGCCAATTGGTTTTGTCGGCGACCTGGCTACGCAGCAGGTCTTCGACGAAGCCCGATTGCTGGCGGGTGGACACGCGAAAAATCGGCAAGGCCTGGGTGGCGCCCTGGTCGATCCAACGCGTGGGAATCTGGCTGGCGCGGGTGATGCCGACTTTCACCCCCGAGGAGTTGGCCAGGTAGACGATATGGTCGGTCATGCAGAACTGCTCGCCCCAACTGGGTTCCCGGCAGGTGCCGGCGTCGTAGTGACAGCGCTCGGGGCTCATGATGCAGACATCGCACTGGGCCAGCTTCTGCATGCAGGGGTAGCAATAACCCTGGCTGAAGCTGCTCTTGGTCTTACGCCCGCAGTGGCTGCAATGAATCGCGCCAAGGTATTCCAGGCGCAAGGTCTTGCCGATCAGCGGATTGACCGCGACCTGCTCCTCGCCCAGGCGAAAACTGTATTGCACCGGCGCATCCAACTGCACCGCCATCTTGCTCAGGGCACCGCGGGCCAACTCGATCATCAGTGCAGGATATCCGAGGACTTGAACAACAGATTGGGCGTTGGTGCGGAATGGGACTCGCACTGCTGCTCCATATAACCGATGCGCTCTTCCTCCGGCAGATTCTGCGCCTCCCAGGCGATCAGCGCCTGCAGCGTCAGTTCCTTTTGCTCCTGGGTCAGCTTGCGGCCATCGGGCCATTTGCCGATTTCCACCGCCAGTTTGAGGCTCTGATAAATGGCCGGGGTAATGTTTTCGATAGCATCGGCAAAGGACGACATAGTGGCTCCGATTGAATAGCGGCAAATGGATAGCGGCGAAGACGAGGCGCCAGTTTACCGATGCCGGCGCGCAAGTGCACCGCCCACCAGCCCGGTCAGGCAACCGACGAGCAAGCCGCCGACATGCGCGGCATTGGCGATCGCGGCGAATTGCAGCAGCTCGAAGATCCCGGTCATGCAGATCAGCAGCCAGGCCAGCATCATCGCCAGCACACCCGGCGGCAGGCGATATGCCGGGTTCGGCGCCAGACGCTGATAAAGCCAGCAATGCCCGAGCAGACCATAGAGCACGCCGGATAACCCGCCGAACAGCGACGGCCCGGCATACAGATATTGGGCGACGTTCGCCGCCAGGCCGAACAAAAGCGTCAGCCCCAACACTGCCAGCGGCCCTTGGCGGACTTCGATACGCCGCCCCAACTCCCAATACCAGAGGCTATTCATCGCCAGGTGCAGCCAGCCGAAGTGCAGCAGCATCGGGCTCAGCAGGCGCCACCACTGGCCGCTGACCAAGGTCTGGTTCAAGTCGGCAAAATACAGGTGCCGACCTTGAATCTGGAAATCGACGAAGCTCAGCCATCTGATGGCGGCGAAATTATCGCCGACCAGCGTCAGCGCCGCGACCAGGAAGGTCAGGCCCAGGATCGCAGTGGTCATCGCGTGCTTGCGCAGTTGCAGGGCCAGGCTCGGCGTGGGCGTTGCAGGTTCGCCAAGCGGTTGCCCGGCGAATGCCTCGTCGCCTTGGGGAAAACGCGCATACAGCTCGCGCACCTGCGCGGCGATGGCCTCGCCGGGCACCCAGAGGACCTGCTCGCCGGCTTCCTCCGAGACCCGATGCGGCACCTGGGCCTGCTGCAGCAGACGGATAAAGCCGCGCAGATCGACCTGCTCGGGCAAACGCAGCGCCGCCACCGGGCTCATCGCGGCGCCTCCAGCCGATCGACTTCGACCCAGACGAACTTTTTCGGGTCCAGTCGGGCTTCCTGATCCAGCCGATAGGCCACCAGCTTGCCGTTGAGCACCGCGCTGTAGTCCAGGCACGCCAGGTTGGGACGGATCGGCGCCGGCTTGCCGCTGCGCCAGTAATGGCCGACGAACAACAACGGCTGGTCGGCGCCATAACTGAGCAGCTGGCTTTTTTGCAATTCGCTCAGCGGCGTTTGCGCGGCGAGCTCCGGCAAGGCATCGGGCTGGAAGACGATATCGCCGTAGGTTTGCGGGTTTTCCTCCCAGAATTTGGTGCGGAAATGCGCGCGGGTGAAGCCATCGTCGCTGGTCAGGGTCATGCCGTGCGGTAGACGCATGTCGGTGCCGCGCAACAGACGGTCGAACACGGTATTGGCGAAACTGCCGGGCACCGCCGAGGCCTGGAGGAAATGCTGGTCGATGCAGCCATCGGGAAATTGCGCGCGCAACGACTCGATCAGTTCGGCATCCCAGCAGGCGTGCACCACGCGGAAATAGCCGGCGTCGATAAACAGCGGCAGCTCGTAGAACCAGTCGAGAAAGCTGCGCCACTCCTGTGGGTAGTCGGCGAATTGCTCGAGGGTTTCCTTGTTCAGACGGGCATGCCTGGGGCTGTGTTCGCGCACGAACTGACGCCCGCTACCCGGTGGTGCCGGGGTGCTCCAGCCGAGCGCATTGAACTCATGGTTGCCCATGATGCACAGCGCCTGATCGGCGTCGACCATGGCCCGCACCAGATGCAGGGCATCGCGGATGCGCGGGCCGCGATCGACCAGATCGCCGAGAAAAATCGCCATGCGCCGCGGATGGCGCCAAACGCCGCCTTGGATGCGGTAGCCAAGCGCCGTCAGCAACCGCTCCAGAGCGCCGGTACAGCCATGGACATCGCCGATCAGGTCGTAGCCGCGTGCCGGGTCCAGGTGCATTCAGTCCCCTCCGCCACCGAGCCGGCTGCCCCATCCCAGTTTGGTGCGGCAGACCTCGTAGTAGTTGTGGTCCAAGGGGTGGATCAGACACAGCTTCTGCGGCTTCTTGCTAACGGTGATGGTATCGCCGGGCGCGCAGGTGAAGTGGTTCTGACCGTCGCAGGAAACCTGCGGATAGATTTGCATATCCTGGGACACGACTATCTTCAGCTCGCTATTGCCATCCACCACTATCGGTCGGCTGGATAAGGTGTGCGGGTACATCGGCACTATCACCATGGCATCGAGTTTGGGGTGCATGATCGGCCCACCGGCCGACAGCGCGTAGGCGGTCGATCCGGTCGGGGTGGCGACGATCAGGCCGTCGGCCTTCTGGCTGCAGACGAATTGACCGTCGATATAGAGTTCGAACTCGATCATCCGCGTCGACTTGCCGGGGTGCAGCACCACGTCGTTGAGCGCATCGCCCTGACCGATGGCCTCGCCGTGACGGCGTACTTCGGCCTCGAGCAAAAAGCGGTTCTCGGTCAGGTAATTGCCTTCGAGCACCTCGGTGACTTTGAGTTCCAGCTCATCGGGGCGAATATCGGTGAGAAAGCCCAGGCTACCGCGGTTGATCCCCAGTACCGGCACCTTGTGGCGCGCCAGAGCGCGAGCGGCACCGAGCATGCTGCCGTCGCCGCCGACGACGATCACCAGGTCGCACACCTCGCCTAGGATTTTCCGCGAAGAGGTTTGCAGGCCATGGCCCGGCAACACTTCGGCGATGGTTTCCTCGAGAATCACATGCAGGTGACGGTTGATCAGGAATTTCTTCAAGCGGCGAATGGTATCGAGTACCTGAGTGCTGCCCAATCGGCCAATGATTCCGATATTACGAAACTGCTCCATGGTGCTCCCGCGAACTCTGGGTCGGTAGGCCTGGATTATGGGCGAAAGCCTGCGGCAGCGGCAAACTTGACGCTTTCGCCGGTTTTAGCAGCGCCTGCTAAAAGGTTTGGCGCTATGCTCGCAACATGATGCCCATCCGCTCGCTCGTCGATCTGCCCGACCAACTGCACCATGCCGCGGTGCGCGACCTGGCCTGGGTGCTCGTCTCGCCGCCGCTGCTCAGCAGCACCCCACAGCCGCAGCGCCACCCACTCAGCGCCAGCGCCTGGATGCGCACCCCGCAACTGCTTGCGGACTGGCTGCTGGCGCTCGATCGCGACGCCAGCGGCCTGGAACACTGGCTCGCGCAAAGCCCAGTACGCCGTCTCGGCCTGTATTACGAACGCCTCTGGCAATACGCCCTGCATGCCGCGCCCGGGGTCGAGGTGCTGGCCGCCAACCTGCCGATCCGCGACGGCGGGCATACGCTCGGCGAACTCGATCTGCTGCTGCGCGACGAGCAAGGCGTGCATCACCTGGAGTTGGCGGTGAAACTCTATCTCGGCCCGGAAAACGCCAACGGCGAATCGCCAGCGCACTGGCTCGGCCCCGGCAGTCACGATCGCCTGGATATCAAGCTCGATCACCTCAGCCACCATCAGCTGCCCCTGTCTGCCCGCGCGCAAGCCCGCACGACGCTGGCGCAGCGGGATATTCAGGACGCCCAGGCGGCACTTTGGCTCGGCGGTTACCTGTTCTACCCCTGGGGCAACCATTGCGTCGCGCCCCAAGGCGCCAATCCCGACCACCTGCGCGGGCGCTGGCTGCATCGACGCGACTGGGCCAGCTTCGCCGCACAAAGCGCGGCTGGCCGCTGGCAACCGCTGCCGAGGCAGGCTTGGTTGCCACCGGCGCGCCTCGAATCGTCCGCCGTATGGCCAACAGAACATTTCCAACACTGGTTGAGTACCCTGCAACCCCAGGCCAACGCCCAGTTGCTGGTTCGGCTGATAGAGGGCTCGGCGGGAGATTGGCGGGAGGCGGAGCGGGTGTTTCTGGTCAGCGACCAATGGCCGGAGCAAGGGACAGACGCACGGCAATTGCCGCCGGAAATACCTGTTGATCAGTAGAAAGCCCAACAACCCGTAGCCTGGATAAGCCTTGGCGCAATCCGGGATTTTGCCACCCGGATTGCGCTGCGCTTATCCAGGCTACGAGATACGCTTTGGCAGAGTGAGCATAGCGAGCTGCGCCATGTCGCCGCTCTTCGCCGGGCTACCGCGAAGCGATCAACGACTGCGTTCGATACGCCCACCGGAGCGCACCAGATAGCCGGCACCGCTTTCACAGAGCAGCCCGTCGCGCTGCACCGCCGGCAGCGCATCGAGGCCGTTGCGCAGGGAATAGGCGTCGAAACCCAATTGCGACAGCAGGAATACCGCACTGGCACTGCGTTTACCGCTGTCGCAATAACACAGGTAAGTACGCCCCTTATCCAGCAGCCGCGCCTTCAGGCGCAGCAACTGCAACGGCATATTCAGGGATTGCAGGGCATGGGCGCGCTCGTATTCCTCTTGCAAGCGGACATCCAGCCACTGCGCGCCGGCGCTGAGCAAGCGCGCGGCTTCGCCGAGGGAAATCTCATTGACCACCGGCGCCTTGAGCAGAGAAAAGAAATCCTGACGATCCAGGCGCAACACCACGCCATCGTCGAGCAAGGTGACGGTGGCATTGCGCGGGCGATCGGCGAGCAAGGCCTCTTCTCCGAAGCAGGCGCCCACCTCCAGTTCGGCCAGCACCTGATGATCGCTGCCCGCGCCGCGGAACACTTCGGCACGACCGCTCTTGAGGAAATAGCAGCAGTCGCCGACATCCCCTTCATGCAGCACCGTGCTGCCGGCTGGTAACTCGATGCGCTGCAAGCGCGCCAGCATGGCGCGCACATTGGAGGGCGGCACCTTGGCGAATAGCGGGTTTTCCAACAAACGCTCCAGCCACTCCACCTCTTCGTGGTTTTGACCGAGTTCCAGCAGCAGGTCCTGATAGGCCAACCGCCAGGTCACCAAGCGGTTCAGGGTCGCCGAATCGATCGCTAGGACGCTGGCATCGCTCAGCGCACGGGCCTCATGCAGACGCGGCAAGCTCGGCGACAACGGATGGCAGCTGGCTTCGCTGCCGGCGCGCACGCGCTGCTGCTGTCCATCGGCCCCTTGCAGCAGCAGTTCGCCGGCCAACAGGTAATACGTCAGGCGCGCCTGATCGCCTTGGCGGAACAACAGCTGCCCGGCCAACAGGGGATGCGGCCGCAACTGGCTGCGCAATTCGCGCCACTGCTGCTCCGACAATACGTTCAGCGGAGTCAGGCTGCGCAACTGCTCGGGGTTCAAGGGTTCGTTCATTAAATATCCAGGCTCCGCTGGTCATGATTCAGTGTAGCCGGCCCTTTGGCTCAGCTCGCGGACTTGTCGACGCCATGCCTGGACATGGCCGCATCGCGCCCTTGCAGACCGCCGGTATGGATGAAAACCAAACGGCAACCGCTGGCAAAGTAACCGGCCTCCACTTGCTGGCGCAATGCTATTAGTGCTTTTGCGGTATAGATCGGCTCCAACGGCAGTTGCGCGTCCGCTTCGCTCTGCGCGAGAAACGCCAACAGTTCTGCGTCCGTCGCGGCAAAACCGCCACGGCAGGCGTCGAGCAAACGATAGCCATGCTCGCCAAGGCCGGCTTCGGCCAGAATCGCCCGCACCTGCCCGACCACGCCATGGTCGACGGGCACCGCCACGGCGCCATGGACGGGGTGGGCGCCGGCTTCGCCGATCACCAAACCGGCCAGCGTGGTTCCCGTCCCGGCTGCCAGCCAGATCCCCTGATAATCCGGCCAACCCAGGGCGGGCAGTTGTTCGCGGATCTGCTCCACCAATGGCGCGCAACCCAGTGCTCCGGGCAGGCCGCCTCCGCCTTCGGGTACCGGATGTAATGCGGGATAGCGCTCGCGCCATGGCTGCCAAAAGTCCGGCAAGTGCCGTGCGCGATAACCGCCGTAGCCCAACCAATGCAGTTGCATGCCGAAGCGCTGCAGGTCGCGCACTGTGGGTGTGTCCTGCGGCGTGCCGCGCAGTAGACCGACCGTGGGGAACTCGAAACGCCGGCCAGCGGCGGCCAGCGCGTGCAAATGGTTGGAATGGGCGCCGCCCAGGCTGATCAGCCCCTCCGCTCCGACCACAGCCGCAGCCCGCAGGTGCGGCGCGAGTTTGAACCACTTATTGCCGCTGATCAGCGGATCGATGAGGTCGAGACGCAACACCGCCAGCTCGACTCCCGCGCGCCTGGCCCATTGCAGATGCAATGGCTCGAGCGGCGCCCTGGGCGCCCATTCGATGGCTGACAGCGGCAAGGCTTAGCTGACTGTACGTAGACGGCTGCTGGCTTTATGCCGCGCACAACAATTGGACTCGCCGAGGGTGAAGCGGCTGGGGGTGTCGATGCGGTCGATCGGGATCGCGCAACGCTCGCCGCTGGGCAATTTGGCCTCGCAAGTCGGCTGCTGGTAGTGGCTCAGCCATTGGCTGTACTGCGCCTCGGAGACGAAGCATTTGGCGGCCACATAGGCCATGGGGTTGTCCTGATAGCGGGCGATGTCCTGCAGGGCGATGGTCAGGTGCCCGGCGCCCGGGTGATAGACCACGAACACCACGCCCAGCTTGGCCAGCCGATCGAGAATCTGCTCGCCGCTCTGCCCCGCCAACTCGTTATGCTCGCGCTTTAGGCGCTCGATCTCGCGCTGCAACTGAGCGTCCTGCTCCTTGCTGTAGGCCAGCTCGACATCGCGAATGGCGATTTGCTCTTTGTACTCGACGACCGCCGCGGCGATTTTCGCGCGCATCTCGGCCTCAAGTTGCGCGCGCAGCATATCGTCCTTATTGCGACCATGCTGCTCCAATGCCCGCAATTGCTCGGTCATTTCTTCGCGCGAGGTTTGAAAGCTGGCGGCCTGGGCGGCGAGCTGTTCCTTGAGACTGGCATTCAATGCCTCCTGCTGCTGCAAGGCTTGATGCAAACCATGGATCTGCGCCTGCAGATTCTTGCTTTGCGCCTCGTTGAGCTGCTTGAGTTTGGCCAGTTCCTCCTCGTGCGCCTGGGTCAGGCTGGTAATGCGCAAACGTTGTTGCTTGATCAGTTGCGCCGCTTTCTGCCGCTGCTCGCGATCCTGCTTTTCCGTGACGATGTCGGCCACTTCCTGGGCCGCATCGGGCGCATACCATTTGTCCTCGGAGGCCATTTGCAGGCGCTCCGGCGCAATTGCCTGCGCGCTGTCGTCCTCGATCAGTAAACCCAGCACGTTGCGTTTTGCGGCATCGCGCAGCAATACCAGGTCGTTCTTACCGGGTGCCAGGCTCGGATCCCACAGGTGCATTTGGTGCCACGACACCGGGCACTGACTGCGACAGGCCAGGCGAATCGGCCCGGCGCCGAGATCGGGACCGCGCCCGGCGCGCTCCGCCAGATGCTGCAGCGGAATATTCCAGCCAGAATCCGGGGCGCCCTTTTCGTCGAAATCCAGGTAGAAGAACACCACCGATTTGATCAACAACCGCGGGTTGATCAGCACGTAAGCCACGCGCATCTGCTGGTCGGCGAATTCGGGCATATTGACGATGCCGTCGAGCAGCGCCTCGAATTCGGGAAAGAGCATTTCCTTGCAGATGCCGCCCCGCTCACTAAAGAACATCACGGCCTCGACCATCTGCGCTTTGTTCTGCATGCTCATCGGCTTCTCTCTAGACCGGAAAAGCGGCCGTAACCGCTTGGCGAGTGGCCCGCGAAAGATCTGCGGACACCCTGTATTTCAGGCGCAATGCCTATGTTTAGGCAAGTCTAGGGGAAAAACCAAAGCCAGCAATGTGATTGGGTTGGCAGTCGCCCTGCCGATCAGTCGAGCGGGCCCGCGGCAGCGTGAAAAGTGTGACGCAATAGCGCATTGCGTCAGTTCTTGACGGTCTTGAGCAGCGGTGCCAAGCGCTTTCCCATCTCATCGCCGAGGGCTTGCAGGCCACTCATCGGCCGAATCATCACCTCGAACTCGATGATCTTGCCGTCTTCGTCGAAGCGAATCAGGTCGATGCCCTTGAGTTCGCGGTCGCCGACCCTGGCGCTGAACTCCAATACCACGCTGAGGCCATCGGCAGTCGCCAGCTCGCGGTGATAGGTGAAATCCTCGAACACCTGAATCACGGTATTGAGGATCATCGACACCACGGGGGCGCCCGCATAAGGCTTGAAGGCCATCGGCGAGCGGAACACCGCCTGCGGGTGCAGCAACTCGTGCAGCGCGCGCAGGTCGTTGTTGGCGATCAGCTCATGCCACTGCGCGAGCGCAGTGGCGGCGTTGGATTGCAAGGGTAGCGAAGACATAGAGGGCACCTTTTGTCGTTATATGGCCTGTCCGTTACTGCCGATCAGAGCGCTGCGGCAAGGCGCGAGCCCTGATCGATCGCGCGCTTGGCATCCAGTTCCGCGGCGACATCGGCGCCGCCGATCAAATGCACCCTCTGCCCCGCGGCGAGCAACTCGTCCTGCAACTCGCGCAATGGGTCCTGGCCGGCGCAGACGATGACGGTGTCGACCGGCAGAAGCTGCGGTTCGCCTTCACCGATACGGATATGCAAGCCCTCATCGTCGACCTTCAGGTACTCGACGCTATTGAGCATCTGCACGTTCTTGTTCTTCAGTCCGGTGCGGTGAATCCAGCCGGTGGTTTTACCGAGCCCGTCGCCGACCTTGGACTTCTTGCGCTGCAACAGGAATACCTGACGGGCCGTCGCATGCGGCTGCGCCTTGATCCCGGCGACACCGCCACGGGCTTGCAGGTCCGTATCGATGCCCCACTCGCGCCAGAAAGCCTGACGATCGAGACTGGTGGCCTCGCCCCGATGGGTGATGAACTCGGAGACGTCGAAACCGATACCGCCGGCGCCGATCACCGCGACCTGCTGGCCGACCGGCTTGCGCTGCAGGATGGCGTCCAGGTAGCTGATCACCTTGGGGTTGTCGATACCGGGAATCGCCGGCGTGCGCGGGGCGATACCGGTGGCCAGGACGATTTCGTCGAAACCACCCTCGGCCAGTTCGGCAGCAGACACTCGGGTATTCAAACGCAGATCGACACCGGTGGTTTCCAGCTTGCGCTTGAAGTAACGCAGAGTTTCGAAGAACTCCTCCTTGCCCGGTACGCGCTTGGCCACGTTGAATTGGCCACCGATTTCGCCGGCCGCATCGAACAGCGTTACGCTGTGGCCACGCTCGGCGGCCACGGTAGCGGCGGACAGACCGGCAGGACCGGCACCGACCACGGCGACCTTTTTCACCTGGGTGGTGGCGATATAGTTCAACTCGGTCTCGTGGCAGGCACGCGGGTTGACCAGGCAACTGGTCAGTTTGCCGCCGAAGGTATGATCCAGGCAGGCCTGGTTGCAGCCGATGCAGGTATTGATCTCGTCCGCGCGGCCGGCGGCGGCCTTGTTGACGAACTCCGGGTCGGCGAGGAACGGCCGGGCCATGGAAACCATGTCGGCATCGCCTTCGGCCAGCACCTGCTCGGCGACTTCCGGGGTATTGATGCGGTTGGTGGTGATCAGCGGAATGCCCACCTCGCCACGCAGCTTGGCGGTGACTTTGGTGAAGGCCGCGCGCGGCACCTTG
>NZ_CAMPHN010000040.1 GCF_946885885.1 uncultured Pseudomonas sp.
CGCAGCGTGGGATCAATATCGAATCGATCATGCAGAAGGAAGTCGAAGAGCATGACGGCTTGGTGCCGATGATCCTGGTCACCCATAGAGTGGTCGAGGCGCGTATCGACGAGGCGCTCACCGCCCTGGAAGCGCTGGACGACGTGGTGGGCAAGGTCATGCGGATCCGCGTGGAACAGTTGGCTTGAAGCTGCAAGCTTCAGGCTTCAAGCTGCAAGCGAAGGTCGGCCTGTATCGGTCTTCGCTCGCCGCTCAGATTTGAACCGTTAATCCAGCGACATGAAAACAGGCCGCCAGCTACCAGACATAGGCCGCCTGGCTTGTTCTTTTAGCTTGCAGCTTGCAGCTTGCAGCTCAAACCGAAGGTTTGCACATATGCGCTATATCAGTACCCGCGGCCAGGCACCGGCCCTGAATTTCGAAGACGTATTGCTGGCCGGTCTGGCCAGCGACGGCGGCCTTTACGTGCCGGAGAACCTGCCGCGTTTCACTCAGGAAGAGATCGCTTCCTGGGCTGGCCTGCCTTATCACGAGTTGGCGTTCCGGGTGATGCGCCCGTTCGTTGCCGGCAGCATTGCCGATGCCGACTTCAAGAAGATTCTCGAAGAGACCTATGCGGTGTTCGCCCATGGCGCCATCGCTCCGCTGCGTCAGCTGAACGGCAACGAGTGGGTGCTCGAGCTGTTCCATGGCCCGACCCTGGCATTCAAGGATTTCGCCCTGCAATTGCTCGGTCGTCTGCTCGACCATGTGCTGAAAAAGCGCGGCGAGCGCGTGGTGATCATGGGTGCCACGTCCGGCGATACCGGTTCGGCGGCGATCGAAGGCTGCAAGGCCTGCGAAAACGTCGACATCTTCATCATGCACCCGCACAACCGGGTGTCCGAGGTGCAGCGTCGGCAGATGACCACGCTGTTCGGCGACAACATCCACAACATCGCGATCGAAGGCAACTTCGACGATTGCCAGGAGATGGTCAAGGCGAGCTTCGCCGACCAGAGTTTCCTCAAGGGCACGCGCCTGGTGGCGGTCAACTCGATCAACTGGGCGCGGATCATGGCCCAGATCGTTTACTACTTCCATGCCGCCCTGCAGTTGGGTGGCCCGGCGCGTTCCGTGGCGTTCTCCGTACCGACCGGTAACTTCGGCGATATTTTCGCCGGTTACCTGGCGCGCAATATGGGCCTGCCGATCAGCCAGCTGATAGTCGCGACCAACCGCAACGATATCCTTCACCGCTTTATGAGCGGTAACCGCTATGCCAAGGATGCGCTGCACCCGACGTTGTCGCCGTCCATGGACATCATGGTCTCGTCGAACTTCGAGCGTTTGCTGTTCGATCTGCACGGGCGCAACGGCGCGGCCATTGCCGGGTTGATGGGCGAATTCAAGCAGAGCGGCGCTTTCAGCATTGAGGACGACCGCTGGACGGAAGCGCGCAAGCTGTTCGACTCCCTGGCGGTGGACGATGCGCAGACCTGCGAAACCATTGCCGAGGTGTTCGCGCAGAGCGGCGAGCTGCTCGATCCGCATACCGCCATCGGTGTGCGCGCCGCCCGCGAATGTCGTCGCAGCCTGGCCACGCCCATGGTGATTCTGGGGACCGCACACCCGGTTAAATTCCCCGAAGCGGTGGAAAAGGCCGGTATCGCCCAGGCGTTGACGCTGCCGGCGCACCTGGCCGACCTGTTCGAGCGCGAAGAGCGTTGCACGGTACTGGCCAACGACCTGAAAAGCGTGCAGGACTTCGTTAGTCGCCACGGCAATCGCGGCAAGCCGTTGTAAGTAGTAGGCTATGCACGATAAAAACCGGCATTCCCTGGGTGTCGGTTTTTTTATGCGCGCTCGTACGGTATGGCTCTGGCCGTCTTACAGGCATGGCCGCTGGTTGGATCGGGGTTCAGGCCTCCGTGTAATTCGGAGCGATGTCCGCGATTTCCAATGATGGGTTACGCCGCGCAGAAATGGATGCTTTGCCTGAACCGTGTTGCGGCTAACCCATCCTACGGGGCTGGATGGTCTATATCGTTGGGGTCGCCCATCTGTAGGAGCCAGCTTGCTGGCGATCCGGGCCGGGTTGGATCGGGCTGCGCAGGTTGGCGGCTAACCCGCCCTTGAGGCGGTCGGCTTTCCCTTTGCGGATACGCAGCTAAGCTCTGTGGGATTCTTTGCAGGAGCGTTGCCGTGACTGAATTCGACGATGCGTTACCGCCCGAGGTTATGGCTGCGCTCGAGCGTGGGCATAAGATCGAAGCGATCAAGTTGCTCCGCGAGCTCAAGGGGGTAGGGCTCAAGGAGGCCAAGGATGCGGTGGACCGCTACAAGCCGGGGCGCTCGTCGATGGCGGCCGATTCGGTGGTGCGGCCGGGCTCGAATGGGTATTCGCCGCTGCTTTGGCTGGTGCTGTTGGGGTTGCTGGGTTTGGCGGTCGCCTGGTTCGGCGGCTGGCTGTAGCGCGCCTTAGCCGACCAGCAACAGATAAGTCGCGGCCATCAGAATGATCAAGCCCAGCCAGATCAGGCCGTTGAGCCTGCTTTGGCGGATCACGCCGGCGCCGCGCAAGGGTGCTCTGGGGTTGGTTTCTAGATATTGATACACCCGGGTTTCCGCCTGTTCGCTGCTGAGCCCTTCATGCCGGCGCAGCAACTCGATGGCTTCGTCGCGGTGCTCCTGGCGCAGGGCCAGCAAGACGTCCTTGGGCAGTGACGGCTCGATAGTGCGCATGTCGATTCTCCTCGATTGGAGAAAGTTAAATGGCGCCACTGCTGCGTAGTTCGTCGATCCGCTGTCGGTCGTAGCCGAGCGAGGCGAGTATCCGTTCGGTGTGCTCGCCCAGCTCCGGGCCGACCCAGTCGATTGCGCCCGGCGTGTCGCTCAGTTTGGGTACGATGCCGGGCATCTTGAACGGCTTGCCGTCCGGCAATTTGGCGCTGAGCAGCATTTCGCGAGCGAGGTATTGCGGGTCGTGGAACATGTCCTCGGCGCTGAAGATGCGGCTGGCCGGCACTTCGGCCCGATTCAGCGTATCGAGCACCTGGTCGAGCGGTAGCGCGCCGACCCAGCGGTCGATCACCCCGTACAGCTCGTCGCGTCGCGCATCGCGGCCGTCGTTGCTGGCCAGGCTCGGATCATCTGCCAGATCCGCGCGGTCGATGGCCTGCATGAAACGCTTGAAGATCGCATCGCCGTTGGCGCCGATCTGGATATGTTTGCCGTCGCTGCTGGTGTGGATCGAGGAGGGGGTGATGCCGGGCATGATATTGCCGCTGCGCTCGCGGATAAAACCGAACACATCGAACTCCGGCACCATGCTTTCCATCATGGCGAAGATCGCCTCGTATAGCGCCACATCCACCATCTGACCGCTGCCGCCGTTCACTTCGCGGTGACGCAGCGCCATCAGCGCGCCGATCACGCCCCAGAGCGCGGCGATCGAGTCGCCGATGGAGATGCCGGTGCGCACTGGCGGACGATCCTCGAAACCGGTGATATAGCGCAATCCGCCCATGGATTCGCCGACCGCGCCGAAGCCTGGCTGGTCCTTCATCGGCCCGCTCTGGCCGAAGCCGGACAAGCGCACCATGACCAATTTGGGATTTAGTGCATGCAGCACCTCCCAGCCCAGGCCGAGTTTTTCCAATACGCCGGGGCGGAAGTTCTCGATCAGGATATCGGCTTCGCTCAGCAGCTTTTTCAGGACTTCCAGTCCTTGCGGGTGCTTGAGATTAAGGGTGATCGACTGCTTGTTGCGCGCTTGCACGAACCACCACAGCGAGGTGCCCTCGTAGAGCTTGCGCCACTTGCGCAGGGGGTCGCCGCCGTCCGGCGATTCGACTTTGATCACCTCGGCGCCGAACTCGGCGCAAATGCGGGCGGCGAACGGGCCGGCGATCAGGCTGCCGAGCTCTATCACTTTCAGGCCGGCGAGGGGTTTGTTGGCTGTGGTCATCGAGAGGGTCCGTGTCGGGATGCTGGCCAAGCCTATTCGATTATGCGCTGTCGCGTCATATCCCGATTGCCTGGTCCGGCTGTTCCAGCTGCGATGGGGTTGGCGGTTTTGCCGGTTCAACCGGGGCGCGATATAGGGTTAAATTGCCATCACGAATGGATGCACGGCGTTTTGAGCCTGGATGGTTTCCCTCCTGCGATTTCTCCTTATCCATCTGTTTGCTGCTGCCCGGCGCGGCGGCGCAGTGATGCGCCTGAAGAAAACGAGCGTTTGAAAGTATTACATGTGATGCATTGATTCATTACATGTGTGAGGCTAGTCTCTGCCCATGGAAAGCAAATCATCAGCCCATTACCAGCGTCTTTTCCGTCAGCGCCTGCGCGAGCAGGGTCTGGTGAAGAAGGAGGTCTGGATACTGCCAGAGCATGCCCCGCTGCTTATGGCGTTCGAAAGGAAACTTCGCCAGCCGCACTCGGTGAAGCTGGCTTCGATGGAAAAGGAGGAGGGTATGAGCATGCCGCAGATTTGGACTGCACAGGCTTTGCACGATGCGTTGTCGGCCGCCGAGCTGTTCAAGGGTGGGCAGGCGAGCATCGAGTTGATTCAAGGTGCCGATGCCAGTTTGCATGTCATCATGCACGACTACGGCGATCTGCCGTTGTTCGTCGCGGTGTATGGCGAACAGATCATTGTCGAGAGCCTGCTCTGGCCGGCCGCCGATGTACGCGACAGCGCGGCCTTCAACGAGGAAGTGCTGCGTACCCACAAGCTGTTTCCGCTGTCGTGCATCGGCCTGGAAACCCTGCCGGACGGCCAGCCGTGCTACACCATGTTCGGCGCGCTGAGCTCGGCCTCCACCCTCAGCGATGTGGTATTCGAGATCGAATTGCTGGCGGACAACGTGATCAAGGCCACCGAAGCCTACGAAGGCTTCCTCAAGGTCGACGCTTAAGGAGAGATGCTATGAACGTCTGGAGCAAATTGCTGACGGCGCTGCGTGGCGGTGCCAATGAAATGGGCGAAGCGGTGGTCGATGGTCAGGCGCTGCGGATTCTCGATCAGGAGATTCGCGATGCCGACCTCGAACTGCGCAAATCCAAGGAAGCCCTGGCCGAGATCATGGCCAAGCAAAAGCTCGCTGCCGAGCGAGTCGGAAAGAGCGCGGAGAAGATCGCCGAGTACGAGCAATACGCACTGAAAGCCCTGGAGGCTGGCAACGAAGCGCTAGCCACCGAGGTGGCGGAGAAAATCGCCAACCTGGAAACCGCCCAGGCCGGCGAGCGTGAACAAGCCGAAGCGTACGCCGCCAGCGTGGCGCAGCTGCGCAAAGCGGTGACCCAGGCCGAAGGGCATATCAAACGCCTCAAGCAGCAAGTGGATACGGTCAAGGCCACCGAAAGCGTGCAGAAGGCGCAGATGGCCGTGGCCCACCGTTACGGCGGCTCCCAGGCCAAGCTGCACACCGCGGTCGAGTCGCTGGAGCGGATCAAGCACAAGCAGGCCGAGCGCGCGGCGAAGATGGAAGCGGCGGCGGAACTGGCCGAAACCAGCAGCCCGGACGACGCCCTCGACGTCAAACTGCGCGCCGCCGGCATAGTGCCGGCCAACGCCAGCGCCGATAGCGTGTTGGCGCGGCTGAAGGAAAAAGCCAAGTCCTGATTCGTCGGGCATGAGCGGCGGGGCCTGCGGGCCTCGCCTGATCTTCTTCCAGGGATGTGAACGCGATGGATATTTTCCTGCAGACGGCCTTGTCGTTCCCCACGGCGCTGTTCAGTTTCCTGCTGTGCGTGGCGGTCTTCTACTGGCTGGTCGTGGTGCTCGGCGGCGTCGACATCGATCTGCTCGACGCCGATGGGGTGACCGAAGGCGGCCAGACCGAGGGGCTCGCCGCGCTGCTGAGCAAGTTGAAGCTGGACGGCGTGCCGGTCACCCTGGTGTTGACCCTGTTGTTCTTCTTCGCCTGGTTCTTCAGTTATTTCGCCGAACTCTGGTTGCTCAGCCATCTTCCGCTGGGCCTGTTGCGCTACCCGCTGGGGCTGGTGGTGGCATTTGCCGTGTTGCTGCCGGCAGCGCTGATCAGCTCGATACTCTGCCGTCCCTTACGTCCGTTGTTTCACAAAATGGAAGCCACCAGCAGCAAAAGCGTACTGGGACAGACGGCGGTGGTGCGCAGCGCCAAGGTCACGCCGAGGCATGGCGAAGCGCTGCTCGAGGACGGCGGCGCGGGCCTGATTTTGCGCGTGCGGGCCGATGAGGCTTGTGGTTTCAAGCGAGGCGATCGCGTCGTGTTGTTGGAGTACCTGAAGGCCGAGCACGCCTATCGGGTCATTACCGAGGATGAGTTTCGGAACGTCTGATCCCGGCTCACTTAAGAGTTCGGCACTTTAAAATCAAAGGAGATTGATTTCGATGAATATAGCGACTTTGCTGCCACTCCTGATGGGGGCTGGCCTGGTCATTCTACTGATCGTGGCTCTGCTGGCGCTGTTCAAAGCTTTCTATATCAAGGTCCCGCAGGGCACCGCGCTGATCGTCAACGACATGTCGTCGACGCCCAAAGTGCATTTCACCGGCGCCCTGGTCTACCCGGTGATCCACCTCAAGGAGTTCATGAAGATCTCCCTGATCACCCTGGAAGTCGACCGTCGCGCCAAGGACGGGCTGATCTGCCGCGACAATATGCGCGCCGACATCACCGTGGCCTTCTACCTGCGCGTCAACGAAACCCAGGAAGACGTGCTCAAGGTGGCCAAGGCCATCGGTGTGGACCGCGCCTCCGACCGCTCCGCGGTCAACGAGCTGTTCAACGCCAAGTTCTCCGAGGCGCTGAAGACCGTCGGCAAGCAGTTCGATTTCGTCCAGCTGTTCGAGAATCGCCAGGATTTCCGCGACCGCATCGTCGAGGTGATCGGCAACGACCTCAACGGTTATGTGCTGGAAGACGTGGCCATCGATTACCTGGAGCAGACCTCCAAGGCGTCCCTGGACCCGAGCAACATTCTCGATGCCGAGGGTATCCGCAAGATCACCCAACTGACCGCCGCGCAGAACGTCATCACCAACGAGCTGGAGCGCAACGAAGAGCTGGCGATCAAGAAGAAGAACGTCGAAACCCGCGAGGCCACGCTATCCCTGGAGCGCCAGCAGGCCGATGCCGAAGCGCGGCAGAAACGCGAGATCGAAACCATCCGCGCCCGTGAGGAAGCCGAGACCCTCAAGGTCAAGGAAGAGGAACGTCTGAAGGCCGAACAGGCGCGTATCCAGACCCAGCAGGAATTGGACATCCGCGCCGAGAACCACCAGCGCGAAGTCGAAGTGGCGCAGCAGAACCGCCAGCGAGCAGTGGTCATCGAGGTGGAAAAAGTCACCCGTGCCAAGGATCTGGAAATCGTCTCGCGCGAGCGTGAGGTCGAATTGCAGCGCATCGAGAAGGAAAAGGCCCTGGAAGAGGAGCGCAAGAACATCGCCGGGGTGATCCGCGAGCGCGTGGCGGTGGAGAAAACCGTGGCCCAGGAAGAGGAGCGGATCAAGGAAGTGCGCGAGGTGTCCGAGGCCGAGCGGGCCAAGCAGGTCATCGTGTTGCAAGCGCAAGCCGAGGCCGAGCAGGAGCTGGTGCGCCAGGTCAAGCAGGCCGAAGCCGACGAAACCCGTTCCAAGCACAAGGCCGTGGAAATCAACAACCTGGCCCAGGCCGAGTTGGAAGCCGCGGCCAAGCAAAGCGAAGCCAAGAAGAAAATGGCCGAAGGCATCGAGGCCGAGCGCGCCGCGCCTGGTCTGGCCGATGCCCGTGTGCGTGAAGTCACCGCCGCGGCCAAGGAGAAGGAAGGCCTGGCCGAGGCTCGCGTCGAGGCCGAGCGCCTGATCGCCGAAGCCAAGGGCGAGCAGGAAAAAGGTCTGGCCGAGGCGCGGGTCACCGAAGCCAAAGCGACCGCCAAGGAAAAAGACGGCCTGGCCGATGCCAAGGTGCTCGAAGAGAAGCTCACCGCCCAGGCGCGTGGCGAGGAGCAGTTGGGCGTGGCCAAGGCGAAGGCGACCAAGGACCTGGGTTCGGCCGAAGCCGAAGTGCTGCTCGAACGCCTGAACGCCGAGGCCGAAGGTCTGGGCAAGAAGTTCGGCGCCCTCGACGCGCTCAGCGACAGCGCACGCCAGCACGAAGAGTTCCGCATGCAGCTGGAGAAGAACTTCGACGAGGCCATGGCCGCGATCGCCGCCAACAAGGAAATCGCCAAGGATCAGGCCGAAGTGCTCTCGGCCGCGCTATCCAAGGCGAAGATCGAAATCGTCGGCGGCGAAGGCGACTTCTTCAACTCCTTCGCCAAATCGCTGTCGGTGGGCAAGGCCATCGAAGGCGTGGTCGGCAAGAGCCCGGTGGTGCAGGACGTGCTGGCCCGCATGCTGGCCGGCAAACCGGCGGTGCCCAGCGTTACCCCGGTGCCGGTGGCCGCGGCGCAAGCGCCAGTCGGCAATGGTGCCAGCGAGGTATAAGCCGCTGCCTCGGTGCCCGCCTCCAGGGCACCGAGCTATTCGAATAAAGTCACTGTGCTCCTTGTAGGAGCCGCTTGCTGCGGTCCGGCGTCCCGGCGATCTCGTCTGAGTCCGGGTTACCGGGCCGCCGGATCGCCGAACCGCAGCAAGCCGGTTCCCACAGGACCGACATGACCGCCAAGACGCCGCAGATTCAGGAAGACCACGATGTCGCAGCCGCAAACCGCTAACCAGGCACAGGACGTATTGGACAAGGCCGTCGCCGAAGGCGGCGCCTACGAGGTGCTGCACAAGCGCCTGCTGGAGCAGGGCCTACGCCTGCGCCAGACCACCGAGGCGCTGAACGCTCAGCGTTTGCAGGAGTTTGGCAGCAGCCAGATGGAAGTGGTCGGGCGGGTACGTATCCGCACCGAAAACAACTGCACGGCTCGCGATATCGTCCAGGTCGGCGACAATCTGCTGTTCGGCTACAACGTGTTCCTCGGCCTGAAAAAGGAAACCCGGGTCGAGGACGTATTCTCCCTGTATCGCCTGAGCGAGCAGGACGAAGGCTATGAAGCCGAGAGCCTGGCGCTGGCCGACAGCTTTCTTGGCCAGAGCAGCTTCGTCAACGACTTCAACGAGCTCTACACCTACTACAAGAACACCCGCCTGCTGCAACTGCTGGTGCGCGACGGCAAGCTGCTGGCCAGTTTCCAGATCGGCGAGCGGGTCAGCGATATCCGCGTGTTCCGCTGGTCGATCGCCGAAGGCGGCAAAGAAGTTCGTTATATCGATAACCGCGGCGAGCGCGACATCGCGCTGCCGGCGCCGTTCGATTTCGAATGGCAAAAGACTTCCCGCGAGATGGTGGTCAATGGCCGCCATCCGCATATGAATATCCTCGATACGATCTTCGTCGAGACCATCGGCGGCGACCTCACGGTCAAGGTCGAGAACAATACCGAGGACGGCCAGGGCATCTACCGCGAAGCGGTGCTGGACAAGACCCAGTCGCTGGACGACGCGCAGATCGAGTACGCCAAGCTCGGCAGCCTGATCCTGCTCAAGGTATTGCCGTACCGCGAAGAGCAGTGGCGTTACCTGGTGTTCAATAGCCTGACCCGCAAGGTCGAGCGCATCGACGCCATCGGCCTGGCCTGCGTGCAGCTACCGGAAGACCACGGCATCATCTTCCCCGGCGGCTATTACCTGCAGAACGGCGAGTCCAAGGCCTTCGAACAGTCTATGGCGGGCATGCGCTTCAAACGCGCGGTGCGTTCGCCCAACGGCGAGGACGTGCAATACATCTTCTACCACCCGGAAGAAGGCCGCTCGGCGCTGTTCACCTACAACATGATCAATCGCCAGTTGCATAACCCGATCTTCGGTCACGGTTATGCGCGCCTGGAAGACGGGCGCATGGTGATCTTCGCAGCCGAAGGCACAGAGCCGACCCGTATCCACCCGATGCAGATCTGGCAAACGCCGTTCGAGAGCGACGAGTTCGCCGCCCGCCAGCCGGCGCGCAGCGGCTTCTTCGGGCGTATCGGCAATGCCGAACTGGTGCGTGGTGTCTCCGATCTGCTCAATCTGAGTCGCGAAATCGAGAGTCCTGAAGTCTCGGTGCCGCGCTACACCCAGTTGTGCCAAAACACCCGCCGCTTGTTCGACGTCTACCACTGGCTGGGCGATGCCCATTGCCAGGGCATGGCGCCGCTGCTGCGCGAGATCGCCGCCACCGGCGAGCTGGTGCTCGACGAGTTCGAGAAGGTCGAAAGCATCCGTCAGCAATCGGCCCGCGCCATGGCCGAAGCCGAAACCCGGCAGAAGGCGTTGTTCTCCGGTCTGCTGCTCGACAGCTGGGACCAGGTGCAGCAGTTCGTCGACGCGCTCAACGGCATCAATGCCTTGCGCGGCCAACTGCTGACCATCCGCGATTACCGCTATATCGACGTGGCGCGTATCGACGCCATGGAAGTCGAGTTGCTCGCCGCCCAGGATCAGGTCGCGACTGCGACCTCGGCGTTTCTTGCCAGCAAGGCGGCGCTGCAACCTTATGTGCAGCAGCTGGCCCAGCTCGACGCACAGGCGCAGAAGGCCGAGAGCGTCAGTCAGCTCAATGAGCCGCTGGTGGCGTTGCAGGCGATGGCCGGCAACCTGGACATGCTCTCTGGCCTGATGGCCTCCCTGCCGATCGACGACGCTACCCAGCGCACCGCGATCGTCGAGTCGATTTCCGAAGTATATGCCCGCCTCAACCAGGCCAAGGCCCGTGCCGAGCAAAGGCGCAAGGGCTTGGGTTCGGCGGAGACGGTGGCGCAGTTCGGCGCCCAGTTCAAACTGTTCAGCCAGGGCATCACCAACGCCCTGGCAATGGCCCAGGACCCGGAACGCTGCGACGAACAGCTGTCGCGCCTGCTGGTGCAGCTCGAAGAGCTGGAGAGCCAGTTCGGCGATCAGGAACAGTTCCTCGGCGATATCCTGAGCAAGCGCGAAGAGCTGCTGGAAACCTTCGAAGCGCACAAACAGGCGCTGCTCGACGAGCGTCAACGCAAGGCCCAGGGTCTGCTCGATGCCGCGCGGCGCATCCTGGAAAGTCTCGGTCGGCGCACCGCGCGTCTGACCCAGGCCGAGGAACTGAACGCCTTTTTCGCCGCCGACCCGCTGATCCTCAAACTGCGCGAACTGGCCGAGCGCCTGCGCGAGCTGAAGGACAGCGTCAAGGCCGAGGATGTCGAGGCGCGTCTCAAGGCCGCCCGCGACCAGGCGGTGCGCAGCCTGCGTGATAAGAGCGAGCTGTTCGAGGAGGGCGGCAACGTCATCAAGCTCGGCCCGCGCCACCGCTTCAGCGTCAACACCCAGGAGTTGGACCTGACCCTGATGCCGCGCGGCGATCAGCTCTATCTGCACCTGACCGGCACCGAATTCCTCGAACCGCTACAGAATGCCGAGTTGGAAGCGCTGCGCGATTATTGGCAGGTGTCCCTGGAGTCCGAATCCGCCACGCTCTACCGCGCCGAATACCTCGCCGGCGAAGTGCTGGTGGCGGCCGATGGCGGACGCGACGGTCTCAGCCTTGATCTGCTCAAGCAGCAATTGACCCAGCCGGAGGCGCTGATCAAAAGCATTCGCGACTTCGCCGCGCCGCGTTACAAGGAAGGCTACGAGAAGGGCATCCACGACCACGATGCGGCGCTGATCCTCGCCCAGCTGCTGCCGCTGCGTGACAGCGCCGGGCTGCTCAGCTACGGCGCCTTGCCCCGGGGTTTCGCCAGCTTTTTCTGGGGCCAGACGCAGCGCCGCGACGAGGCCAAACAATGGCCGCAGCGCGCGCGTAGCGCCCGGTATATCCAACAGTTGTTCGGCCAGCGCGACAGCCTGTTGCAGTTGCAGGCGGAAATTGCCGAGGCCATGGCCGGCTATAGCGCCGAGCAGGAGATGACCCTGGCCCAGGCGACACTGGCTGAAGCCGCGGAATATCTGGTGCAGGAACTGGCCGCCGAACGTGTCGAGTTCGTCTTCAGCAAATACGCCCGCGAGTTGCTGGCCGGGTTGCAGGCGCGCTTGCAGACCGCGCATGCTTGGGATCTCTACCAGCAAACCCTGCAGAGCCTGCAAAAGCGCCCGGCGGCGCAGTGGGCACTGGTGGAAAACTGGTTACGCGGCCTCTGCGCAGCGGACGAATTCGCCGCGCTCAGTGCCTATGTGCCCGAGGCCGTTGCCTTGAGCCTGCTCGCCGAGGAGTTGCCGAAGCGCATCACCGAGGTGGATCTGCGTTTCACCGTCAAGGAGTTGATGGGCGAGCACCCACGCATCGGCGAACGGCAACTGGTGCTGGCGGTGGACGATTTCTTCGCCCGCCTGCGCGTGCATCGCGAGCAGTTCCTGCCCGGTTTGCAGCGCTACCAGGCGCTGCGCCAGGCGGTGGTGGCGAGCGAACGCGAGGCGCTGCGCCTCGATGAATTCAAGCCCAAGCCGCTCAGCTCCTTCGTCCGTAACAAACTGATCAACGACGTTTATCTCGGGGTGATCGGCGACAACCTGGCCAAGCAGATGGGCACCGCGGGAGAGAACCGTCGCTCGGACTTGTCCGGCCTGCTGATGCTGATTTCGCCGCCGGGTTACGGCAAGACCACGCTGATGGAGTACGTCGCCCACCGTCTCGGCTTGATCTTTATGAAGATCAACGGCCCGGCCCTGGGTCACGAGGTGCGCTCCCTGGACCCGGCCCAGGCGCCAGACGCCACCTCGCGCCAGGAGCTGGAAAAGCTCAACCTGGCGCTGGAAATGGGCAACAACGTGATGCTCTATCTCGACGATATCCAGCACACCCATCCGGAGTTCCTGCAGAAGTTCATTTCGCTGTGCGACGGCACCCGGCGTATCGAAGGTGTGTGGAAGGGCCGCACCCGCACCTACGACATGCGCGGGCGCAAGTTCTGCGTGATCATGTCGGGCAACCCCTATACCGAGTCCGGCGACGTGTTCAAGATTCCGGATATGCTGGCCAACCGCGCCGATATCTATAACCTCGGCGACACCCTGGGCGGCATGCAGGAAGCCTTCGCGCTGAGCTATATCGAGAACGGCCTGACCTCCAACCCGGTTCTGGCGCCGCTGGCCACCCGCGATATGGCCGATGTTTACCGCTTCGTCGCCAAGGCCGGGGGCAAGCCGTTCTCCAGCAACGAACTGAGCCACAGCTACAGCGGCGCCGAGGTCAACGAAATCGTCACCACCCTGCAACGCCTGATGCAGGTGCGCGACGTGGTCGGCCGGGTCAATCAGCAGTACATCGCCAGCGCCGCTCAGGCCGATCAGTACCGCACCGAGCCGCCGTTCAAGTTGCAGGGCAGCTACCGCAACATGAACAAGATGGCGGAAAAGATTTCCGCGGTGATGAACGATGCCGAGGTGCTGCAACTGATCGCCGACCACTATCAGGGCGAATCCCAGTTGCTGACCACCGGCGCCGAGGAGAACCTGCTCAAGCTCGCCGAGCTGCGCGGCAATATGACCGCCGAACAGGCAGAGCGCTGGGTGCAGATCAAGCGCGACTTCATGCGCAACAAGGCCATGGGCGGCAGCGATACGGACGTGGGTGGGCGCGTGGTGGCGCAGCTCAACGACCTGGTCGAGGGCGTGCGCGGTCTCGCCAAGCTGGCGCCCGGCGAACAGCCCAGCGCGCCGACGATTCCCTGGGCCGAGCTGCTCGCCGGGTTGGATAATCTGGGCAAGCTGCGCCCGCAGGTCGAGGTGGTCGCCCCAGCTCAACCGGCGGTGCAGAAGCTCCTGGAAAGCCTGGCCGACAGCCTGCAGAACAGCTTCCTGCCGTTGATCAAGGCGATGGACAAGAAGATCGATATCGATCTGCGCACGCACAACCGCATGCTGGAAATCTCCACCCAGCTGCGCGACCTCGGCAAGCAGCTCGGTCACGAGCAGCGTGTCGGCGACGTCGACGGCGAGCCGCTGTGACGACCTGGCTGATCCCGCGGGTGCAATTGCTGTTCGGCATCGCCGCGCTGATGCTGGTGCTGCAATTGGTCAATAGCGTCAGCGGCTACAGCCTGAATGCTTGGGGCGTGATCCCGCGCCGGCCCGAGTCCTTGCCGGGCATTTTGTTCGCCCCCTGGTTGCATGGCGGTTGGCTGCATCTGTTGGGCAATCTCAGCGGGTTGCTGGTGCTCGGCGCCCTGACGTTGATCGAGTCGCGCCGCGACTTCGTCAAAGCCAGCGCGTTTATCGTCCTCGGCAGTGGCCTGCTGGTCTGGCTGTTCGCCCGCGAAGGCATCCATGTCGGCGCCAGCGGTTGGCTGTTCGGGCTCTGGTCGTTGCTGTTGGCACGAGCCTGGTTCCGCCGCAGCTGGCTGGATTTGCTGCTGGCGATCCTGGTGCTGTTTCTGCATGGCGGCTGGGTCTTCGGCCTGCTGCCGCAGCACGGCGTTTCCTTCGAATACCATCTGGCCGGTACGCTCTGTGGCGGCCTTTATGCGGCCTGGCGCTATTCGCCGCGCCAACGCCGCAAACAAGGAGGTTAAGTGGATTTCAATCGTCTCGATCAGCAACTGCGCGACAGCCTGGCCGATCTGCGTCTGAGCAATGAGGAGCGCGACGAGCTGCGCCAGCTCGGCAGCGAGTTGAGCCCGGATCAGGTGCGCTATATGCGCAACCGCGCCTTCGCCCTGGTGCGCGAACTGATCCGCGAGCCGGCCAATGCAGAGCCGGCGCTGAAGTGGTTGGAGCAGGTGATCAAGACCCTCGACGCCCATGTCTTTCCGACGCGCAATCTCGCCAGCGCCCATTTCAGCCCGGGCGACGACTGCCGGCGGAAAATCCGCGAGCTGTGCCGGCAGGCGCGCAAGAGTTTGGATATTTGCGTCTACACCATCTCCGACGACCCGCTCAGCGAGGAAATCCTCGCCTGCCATCAACGCGGTCTGGCCGTGCGGGTGATCAGCGACAACGACAAGCAGTTCGACGTCGGCAGCGACGTGCAATGGTTACGCGACAAAGGCGTGCCGCTGCGCATCGATTCCGGCCCCTACCACATGCACCACAAATTCGCCCTGTTCGACGGCCAGCTGCTGCTCAACGGCAGCTTCAACTGGACCCGTAGCGCCAGCACCAGCAATGAGGAGAACTTCGTGGTGGTCGACCATCCGCAGTTGCTGGCGGCCTTCAGTCGCGAGTTCGACAGCCTGTGGGCGCGTTACGCGGATAACTGATGGCAGCAGCGGCTTTGCCCGCGGCCATCCATCCCCGCTCAAGGCGCTCGGCTTGGATTCAGGGTAGACTTGCCGCCTTTGCGAATAACCAAGAAGCCCGTCCATGGCCCTGCCTTCCACGACCTACAAGATCGATCTGAACCTTACCGACATGGACCGCAGCGTCTATGAAACCCTGCGTTTCACCGTCGCCCGCCATCCCTCGGAAACCGAAGAGCGCCTGGCCGCGCGGCTGATCGCCTATGCGCTGTTCTACCACGAGCAACTGGCCTTCGGCCGCGGCCTGTCGGATGTCGATGAGCCGGCGCTGTGGGAAAAAAGCTTGGACGACCGCGTGCTGCACTGGATCGAAGTCGGTCAGCCGGACAGCGATCGCATCACTTGGTGCTCGCGGCGTACCGAGAAATTCAGCCTGGTGGCCTACGGCAACCTGCGCGTATGGCAGACCAAGGTGCTCGACCCGGTGCGCAGCCTGAAGAACATCAACGTGGTGGCGCTGGATCAAGAAGCCCTGGCCAGCCTGGCCCTCGACCTGCCGCGCTCGTTGAGCTGGAGCGTGATGATCAGCGATGGCGAATTGTTCGTCACCGACGAGCGCGGTCAGCACGAAGTGCCCATTGAGTGGCTGATTGGCCAGCGCTAGGTAGCTGGTTTGTGCGAAATACGGTTCCCGTAGCCCGGATGAAATCCGGGGGCTGTTGAGGCTTACCATCCCCGGATTGCATCCGGGCTACGTCTCTGCATGGCCGCTATGTTTTGATTCCGGCGGGTTGCACCCGCCCTACAGATAAGAATGACCATGCGTATCGAAGCCCGTCCGTTACCCGCCATCCTGCCCGATCTGGGCAATCTGCCGCCTCTGTTGACCCGTCTGTACGCCGCCCGTGGCGTGCAATCGGCGGCCGATCTGGACAAGGGGCTGGCGCGGTTGATCCCCTATCAGCAGATGAAGGGCATGACGGCGGCGGTCGAGCTGCTGGTGCAGGGCTTGCAGCAGGGCCAGCGCATGCTGATCGTCGGCGACTTCGATGCCGATGGCGCCACCGCCAGCACGGTCGGCCTGCTCGGTTTGCGCATGCTCGGCGCGGCGCATGTCGATTACCTGGTGCCCAATCGTTTCGAATACGGCTACGGCCTGACCCCGGAGATAGTCGCGGTGGCGCTCGAACGCGAGCCGCAATTGCTGATTACCGTGGATAACGGCATCTCCAGCGTCGAGGGCGTGGCGGCGGCCAAGGCGGCCGGCTTGACCGTGCTGGTCACCGACCACCATTTGCCCGGCGCCGAGTTGCCGGCGGCGGATGCCATCGTCAATCCCAACCAGCCCGGTTGCGAATTCCCCAGCAAGGCCATGGCCGGTGTCGGGGTGATGTTCTACGTGCTGCTGGCGTTGCGTGCGCACCTGCGAGAAATCGGTTGGTTCGACGCGCAACGGCCGGAGCCCAACCTTGGCGAATTGCTCGACCTGGTGGCTCTCGGCAGCGTCGCCGACGTGGTGCCGCTGGATGCCAATAACCGCATCCTGGTGCATCAGGGCCTGGCACGGATTCGTGCCGGGCGGGCGCGGCCGGGTTTGCGCGCGATTCTCGAGGTGGCGGGGCGCGATCACCGGCGCATCACTTCCACCGACCTGGGTTTTATTCTCGGCCCGCGCCTGAACGCGGCCGGGCGCCTGGACGACATGAGCCTGGGCATCGAATGCCTGCTCTGCGACGACGAGGCCCTGGTGCGCGATATGGCGGTGCAGCTCGACCAGCTCAATCAGGATCGCAAGGCGATCGAGCAGGGCATGCAGCGCGAAGCCCTGGCCCAGCTCAAGGACCTGCCGCTGGCGGATATGCCCTTCGGTTTGTGCCTGTTCGAAGCGGATTGGCACCAGGGCGTGATCGGTATCCTCGCTTCGCGCATGAAAGAACGTTACCACCGCCCGACCATCGCCTTCGCCGATGCTGGCGACGGCGTGCTGAAAGGCTCGGCGCGTTCGGTGCCGGGCTTTCATATCCGCGACGCGCTGGATGCCGTGGCGGCGAAACATCCACAGCTGATCAGTAAATTCGGTGGCCACGCCATGGCCGCGGGCTTGTCCCTGCCGCAGGAAAATTTCGGCGCCTTCGCCGTGGCTTTCGACGCCGAAGTGCGTCGCCAGCTCAGTGAGGACGATCTGACCGGGCGGCTGCTGTCGGACGGTAGCTTGTCGCTCGAGGAATTCCACCTGCCGCTGGCCAAGGAGCTGCGCAACGCTGGGCCCTGGGGCCAGCATTTCCCCGAGCCGCTGTTCCATGGGGTGTTCCAATTGACCCAGCAGCGCATCGTCGGCGAGCGCCATCTCAAGGTGGTGCTGAAGACCGAATGCGGCGGGCAGACCTTGGACGGTATCGCCTTCAATATCGACCGCGAGCTCTGGCCCAACCCGACCGTGCGTTGGGTCGAACTGGCCTACAAGCTGGACGTCAACGAATACCGCGGCCAGGAAACCGTGCAGCTGCTGATCGCGCATATTCAGCCGCGCTAATCATGTTTCGCGGGTGCTTTTGTAGCCCGGATGCAATCCGGGAAGCGGTGTCAGCCGCACAATATTCCCCGGATTTCATCCGGGCTATGGGAGCAACTGATCGTTCCCACGTGGACGGTTCGACGCCTCGATGTGGGAACGATCAAAGTCACCCAATGGTAGCCCGGGTTGAGCGAAGCGATACCCGGGTATCGGCGCCCTGGGTATCGCTGCGCTCAACCCAGGCTACGCGCTAATCATGTTTCGCGGGTGCTTTTGTAGCCCGGATGCAATCCGGGGAGCGGTGTCAGTCGCACAATATTCCCCGGATTCCATCCGGGCTACGAAGTGCGCTTCTGGGCCGAATGCAATTCAGCATGCATCCGCTCTAAATGCCTTGCTGCGATAAACGAGTTGGATGTGGCTCTTAGCCGCGCGGTGCGGCAGGCGCCGAACCGTCGGCCATGGCCCGTTCGGTCAGCTCGCTCCAGCGCGCGAGAAATTGCGGCGGCTGGCTGACGCGCTGCGGTGCCTTGGCCAGGAACACCCCGAGATCGTTGAACGAGTACACCGGCAACAGGTCGCTGCGTTCGCTGGCGGGGCGGATCTGCGGGTCGAGGTTGTCGAGAATCAGCGGTTGTGCGCCGGGGCTGGGGTAGTAGGTCAGCACCATATGCGCCTGGTTTTGCTTGAGCGCTTTGACGAAGGTCAGGCGCAGTTTTTCGCTAGGCACGCCCATGCGCACCAGGCTGAAGTATTTGGCGATGGCGAAGTCTTCGCAGTCGCCCAGGCCGCGGTTCAGGGTTTGCGCCGGCGTGGCCCAATAATCTTCGACACCCCAGGCCTGCTGGTCGTCGACGAAGGTTATCGAACGATTGATAAAGCGATTGACCCGTTGCAGCTTGGCGCTTTCCGCATCGTTGCCGGCCGTGTCCAGCAGGTTCTGCCAACTGGCCAGGCGCGCGTCGCTGAACGCTTGCGGCAAGGCAGTGCCGGGCAGCTCGGCGACCAGCGCCGGGCTGAACAGCCAACAGCCGGCCAGCAGGCAGCGCAGCTTATGCGAGGCGGAGCGAGAGGCGCGAATTGGCATCTAAGGGCGGTCTCCGGCGTCGGCTCTTGATAGCCTTTTGCCGTGGAGGAATTTTGTGATGCCATCCTATGGGTGGCCAAGACTCAGCAACTGTGACGCCGGCCACTATTCGAGCTATTCGGCGACGATAAACCGACGAGCTGTCGTCGTTTCTCCCGTACAGCAATTTTTAGAAGCACTCTTGCGGTAGGGCGCGTACGCCCGGCTGCCTAGAATGGGCTCCTACGTCATTAGCAGACCCAGCGGGAGAAATTGCATGAATAGTCGCGGCTTGCTCGATCAATTACTGAAATCCGGCCAGGACCTGCTGCAGAAGCAGTCCGGCAACAAATCCGGCAGCAGTGCCGACGGTGGTTTGAGTGGTCTGTTGACCGGGGCCGCCGGCGGTGCACTGGGCGCCGGCGCCCTGGGTCTGCTGCTGGGCAACAAGAAGGCCCGTAAATTCGGCGGCAAGGCCTTGACCTATGGCGGCTTGGCGGCGCTCGGGGTGATCGCCTACAAGGCTTATGGCAATTGGCAGGCGCAGCAAGTGAATGCGCCCAAAGGCGAGCCGCAGACCCTCGACCGTTTGCCGGCGCCGCAGGTCGAACTGCACAGCCAGGCGATTCTCAAGGCCTTGGTGGCGGCGGCCAAGGCCGATGGCCATGTCGATGCGCGCGAGCGCCAGTTGATCGAAGGCGAATTCAGCAAATTGACCGGCGACGCGGAGCTGCAAGGCTGGCTCGAAGCCGAACTGAATAAGCCCCTCGACCCGGCCGACGTCTCCCGTGCGGCGACTACCCCGGAAATGGCCGCCGAGATGTACCTGGCCAGTGTGTTGATAGTCGATGAAGAGCACTTCATGGAACGCGCCTACCTGGACGAACTGGCCCGCCAGCTCAAGCTCGATCCGGCGCTCAAGACCGAGCTGGAAACCCAGGTGAAGCTGCAACTGAACGCTGGCTAAGCCACAGCTGAACGGCACGCAAACGCCACACAATCACCACCGCCGCTACAAACTCCCACCACAAAGCGACCGCAGCATTGCCCCCGTGTTTTGCATAACTCACGGGGAGCGTCGCCATGTTTCATCGTTTATTCACTACCAGAACGCGCGTCGGCCGCAGGCTCGTGCTGCTGATCGCTGTGGTTCTCTCGCAACCCGCGCTGGCCAGCGCGCAATCCGCCGCCGAGCGCAGCGAGAGTCCGTATTTCGCCGTGCAGAGCGACGATCCGACCCTCGATCGCTTGCCGCTCAAGGCCACCAAGGTCGAGGTGCGGGTGCTCGGGGTGATCGCCGATGTGCGGGTCGTCCAGCAATACCGCAACGAGGGCACGCGGGCGCTGGAGGCGCGTTACGTGTTCCCCGGCTCGACCCGCGCGGCGGTCTACGGCATGACCGTGCGCCTGGGCGATCGCGAGCTGCGGGCGCAGATCCGCGAGAAGCAGAAGGCCAAGAAGGAATATCAACAGGCCAAGAGCGCCGGCAAGACCGCGGCCCTGCTCGAACAGTACCGCGAAAACGTATTCCAGATGAATGTCGCCAATATCCTGCCCGGCGATGTGGTCGATGTGGAGCTGCGCTATACCGAGTTGCTGCTGCCCACCGATGGCGTCTACAGCTTCGTTTTCCCAACCGTGGTCGGGCCGCGCTACAACGGCAGCGCCGGTAGCGAGAGTGCCAAGGCCGGACCCTGGGTCAGCACGCCCTATCTGCCCCAGGGCGAAGCGACGCGCGACGCTTTCTCGCTCGCTGTGGAGTTACAGGCGCCGGTGCCGCTGGCCGATATCCGCTCGCCAAGCCATGCCATCGAGCTGCGACAGGCCAAGCCGAGCGAGGCGACCGTCAGCCTCGGTTCAGATGAGGGGCAGAGCAACAACCGCGATTTCATCCTCGACTATCGCCTGAGCGGCGCGAGTTTCGAGAGCGGTGTGCTGCTGTCCAAGGGCGTCGACGAGAACTTCTTTATGGCGCTTATCGCGCCGCCGGCGAAGGTGCAAAACAAAATGCTGGTGCCGCGCGAATATATCTTCGTGGTGGATATTTCCGGCTCCATGCACGGCTTCCCGCTGGATACCGCCAAGCGCCTGCTGAGCGATTTGATCGGCAGCCTGCGTCCGGCCGACAGCTTCAACGTGCTGCTGTTTTCCGGCAGTAGCCGCATGCTCGCCGCCGAGTCGCAGGCGGCCACGCCGGCGAATATTCGGCAGGCCCTGGATATGCTCGATACGCAGATGGGCTCGGGCGGCACCGAGTTGCTGCCGGCGTTGCGCCAGGCCCTGGCGGTGCCGGCCGATCCCGAGCGGGCGCGCAGCTTCGTGGTGGTCACCGATGGCTTTGTGTCGGTGGAGCGCGAGGCCTTCGAGCTGGTGCGCAACAACCTGGACAAGGCCAATCTGTTCGCCTTCGGTATCGGCAGTTCGGTCAACCGCCAGCTGATCGAAGGCCTGGCGCGGGCCGGGCAGGGTGAGCCCTTCGTAATCCTCAATGAGGCTTCGGCGGACGAGCAGGCCGAGCGCTTCCGGCAGATGATCGATGCGCCGGTGCTGGCCGACCCGCAGGTGCGTTTCGATGGGCTGGAGGTCTACGACGTCGAGCCCGTGGCCTTGCCGGATCTGTTCGCCCAGCGGCCGCTGGTGGTGTTCGGTAAATGGCGCGGCGAGGCGCGCGGCAGCCTGCAAGTGGAAGGACGCGGCGCCGCCGGGCCATATCGAGTCGAGGTGCCGATCAAGCCTGAGATGGCCAGCACGAGCAATCAGGCGCTGGGCTATCTGTGGGCGCGGCATAAGGTCGCCAGCCTCACCGATCAGGAAACCCTCGAAGGCGGCTACAGCCATAGTCAGGCGATTCTCGACCTTGGGCTGAAATACAGCCTGTTGACGCCCTATACCTCGTTTATCGCCGTGGACGAACGGGTGCGCAACACCGATCCGGCCGCTGCCGCCAGCGTCAAGCAGCCATTGCCGCTGCCCCAGGGCGTGAGCAATCAGGCGATCGGGGCGGTGGTGTCGGGCACGCCCGAGCCGAGCGCCTGGCTGATGCTGCTGGTCGCGACCCTGGGCATGGGCTGGCTGGCGCGCCAGCACGCCCGTCAGGAACAACTCTGAATGGACACCCTATGGCGGATCGGCGGGGCGCGCGGTTTTGTCGAACCGCCCGCCTGGCTGTGGTTGCTGCTGCCGGCGCTGGCGCTGTGGCCGGCTTGGGAGTGGAGCGTGCGGCGGATGAGCGACGGCTCCGACGACCCGTTCGGCATAGTCGCGCTGCTCGCCTTGGCGCTGATGCTGTGGCGCGAACGCCGGCAGTTGTCGGCCGCACCGCGTCTGCCCTGGTTGCTGTCGGCCTTGCTGCTCTGCGCCCTGGTTGCGCTGGCGCCGGGGTTGCCGCCGTTGCTGCGCGCGGTGCTGGCGGTATTGGCGCTGTTCGGCGCGGTGATGGCGTTGCGTACGCAGGGTCAGGCGCTGCTGGCCTGGCTGGGGTTGGGTTTGTTGGCGCTGCCGATCATGTCGTCGTTACAGTTTTTCGTCGGTTATCCGCTACGGGTGCTGACCGCCGAAGTCAGCGCCTGGCTGTTGCGCGCGGGCGGGCTGGAGGTGCTGCGTCAGGGCAGCACGCTGGAGGTGGCCGGGCAACTGGTGATGGTCGATGCGCCTTGTTCGGGTATTCAGATGGCTTGGGTCGCGTACTTCACCGCGTTCGCCACGGCCGCCTGGTTGCGCTTGAGCGATCGCCAGTTGTTGCGACGCCTGCCGTTGCTCGGTGGGTTGGTATTGACCGGCAATATCCTGCGCAACAGCCTGCTGGTGTTGCAGGAAACCGGGCGCCTGGACTGGCCCAGCTGGATGCACGAGGGCACCGGTTTGCTGGTGTTCGTCGCGGTCTGCGCGTTGGTGTTGCGCTATGTCGCCGCCGGGGCTGCAAGGGCGCAATCGGTTATCGCGCCGGGGTACAGGCGGCCGCTCGAACCATGGGTACGGCGCCTGCTGGCACTGGCGTTCGCGGCGTTGGCGCTATGGCCTTTACTGAAGCAGCCGACGGCGGCCGAGCCGCCGCATGGGAATTTCGTCGAGTGGCCCACGCGTTTCGCCGATCAGCCGTTACGGCCGCTGGCGCTGTCGGCGGTGGAGCAGCGTTTCGCCACGCAGTTTCCCGGCGCCATCGCCCGTTTCAGCGCCGGGCCGCGTTTGGTGACGCTGCGTCATGTCACCCGGCCCACGCGCAAATTGCACCCGGCGGCGGATTGTTACCGCGGCCTGGGTTATCGCATCGAGGCCATGCATCTGGAGCAGCGTACCGAGGGCGCCGGCCTGCAGCGCTGCTTCGTCGCCGACGGGCACGGGGTGCGTTTGCGGGTCTGCGAATACATCGAGGACGCCAACGGGCGGACCTTCAGCGACAACTCGGCCTGGTATTGGGCGGCCCTCGCCGGCGATTCGCCAGGGCCCTGGCGCGCGGTGAGCACGGCCGAGCTGTTGACTCCATGATCGCGCGGCTTTGTCGGCGGCCCATTGCGCCGACGAATTTATATGCCCTCCAACACTTCAGGGCGGCTCAGCTTTTAGTGCCTGAAGGGCCGGGCGTGTCCTGGGTGGCCATAAGTGAAAGGGCGGGTAAGGGCGTGGGTGCGGGCGGTTTGTGCAGGCGAGTCGATGGTTGCAACTCCGCCGTCAGCAGGAAACGGGCAGGGTTCTTTGCCTTGTTGCCCCATAACTGATCATCATCGGAGTTCAACTGTACATACAGAAATGCGCACAGGTTGCGCTTGTGCTCGGGGTCGCAACTGACCACGCCATAGTTGGGATCGAACAGGTGCAGCTGGTCGTTGTTATCACGGTACAAGGCCATGACATGGGTGTCCGTCATACAGATCAATGCCTGTTGGCGGTTACCGCCATCGAGCAGGCGCTCCAGCCGTGCAGTGAGCGGCTCGATCGAGCGCGTCGGAATGCGGTGGGCAACCTGTGTCGGGCTGACTGCGATGCACTCCATACCGGCCAGTGCAGCGAGGTACTCGAACTGTTTGTCGTTCTGGCCGAGGTGACGGTCCTGCTCGATCGTCTGTAGCCCGACGGTTCGGAGAAGCAGCGAGTCGGACTGCCAGTTGGAAAGGGTGGAGAAGATCTCCGCATCGCTCTTGCCTTGGAAGCGTTGCTGGCACCAGCCCAAGGACAGTCCGAAGCACCAGCCTTGGTCGCGTTCATCCCTGGGGAGGGCTGCCACCACCTCGGGGACCTGGGTCTTGAGCTCGGTCTGATTGAACGGATGGCTGTAGCGGCACTGCAATTGTTCCGCTATGGCCTGTGTGTCGAGAACGATTGTGTCGTCATCTTTATCGTTCTTCGGTTGGCAGAGTGTGATAACGGTTTCTAACAGGTCACTCACCATTTTTCGCAATGAGAAACCGTCATCGCCTCGAGAGGGCGGTTTATCGGTCCGCTTCGGCAACAGCGGTTCGGTATCGTGACCCATATGTCTGGGTGACGGTTCGCCGGTAAAAGGAGTAGTCCTGATCATTCGAATGCCCTTATGGTAGTGGCATTGGGTGGGCTCTCCGGTTGCTGGGTTCCATATTCGAGTTGCAGCGCTCCGCCGATCCGCTTGGCCAGTGGCGGGCTGCCAGCCAGGGCGGAGTGGGGTATACTCGCCGGCTTTTCCGAAAGTTTGACCTGTGAGTGCCGCCAGCCATGGAAATCAACCCGATCCTTAACAGCATCAAGGACCTGTCCGAGCGCACCCAGACCATTCGGGGGTATCTTTGACTACGATCAAAAGCATGATCGGCTGATCGAAGTAAACCGCGAGCTCGAAGACCCGAACGTCTGGAATAACCCGGAATACGCCCAGAATCTGGGGCGCGAACGTGCGTCCCTGGCGCTGATCGTCGAAACCATCGACGACCTCGACGGCAGCCTTGCCGACTCCCGCGACCTGTTGCAAATGGCCGCCGAAGAGGAAGACCAGGGCGCCGTCGACGATGTAGCCGCCGAAGTCGAGCGGCTGCGCGATATCCTCGAAAAAATGGAATTCCGCCGGATGTTCAGCGGCGAGATGGACCCGAACAACGCCTACCTGGACATCCAGGCCGGCTCCGGCGGCACCGAAGCCCAGGACTGGGCCAACATGCTGCTGCGCATGTACCTGCGCTGGGCCGACAAGCGCGGGTTCGACGCCACCATCATGGAACTCTCCGCGGGCGAAGTCGCCGGTATCAAGGGCGCCACCGTGCATATCAAAGGCGAATACGCCTTCGGTTGGCTGCGCACCGAAATCGGCGTGCACCGCCTGGTACGCAAGAGCCCGTTCGACTCCGGCAACCGTCGCCACACTTCGTTCACCGCGGTGTTCGCCTCGCCGGAAATCGACGACAACATCGAGATCGAAATCAACCCGGCCGACCTGCGCATCGACACCTATCGTTCCTCCGGGGCCGGCGGTCAGCACGTCAACACCACCGACTCGGCGGTGCGTATCACCCACGTGCCGACCAACACCGTGGTCAGTTGCCAGAACGAACGCTCCCAGCACGCCAACAAAGACACCGCGATGAAAATGTTGCGGGCCAAGTTGTACGAGCAGGAAGTGCAGAAACGCAACGCGGCTTCGCAGGTGCTGGAAGATTCCAAATCGGATATCGGCTGGGGCCACCAGATCCGCTCCTACGTGCTCGATCAGTCGCGGATCAAGGATCTGCGCACCGGCGTCGAGCGCAGCGACTGCGTCAACGTGCTCGATGGCGATATCGACGAGTACCTGGTCGCCAGCTTGAAACAGGGGCTGTAAGCCATTTGACTCCCTCTCCCTTCCGGGGAGAGGGCGGGGGTGAGGGGCTGGAGTTCTACCATTTCCAGCCCGCCCCCTCACCCTAACCCTCTCCCCAGTGGGGAGAGGGAACGAATCAGTGACGGAAGTTAAAGACCATGAGCGACCAACAACTCGACCACCAAGCCCTCTCCCACGAAGACCGGCAACAGGAAGAAAACAAGCTGATCGCCCTGCGCAAGGAAAAACTTGCCGGCGCGCGCCAGCTGGGTAACGCCTTCCCCAACGACTTCCGCCGCGACAGCTATTGCGCGGCATTGCAGAAAAAGTACGTCGACAAGACCAAGGAAGAGCTGGCCGAAGCCGCGATTCCGGTCAAGGTGGCCGGTCGTATCATGCTCAACCGCGGCTCCTTTATGGTTATCCAGGACATGAGCGGGCGCATCCAGGTCTACGTCAACCGCAAAACCCTGTCTGAAGAGAAGCTCGCCGAGGTCAAACACTGGGACCTGGGCGATATCATCGCCGCCGAGGGCACTCTGGCGCGTTCCGGCAAGGGCGACCTCTACGTGGAAATGACCGAGGTGCGCCTGCTGACCAAATCGCTGCGCCCGTTGCCGGACAAGCACCACGGCCTGACCGACACCGAGCAGCGTTACCGTCAACGCTACGTCGACCTGATGGTCAACGAGGACGTGCGCGAGACCTTCCGCGTGCGCTCGCAGGTCATCGCGCATATCCGCAGTTTCCTGATGAAGCGCGACTTCCTCGAAGTGGAAACGCCGATGTTGCAGACCATCCCAGGTGGTGCCGCGGCCAAGCCGTTCGAGACCCACCACAATGCCCTGGACATGCAGATGTTCCTGCGTATCGCGCCCGAGCTGTACCTCAAGCGTCTGGTGGTCGGTGGGTTCGAGAAGGTCTTCGAGATCAACCGCAACTTCCGTAACGAAGGCGTTTCGACCCGGCACAACCCCGAGTTCACCATGCTCGAGTTCTACCAGGCCTACGCCGACTATGAAGACAACATGGACCTCACCGAGGAGCTGTTCCGCGAGCTGGCCATGCTGGTTCTGGGGACTACCGACGTGCCTTACGGCGACAAGGTGTTCCACTTCGGCGAGCCTTTCGCGCGCCTGTCGGTGTTCGACTCGATCCTCAAATACAACCCGGACATCACCGCCGCCGACCTGCGGGACATCGACAAGGCCCGCGAGATCGCCAAGAAGGCCGGGGCCAAGGTGCTCGGCTTCGAGGGTCTGGGCAAGTTGCAGGTGATGATTTTCGAAGAGCTGGTCGAGCACAAGCTGGAACAGCCGCACTTCATCACCCAGTACCCGTTCGAAGTCTCGCCGCTGGCCCGGCGCAACGATCAGGATCCGAGCGTGACCGATCGCTTCGAGCTATTCATCGGCGGCCGCGAAATCGCGAATGCCTACTCCGAGTTGAACGACGCGGAAGACCAGGCCGAGCGCTTCCATGCCCAGGTGGCCGACAAGGACGCCGGCGACGACGAAGCCATGCATTACGATGCCGATTTCGTCCGCGCGCTGGAGTACGGCATGCCGCCGACCGCCGGCGAGGGCATCGGTATCGATCGTTTAGTGATGTTGCTCACCAATTCGCCGTCTATTCGGGACGTAATCCTCTTCCCGCATATGCGACCGCAGGCCTGATGGTCCCGAAGCCGCCTACGGGCGGCTTTTTATTGCCTGGAGATGGATTAATCAGTTATCCCTTTGCCAGCCAGAAAGGACAGTCTCACCGTGATTCCCAATTCCGTTCAGGAAAGCGCCACCCATGTGGCTAACGCCGTCGCCGAAAGCGTTCAGTACCAAGGACGCAAAGCCAGCAGGCACGGCAGCGAGCAACGGCGCCAAGCGATTCTCGATGCGGCCATGCGCATCATCGTGCGCGACGGCGTACGTGCCGTGCGCCATCGCGCGGTGGCGGCCGAGGCGGAGGTGCCGTTGTCGGCCACCACCTACTACTTCAAGGATATCGATGACCTGATCACCGATACCTTCGCCCTGTTCGTCGAACGTAGCGCGGCACACATGGCCAATGTCTGGAGCAGCACCCAGGGTGTGTTGCAGCAACAGGTCGGTCGGCTCGACGGCAGTGTCGAAGCGCGTCGGCATCTGGCCAACGAAATTGCCGGGTTGGCGGTGGAGTACGTGCGCAATCAGTTGGTCGAACACCGCGATCATCTGCTGGCCAAGCAGGCGTTTCATCAGGAAGCCTTGCTCAACCCGCGCTTGCACGGTCTGGTGCGCGCCTATCAGCAGATACTTTTGCAGGGGGTCAACCAGTTCTTCGAAGTACTGGGCTCGCAACAACCCGAGCAGGATGCCAAGCTATTGACGAGCATTATTGTGCGGATGGAGTATCAGGGCCTGCTCGATGGGGTCGAGCATCTGGATAAAGAAGATATGCTGGCCAACCTCAAGCGCTATATGCACCTGGTTTTGGGGCTTTAACTATTCATATGGCCGCTAAGCGCGTGAACCGGCCGCACAAGGAGAGAACACGATGAAAGCTTGGCGCCTACTTGCCGCCTTGTCCTTCCTGCTGTTGAGTGGTTGCCTGGTTACCTTCAAAGACCCCATTCCGGCCAATGAGCCGGCGCCGATCCCGTTGCTCGGCGAATGGTCGCGCAAGAACGAATGGGGCGAGCAGATCTACCTGTACGTCAGTCGTGCGGGGTCTAACGTTTATAAAGCCAAGGCTTATGTGGACAGCCCGGACAATCTCGACAGTGTCGAGGAGTTTGGTTTCACCGTGGCTCACCACGGCCAGCGCTGGTACCTGTCGGCGGGTCTGTCGAAGAAATACGGCACCAATTTCGCGATTGCCGGCTTCGAGCTGACCGACGACAACGAGCTGGTACTCTACAACCTGGATATCGACCGGGTGTTGCAGGAGCTGGAGCAGGGCGAGCTGCGCGGCGAAGTCGTGGAAATGCCGCAAGGCGATGGCGTGCTGATCACCAGCCCGCTGGAGCAGGTATTCGCTTACCTGGACGACCAGGCGAACTCGGACGTGTTTATCGAAGTCGCGCGCTATCAGCGCGTCGGTCAGTAAGTTTTCAGCAGTGATGTGATGAGGGGCGGATGAACAGTCATACCGGGTTGGACGATTACCAACTGATAGTTCGGGCCTTATCCGATCGGATTGTCGAGGCACAAACGCCGATCCGCGTGTTGGACGCGGTGAAGTGGGATGAAAGCATCCGCAGCGAATTCCTCAAACACAAAGGCCGCAAGTTGCCGGCGGTCGATCGCGCGTATTACGACGGCCGTCCGTTGGCCTTCGAAGCAGCGGCGAAAAAACTCGAATTCCAGAATATCGAGCGCGATATCACTCGCCAGCTCGGCCAGTTCAACCCGGTGGGGCAGATCATGCGGCGCATGTGCCGCGAATACCGCATGGTCGTGCGCATGCTCGAGGCCCGCGGCACCGAGGATTTCGGCCTGATCTCCCAGGAACTCTACGGTGCGGCCTCCGATGCTTTCCATGCCGGCGACCCGACGCTGGCCGACCTGGGGTTGATGTTTTCCGACTTCCTGAACAACATCGACAGCCGCGGCGACCTTAAGGACGAGCCGAAAAACCTCAGCGCCCGGGAGGCCGTGAGTCTGCTGCAAAGCCGGCTGAACAAGGTGTTCGGCGAGGCGGAAAGCACCATCCGGGTGTTCGAGTCCGACGGTATTCTCGCCGACGCGGCGGCGGGTGCCGACTACATCAAGATCCGCGCCGATGCGCTGTTCAACGAGCGCGATGTGAAAGCGCTGGAGGTGCACGAGGGCCTGGTGCACGTGGCGACCACGCTGAACGGTTTGAGCCAGCCGGTCTGCACCTTCCTGGCCAAAGGGCCGCCATCCTCGACGGTGACCCAGGAAGGCTTGGCGATTCTGATGGAAGTGATCACCTTCGCCTCCTACCCGACGCGTCTGCGCAAGCTGACCAACCGCACCCGCGCCATCCATATGGCCGAAGAGGGCGCCGATTTTCTGCAGATTTTCGAGTTCTACCGCGAACAAGGCTTCAGCCAGGAAGAGAGCTACAGCAATGCCAACCGGGTGTTTCGCGGCTCGACGCCCAACGGCATGCCTTTCACCAAGGACCTGTCCTACCTGAAAGGCTTCATCATGGTCTACAACTACATCCAACTCGCCGTGCGCAAAGGCAAGCTGGAGCAGATCCCCTTGCTGTTCTGCGGCAAAACCACCCTGGAAGACATGCGCATTCTGCGTCGCCTGGTCGATGAAGGTCTGGTCGCGCCACCGAAATACCTGCCGCCGCAATTCAGCGACCTGAACTCGCTGTCGGCCTGGATGTGCTTCTCCAACTTCTTGAATCACTTAAGCCTGGATCGGATCGAAGCCGACTACGCGAATATTTTATAAAGCCGTAAGCGGCAAGCGGTAGGTTGGGTTAGCGGCGATTATCGCGGTTCGAACAACGCCATCGTCGTCGGCCGCCGCGTAACCCAACAATGTCGCCACGCGGTGTAATGGGTTATCGGGCTTTGTCCATCTACGGGCACGCGCTGACGTCTTGTCGGGTTACGCGGCGTTCATCTACGGTGTTGACGAGAGCTAACCTGGACCGCCGCTAACCCGACCTACGGACTGTTAATGACCCGTCATGCCGGAACGGTATAGCGCCGGCGCCTTGTCGGGTTATGCGGCGTTCATTTACGGTGTTGACGACAACTAACCTGGATCGCCGCTAACCCAACCTACGGACTGAAGGAACCCCATGCCCAGCCACCAACTCGACTACGAAATCCTCGGCGCTTCGGCGCAGAGCGTTGAAATCATCCTCGACCCCGGCGAAACGGTGATCGCCGAAGCCGGGGCGA
>NZ_CAMPHN010000041.1 GCF_946885885.1 uncultured Pseudomonas sp.
GGCGACGACATCCTCAAGGTATCCGCGACCTCGAGCAGCAACCTGCTGTCGGGTGGTGCGGGTAACGACAGCCTCACCGGTGGCTATTACAACGATACCTACCTGTTCAACCTGGGCGATGGCGTCGACACCATCACCGAGATGGTGAGCGGTAGCTCTTACACCTACACGGACGTGTTGCGTTTCGGCGCCGACCTATCTCCCGAGCAGCTATGGTTCCAGCGCAACGGCAACAATTTGGATATTCTTGTCGAGGGCAGCAGCGACCGGGTTACGGTGAGCAACTGGTATGCCAGTAGCGGTTCCCGGATCGAGCAGATGCAAGCCTCGGGTGGTCTTGCCTTGACTGAAAGCCGGGTGCAGAACTTGGTCGATGCAATGGCGGCCTTCGGTGCACCGGCTGGTGGGGAGTCTAATTTGACGTCGGATCAACGGGAGCAACTTAACGTGGTAATCGCCGCCAACTGGCAGTAAGTCTCCAGCGCGAGCGTTCAGGCAAAGGCCCATCAAATGATGGGCCTTTGTCTTTTCATCGGGAGGCTTGTTTGGTTTGAGCGGAATTCAAGCGTCGCCTCGGAAGCGACTGGCGACGGTTCGCCTCGGCCTGCGTGCGCGCCAGCCGCAACAAAGGCGAAACGCCGGACTTCGCCCCCATCGCCGAACGCCTGCGCGGTATCGCCTTGCAGGAGCGCGCGCTGATGAAGGAACTGGGCGCCTGGGCCAAGCGTAAGGGCTGAAGTGGCATGCAGCCTTGCTCGGATTGCAGCCGGGCAAGGCCGCGCAACAATGCTGTAGGAGGCGCGCCCCGCGGCGAATGCAGCCCGCAGGGCTGCCCGGCTATCGGGCCGGCGAAAAGGCAAAAGCATCGCCCCGGGGGCGGGCCTCCCACGGGCGTAGCAGCGGGGTAGGGTGGATGACGCTTTACCCATCCACCAATAACGCTGGTGGATGAAAACGGCGCCATCCACCCTACAACTCCGCCGATATTGCACCTAGACAGACGATTTATATGCGCTGCTGAGCTGGCTCCTACGCGGGTGGCTCACCCATCACGGCATGTTCTATAGCTGTAATCGCCGCATAGCCACGCTGGCGCTCAGGCCTGCGAAGTCGCTCGCCGGTAAACGCCCTTCGCGGCCTTCGAGCAACAGGGCCTGCACGCAGAGGTTCGTCTGCTCGTCGCAGAACACCAGCAAGGCCTGAGTTGCCAGGCCGTCGTGCAGGTCCAGGGTGGCCAGGCTCAATAGCTGCGCCCAGACCCGTTCGCCGGCGCCGATAAACAGGTTCGGCCCTTCCAACCCCAGTTGCTGGGCGATATGGAAGCCGGCTGCGTTGCTGACGCTGTTGACGAACTCGAAGGGTTTCGGTTGTTTGTGCTGCACGCACACGGCATCCAGCAGCGCGCCCATGGTCGGCCGCGATGGGTAGCGTGCGGCCAGGTACAGGCCGCAATCGCTGCGCACCCGATCCTTCAGGGCGGCGGCGCCGAGCAGGGCTTGCAGGATCAGGCGGTCGATGCGCCGTGGCGGGTTGTCCAGCCACTGGCTCAGGGCGGTTTTCAGCTGTTTGTCGTCGGTCGCGGCCTGGCCGTGGATTTCGCTGGCGGCAATCACTCTCATGCTTGTTCTCCCGGCCGGCACGCCTGCAATACCAGACTGGCGTTGTTGCCGCCGAAGCCGAAGAAGTTCGCCAGCAGCAGGTCGTCGACCGCGCCAAAGCTTTCGGCGGCCAGCGGCAATATGGCCTCGTCGGCATAGTCCGTGGCCGGCAGTTGGCCCTGGCGCAGTGCCTCGATCAGCAATAGCGTCTCGCTCAGGCCGCAGGCGCCGAGGGTATGGCCGAGCCAGGGTTTGAGGGCGCAAAGCGTCGGCATGGCATCGCCGAACAGGCTGTGCATACCGTTGCTTTCGGCGATGTCGTTGGCGGTGGTGGCAGTGCCGTGCAGCTTGACCAGATCGATCTCGCTGAGCTCACGCCCGGCGCTATGCAGGGCGGCGCGCATCACCGCGTCGATATGGCTGCCGTCTTCGCGGGTGCCGGTCAGGCTACTGGTGTCGCAGGCGCTGAAGCCACCGAGCAGGCGGGCCAGCGGCGCGTTGCCGGGTTCGAGGCAGAGCAGGGCGCAAGTGTAGGCTTCGCCGAGAATCAAGCCGTCGCGTTCGGGATGAAAAGGCCGGTATTGGCCGCTCGGGCTGGTCAGGCCGAGGGCGCCGAAGCCCTGCATGGCCAGGGCGCTGGGGGTTTCGAAGGCGAGCACGAGCGCCCGGCTGAATTGCCCGCTGGCGACCAGCTTGGCGCCGTAAATCAGGCCGTTGGCGGCGCTGGTGCAGGCGGTGTTGAGGGTGAAGGCGTCGGCAAAGCCCCAGCGTTGGCGCAGTTGCGCGGCCAGCGAGTCGAGGGGTGTCGAATGCTCGATGCGAAAGCCCTGGTCGGCGCCGGCCCGGGCTTCCAGCTCGGCGATATCCAGGCCGGTGCTGGCGACTATCAATAAACAGTCAGCCAGCTCCTGGGGACCATCGCCAAGGGTTTCACGCACTAGCCGATCGAGGCGTTGCTCGAGGTTTTCGTTGGCAGCGGCGCCGAGGGCATGCCAATAGGGACGCGTCTGTTGCAGTTCATGCAGGATGAATTCGCCTGCCCGCGGCCGTTCGCCGCTCAACAATGCTCGGGTCGAGCTATCCAGACCCGCGCCCAGTGCGCTGTGCAGGGCGCCGCGCTGCAAGTAAACCGGGATCACTGCTGCTGCCTGATAAAGGCGGCGATGCTGGCGATGCTGTTGAGAATCCGCCGGCCGTCTTTCGCCCCTTCGATGCGCACGCCGTAGTTCTGCTGCAAGGCCAGGGAGACCTGCAAGGCATCCAGGCTGTCCATCTGGATACGGCTTTGGCTGCCGAACAATGGCTCGTCGTCGGCGATGCTCTGCCAGTCGATATCGTCTTCCTTGTCGCACTCGCGGATCAGCAGCTGCTTGAGTTGTTGTTCTAGTAGTGTGTGGTCCATTGCGTTTGCCGTACTCGTCGAGTGAACAGAAGCAGCCCGCCGCCGCCCAGCAGTGCCGCGAACAGCAGCAAGCGGGCGCAATAGGGGGCGATGTCGGCCAGCGAGCCTTGGCCCACCAGCAGGGTGAGAAAGGCGTCCAGCGCCCAGCTCATTGGGGAGATTTCGGCCAGTTGGCGCATCGCCTCGGGCATCACGCTTTTCGGCACCATAATGCCGCCGATGGCCGCGAGGATGATATTCAGCCCGCCGCCGAGCAACAACGCTTGCTCGCTGCTGCGCGCCACTGCCGCGAGAAACAGGCCGAGGCTGCAGGTCGCCAGGCTCAGGCTGAGCGCCAGCAGCGCGTAGGCCAAGGGGTTGCCGGGTAGGCTCAGCGCGGGCAGGCCGATTGCCGGCAGCCCGTACACGCCCAATGTCAGCAGCAGCACGAACTGCACCAGGTTGATCGCCAGGTAAGGCAGCAGCTTGCTCAACACCAGGCTGCCGAGGCTCAGCCCCAGGCAGCGGAAACGCAGTAGGGTGCCGCTCTGCTGCTCGCGCTGAAAGCCCGCGGCCATCGGCAGCATGACGAAGAACATGCCGAAGATCAGCCAGGCAGGCACGCTCAGTTGGCTGGCATTGGCGCGGCCGCTGAGATCGCCGCTGCTCAGCAACTGCGACTCGGCGATCTCGCTTTGGGTGCGCTGCTGGGCGAGTTCGAGGCGCTCGTGCAAGGGTGTGTCGGGGGCGATCGCGCCGCTGTCCTCCAGGTAGGCGAGCAGGCGGGTTTGCGCCAGGGCGATGGTCACCGCGCTGCGCAGACGCTGGCGGGTCTGCGCATCGGTCTGCGCCGGGTAGCTCAAACGCGGGCCCTGGTGCGGCACGTCCAGCAGGCTGGCGGAGAAGTCGCTGGCCAGGCTGATGCGCGGCAATTTCTCGTCGCCGTCTGCGACCAGGCTGCTACCGGCTAACTGAGCCAACAACGCGGCCTGGAACAGTTCGCTGGAATCGCTGGGCTGCGGCACTTCCAGCACCAAACGCAGCGGTGGCGGTCGATCCTGCAAATAGCTGGACATGGCGCCGGCCATCAACAGCAAAAACAGGGTCGGCATGATAAACAGCACCGCCAGCGCATGGGGGTCGCGCAGTAGCAGGCGGATTTCCTTGCGCACCAGCGCCGATAGCCTCATAGCCGACCTCCGTTGAGACGCAGATAGAGCTGCTCCAGCGAGGGGCGACCGAAGCGCATCAGGCTTGGCAGGCCATCCAGGGCCTGAATGAAGCGGGTGATCTCCAGCAGTTGCTCGCCGTTCAACGCAGGGATGTGCACGCCTTTGGGCAGGAGTTCGCCGCTCAGTTGCAGGCGCGCGAGCAGCGCGTCCAGGCCAGTCGGCGCCGCTTGCGGCCATTCCAGCAACAACCCGTGGCTATCGCCGAGCAGTTGGCGGGTATCCAGATCGAGGCGGACCTGGCCTTCGTGCAGCAGCAGAATGCGCTGTGCCACCCGTTCGACTTCGTCCAGATAGTGGCTGGTGTAGATCGCGCTCTTGCCGGCGGCGACCAGTTGTTCGACCGCGCTCAGCAGCATCTGCCGGCTGCTGGTATCGACCCCCACGGTGGCCTCGTCGAACAGGTACAGCACGGCCGGTTGCAGCAGGCCGATGGCGAAGTTCAGGCGACGCTGTTCGCCGCCGGAGAGGCGCTCGCTGCGGCGCTGCAACTTGTCGCCGAGGTCGGTGCAGGCGATGCACAATTCCAGGCGTTGGCGGCGTTCGCTGCCGCGCAGACGATAGAGGTCGGCGAACAGTTCGAGGTTCTCGCGTACCTTGAGCCCGGCGTAGAACGCCAATTGTTGCGGCACCAGGCCGAGGCTGCGCGGGCCCTGCCAGATAATCTCGCCCTGCTGCGCCTGCAATACGCCGCTGAGCAGCGAGAGCAGGGTGGTTTTGCCGGCGCCGTTGCTGCCGAGCAGGCCCAGGCATTCGCCGCTGCGCAGTTGCAGGTCGATGCCGCTCAGCGCCGGTTGCGCGGCGCCGGGGTAGCGATAGCCGAGGTTGCGTAATTCAAGCACGGACCAATACCAGCAGGAGTTTGCCGTCGAGCAACAATTGCCCGTCGGTGTGGATGCTGAAGGCGTAGAGCGCGCCGGCCGGACTCAGCGCTTGCTGGGTAGCGGCGACCTGCAACGTGCCCTGACGCTGGCTGGGCTCATGGTGCATTTGCAGCTGCGAGAGCTTGCCGATCAGCGCCATTTCAATGGCACTGTCGTCGCCGTATAAGGCACCATGCGCGGCGCACAATTGCGCCGCCGCCTCGAACAACAGGCAGGGCGAGGCATCTGCGCCGAAGGCCGCCAGGTGATGCCAGGCGCTGAGGCCCTGGATGCTTTGGGCATCGTGACCCAGCAGGCCGTCGAGCCAAAGCGCCGGGCCCCGGTGCGGCAAGAGGCGCTGTAATTGAGTGCGGTCCATTGCGTACGGTCGATACGGGTGGGCCGGCAGTGTACCAGAGGGGCTGTAAGTCTCGCAGCGCGTGGCCAGCGGCTGGCGACGGGGCCTGATGGGCGATGCGCTGAGCGGATAGGAAAGGAGCGAGTGGATGCTGTGGTTGCAGGGGCTGGGATTGTTGTTGGGGTCGCTATTGTTGGTCGGGATTTCCTGGCGGTCGCTACGCCGCCCGCATTCCCACGGTTTTTACCGCTTCTTCGCCTGGGAGGCGATGTTGGGGTTGCTCGTGGCGAACGCGCCCGTGTGGTTCGACGACCGCTATGCGGCGCATCAATTGCTCTCCTGGGCGCTGCTGTTCGGCTCGCTGCTGGTGTTGTTTCTCGGCCTGTATCAATTGCGCAGCGCCGGCCGCCCCGATGCCCGCCGCGACGATGCCGGGCTGTTCGCCTTCGAGCGCACGTCGCAGTTGGTTAGCAGTGGAATTTTTCGCTACATCCGCCATCCATTGTATTGCTCGCTGCTATTGCTGGCATGGGGCATTTGCTGGAAGCAGGCCAATGGCCTGACGGTCGGGTTGGCGTTGTTCGCCAGCCTTATGCTCTACCTGACCGCGAAACGCGACGAGGCCGAGTGCCTGGCCTATTTCGGCGATGCCTATGCGCGCTATATGCAGCGCAGCCGAATGTTTATTCCCTGGCTTATCTAGCAGGCCGTTGAAAAACGTAGGCGAGGTAGCCAGCGCAAGGCAAAAACAGGCGAAAAACGGACTGGGCTCGCACGCGAGTTTACGAGCTGTAAATGAGCATTTTGAGACGCCGAGTCCCGGCCTGTTTTTAACGCGGCGATGGCAACGCAGGTAGGTTTTCAACAGCCTGCTAGGCGTATTCAGCGATGTGATCGGACGCTGCCCTCACCCGTTTGGGTGAGGGCGATGTGTGCCCGTTCTCATTAGTCTGCGGGGCCAGCCTTCCGGCGGATAAAACAATAAGAGGGAGCCCCCATGAAGCCCAGCCTGAAACTTCTCACCGCGGCCGTATTGATGGCCGGCCTATCGAGCACGGCGCAGGCCATGCCCTATACGCAGTTCATCGTATTCGGCGATTCGCTCAGCGACAGCGGGCAATTCCCTGATCTCGGCAGCCCCTTGGCGGGCGGCTTCCCCACCGGTGGCGCGCGCTTTACCAACCGTACCGGGCCGACCTATCAGCACAACAACAGCGAGTACTACGCCGAGGTCTCCACCCAGCGTCTGGCCTCGATGCTCGGCCTGCAGGCTTTACCCTCGACGCCATCGTTGCCACAGGCATTGACGGGGAATCCGGCTGGGACCAACTACGCCGTGGCCGGTTATCAAACGGCAAATATTCTTAATTCAGTTACCAGCGTTTCCGTTAACCCGATCAACATTTTTGGTCCTGATCCTTTAACGCGCAACGGCTACTTGATCGGTGTGCCGCGGGTCGACGCCAATGCGTTGTTTTATATCAACGGCGGTGGCAACGACGTACGCGATGGGGTGATCGTCGATCAGGCCAGTGCGGCCGCTTCCGCCAGTAATCTGGTGGCCGCCGTGGCGGCGCTGCAAGCTGCTGGCGCGCGTACCATCATCGTCTCCGATCTGCCCGATGTGGGTATGACCCCGGAAAGTACGATGCTGGGAGCCCTAACCGCTGATGCACGTTCCACCGCCTCGGCATTGTTCAACCAGGAACTGGACACGCAGCTGTCCGCGCTGGGCGGCAATGTCATCCGTTTGAACCTGCGTAGTCTGTTGAGCGAGGTGCAGGGCGATCTGGCCAGCTTTGGCTTCGATGACAGCATCGTGCAAACAGCGGTGTGTTTCGACGGCGCGCCTATCGCCGGGGTGACCTGCAACGCCGACCCGACCTGGGGCATCGGCAGCCTCACTGCCGATCCGAGCAAGCTGCTGTTCAACGACGGTATTCACCCATCGGCGGCCACCCATCAGATTACCGCCGACTACATCTATTCGATCCTCGCCGCACCTTGGGAAGTCAGCCTGCTGCCGGAGATGGCCATGGCCAGTCTTAACGGTCACCAGCAGCAGCTGCGCAGCGAATGGCAGGCGGATCGTGGGCAATGGCAGGCGAATGGGCAGTGGCGCAGTTTCGTCAGCGCCAGCGGCATGCGTCAGAAATTTCAGCGCGGCGAGGCGGTGAGCGAAGGCGACAGCGATGGCCTGGGCGTAACCCTGGGCGGCAGTTACCGGCTCGATGAGAACTGGCGTCTGGGCCTGGCCCTGGGCTTGCAACACCAGCAATTGGACAGCGACAGCGATTCCCAGTACGACCTCAGCAGCTACCTGCTGAGCGCCTTCGCCCAGTATCAACAGAATCGCCTATGGGCCGATGCCAGCTTCAGCCTGGGCATGCTCGACTACGGCGACCTCGATCGCCAGTTCGCCCTGGGCATCACCGAGCGCAGCGAGAGCGGCGATACCGACGGCCGGCTGTATGCGCTGTCCGGGCGTATCGGCTACGACCTGGCCAACGAAGGCACCGGCTGGCGCGTCAGCCCCTTTATCAGTGCCGACCTGGCGCGCGTCGATGTCGACGGTTACCGCGAGGACGGCAACCGCTCCACCGCCCTGGCGTTCGGCGATCAGCAGCGCGACAGCCGCCGCCTCGGTGTCGGTGTGCAGCTCAACTACCAGTTGACCCCACAGACCCAGCTGTTCGCCGAAGTGGCCCGCGAACGTGAATACGAAAACGATCCCAGCAGTCTCGATATGAGCCTCAACAGCGTCAGCGGCGACCGCTTCGAATTGCAGGGCCATACGCCCGCGGATGGCCAGACCACTGGGTTGCTCGGCGTCAGCCATACGCTCGCCGGGCAACTGAAACTGGTGGGTAGTTATCACTTGCGCGGCACCGAAGACCGTCAGCACGGCGTCAATATCGGCCTCAGCCTGGACTGGTAGGGGCGCCGCGTCACTCCCATGCGAGGCGCGCGAGCTTCCACTCGCCGCCTTCCAGCCACCACTCCAGCTTCACCGCATAATGACGGGCGCTGTCGGGGATCAGCCCTTCGGCGCCGGTCAGCGCCACCTGGGCTTCGGTGTGGCCTTTCTCGCTATAGGTTGGATCGAGCCAGCTGTTTTTACTCAGCGCGATCACCTGCACGTTCTTATGCCGTAGAAACAGCAGGGTCATGGTGCGCTTGGCCCAGTCGCGGTCGAACTGCTGTTGAGCGACGAAGGTCGGGTGCAATTGATCGAGCACCGCGCTGGTGTTCTTCTCCTGCAGATTGTCTTGCAGCCGCTGCACTGCCGCATCCAGCGCCGCTTGCGGGTCGTCCTTGCCGCCACAGCCGGCCAGGAGGAAAAAAAACAACAGCAAAGGTAAGGCAAATTTCCGAGCTGACATGCTGAATTCCCTATACATGGTTATGATGCGTGACAGAGCGGGAACGGTAACGGCGGCAAATCGTGCGAGTCTCAATCCGCATAGCAGGCTGTTGAAAAACGTAGGCGAGGCAGGCGAGACAAGGCAAAAATGGTCGAGAAAGCGGAGTTTACTGTTGTAAATGAGCATTTCGAGACCATTTTTAACGCAGGATCGGCCACGTAGGTAGTTTTTCAACAGCCTGATAGCCGTTTGCACAGAAGCGCTAACCGTGCCCTACGTACAAGCCAGGAGAGCACCATGCAGACTTTGTATCCGGAGATCAAACCCTACGCTCGTCATGAATTGGCCGTGGAGGAGCCGCACGTTCTCTATGTGGACGAGAGCGGCACGCCGGATGGATTGCCCGTGGTGTTTATCCATGGCGGTCCGGGCGCCGGTTGCGATGCCCTGAGCCGGCGCTTTTTCGACCCCAACCTGTACCGCATCGTCACTTTCGATCAGCGTGGCTGCGGACGCTCCACCCCGCATGCCAGTCTGGAAAACAACACCACCTGGGACCTGGTCGCCGATCTGGAGCGGATTCGCGAACACCTGGGCATCGACAAATGGGTGCTGTTCGGCGGCTCCTGGGGCTCGACCCTGGCGCTGGCCTATGCGCAGACCCATCCCGAGCGCGTGCACGCGTTGATCCTGCGCGGCATCTTTCTCTGCCGTCCCCAGGAATTCCGCTGGTTCTACCAGGAGGGCGCCAGCCGGGTCTTCCCCGATTACTGGCAGGACTACCTGGCGCCGATCCCGCTCGACGAGCGCGGCGACCTGATGCAAGCGTTCTACAAGCGCCTGACCGGCTCCGATCAGATCGCCCAGATGCACGCGGCCAAGGCCTGGTCGACCTGGGAAGGCCGCACCGCCACCCTGCGGCCCAACCCACAGGTGGTCGAGCGCTTCGGCGATGCCCATCGCGCGCTGTCGATCGCCCGTATCGAGTGCCATTACTTCCTCAACAACGCCTTTCTCGAGCCCGACCAATTGCTCCGCGACATGCCGAAGATCGCCCACTTGCCCGGGGTCATCGTACACGGCCGCTACGACATGATCTGCCCGCTGGAGAACGCCTGGGAACTGCATCAGGCCTGGCCCAACAGCGAGCTGCAGATCATTCGCGACGCCGGCCATGCAGCCTCGGAAAACGGTATCGCCGATGCCTTGGTGCGCGCGGCCAACCAGATCGCCCAGCGCCTGCTCGACCTGGCGCCCGAAGAGGCATGAAGGCGCTGATCCAACGCGCCGCCGGCGCGCGGGTCGAGGTGGCGGGCGAGGTGGTCGGCGCCATCGACCAGGGATTACTGGCCCTGGTCGCGGTCGAACCACAGGACACCCCGGCCAGCGTCGACAAGTTGCTGCACAAGCTGCTCAATTACCGGGTGTTCGGCGACGCCGCCGGCAAGATGAACCTGTCGCTCGCCGATGTCGGCGGCGGCTTGCTGCTGGTCTCGCAATTCACCCTGGCGGCCGATACCCAAAGCGGCCTGCGCCCGAGCTTTTCCAGCGCCGCACCGCCCGCCCTGGGCGCCGAACTGTTCGGCTTGCTGGTCGAACGGGCGCGGGAAAAACACCCACAGGTCGCCACCGGCCGCTTCGGCGCCGAGATGCAGGTGCACCTGGTCAACGACGGGCCGGTGACCTTTCTGTTGCAGGTCTAGCAGGGGGCGATGGTGCAGGCACAGCCTTTCCCGGATTGCATCCGGGCTACAAAACTCAACGCGGCGGCAGCATTTCCAGGCCGTTGATCTGCAACCATTCGAGTACGTGTTCGCGCATGCGCTGGCCCTGGTAGGCCTGCCAGTCGCGCTGTGCCCTGGGCAGGCTTTCCAGGAGGAAGTCGAAGGTGCGGATCGGTTTGCGCCCGTTCAGGGCTTGGCTCAGGGCGACATGGGCGTCGATGTCGTGGACGCCGGCGAGAAAGGCCATGCGCATGGCCAGGTTGTCCTCCTGGGGTAGGGGCTCGATGGCCAGGTAGCGGTCCGGCTGCACATCGTACTTTTCCTCGGCATCGGGCCGCGTCTTGTCGCGCATGCGCAGCACGCCGCCGGTTTGCAGATCGAGGAAGTACTCGGCGTCGTCCTGACGCAGCATCGCCTGTTCGATACGCGCGAGTTCGAGTTTCAGAGAACGCATCATGGGACTGACTCCAGGCTTCATCCGTGTCGACCATAACCCCGCGCGCCGATCAGGTGAAGCCGGCTCGTCACCTCAGTCGGCCCGCGCCAGCGCCTCGGCGACGAAATCCAGACGATCCTGGCCGAAGTGCATTTCATCGCCGACGAAAAACGTCGGGGCGCCGAATACGCCGCGTTCGACCGCCTCTTCGGTATTGTCTTTCAAGCGTTGTTTCACCGCTTCGTCGTTGATCAGGCGCTCGAACTCGGCGATATCCAGGCCGGCCGCACTCAGTACTTCAGCGATTATCTCGGGCTTGCCGAGATTCTGCTGGCGTACCCAGATCGCCTCGAACACCGCGCGTAGATAGGGCTGGAATGCGTCGCTGTCGAGGTAGCCGGCGGCACCGCGCATCAGTGTCAGGGTGTTGATCGGGAAGTACGGGTTGAACGCCAAGGGCACGCCATAGCGTTTGGCGAAGCGGGCGAAATCCTCCAGCACATAACGGCCCTTGCTCGGGATCGCCACCGGCGACTGGTTGCCGGTGGCCTTGAACACGCCGCCGAGCAGCATCGGCCGCCAGACGATTTGCGCCTGCGCCGCCGCGGCGATGCCCGGCAATTGAGTCCAGGCCAAGTAGGAGGACGGGCTGCCGACATCGAAAAAGAACTCAACTGTTTTGCTCATACGATGACCCTATCGAATCTGGGAGGCATTTCGTTGGTCGTAGCCTGAATGCAATCCGGGAATCATGGATGGCTTCACATCGCTCCCCGGATTGCATCCGGGCTACGGGGCAACGCGCCTTTTGTAGGAGCGGCCTTGGCCGCGATTGTTGGGCCTGCTAGAACGTCTCGCTCCAGGGCCGCAGATCCATTTCGTGCACCCAGCAATCGCGCGGCTGGCAATGGATCTGCCAATAGGTGTCGGCGATATGCGCGGGGTCGAGGATGCCGCCCTGCTCCTTGCGCTGGTACAGCTCGGGAAAGTTGTCGCGGATAAAGGCGGTATCGATGGCGCCATCGATGATCGGGTGGGCCACATGAATGCCCTGTGGGCCGAGTTCGCGGGCCATGCTCTGGGCCAGGGCGCGCAGGGCGAATTTGGCGCTGGCGAAGGCTGAGAAGTTGGCCCGGCCGCGCAGCGAGGCGGTGGCGCCGGTGAAGATGATGCTGCCGCGTCCGCGCGTCAGCATGACTTTGGCCGCTTCGCGACCGGTGAGGAAACCGGCCAGGGCGGCCATTTCCCAGACCTTGCGATAGACCCGCTCGGTGGTTTCGGTGATGGAGAACTGCACGTTGGCGCCGATATTGAACACCACCGCTTCCAACGGGCCAACCTCGCGTTCGATGGTGGCGAACAACTCGACCACCTGTTCCTCGATGCGCGCATCGCAGCCGAAGGCGCGGGCGCTGCCGCCTTCTGCCTCGATGGCTGCGACCAGGGGCGCCAGTTTGTCGGCATTACGCCGCACCACGCAGGCGACATAGCCTTCGCGGGCGAAGCGTTTGGCGATGGCGCCGCCGGTTGCGTCGCCGGCCCCCACCACCAGGATGGCTTTGCGTTCTGTCATCGGGATTCTCCATTAGTTCTGTTTTGGAACCTGGATCGATAGTCGGTTCCATTTTGGAACTTGTCAAGCTAAGATAGGCCATCGAATCCGGAGAGTCGTCATGCGTTGGGAAGAACTCGAGCAACAGCCCTGCTCCTTGGCCCGCACCCTGTCGGTGGTCGGCGACCGCTGGACCCTGTTGGTGCTGCGCGAATGTTTTCTCGGCACGCGGCGTTTCGATGCCTTCGAGCAGCGCCTGGGGATTACCCGGCACTTGCTCGCGGATCGACTGAAAACCTTGGTGCGGGCGGGCGTATTGAACAAGGTGGCGTATCAGCAGCGTCCCTTGCGCGAGGAGTACCGGCTAACCGACAAGGGTCGCGATCTCTACCCGGTGATCATGTCCCTGGTGAATTGGGGCGACCGACATATGAGCGACGAAAACGGCCCGCCGATTCGGCATATCCATCGCACCTGCGGCAAACCGTTGCGTGCCCAGCTGGTCTGTTCGGAGTGCGCCGAACTGCTGGCGCCCCATGAGGTGCTGCTGGAGGAGGCGCCGGCGTTCGAAGGGCAGTTGCTGCCGGCGCATTGGCACGCCGGGCAGGCGGGGGAAACCTAGTACCGCGACACGAAGCATTGTCGCAGTCCGTGGGAGGGGTTTCAGCCGCGACGCTTACAGCGCCTTTAACAGGCCGTTGAAAAACGTTGGCGAGGCAGGCGAGACAAGGCAAAAATGGCCGAAAAGGCGGAGTTTACTGCTGTAAATGAGCACTTTGAGGCCGTTTTTAACGCCGTCTCGGCTACGTAGGTAGTTTTTCAACAGCCTGTTAAGGTCCATCGCGGCTAAAGCCCCTCCCACGCAAGCCTGGCGTTAAACCGACATCATGATGGTTGACGCGACACTCGCAGGCCGTGGAAAGCCTAGGTAGTTCTTCAACGGCCTGTCAGCGTGGTACCAATGCCGGCAATAGCGTGCGCGAAATCGCTTCGCGCACGGTGGGCAGCAAGGTGGCGCTGCCGCCGAGCATCTCCTCGACCAGCTGGCGCAGGGCGACGGCGCGTTCCGGGCTCAGGCCGCTGACCGCATATTCGCAGGCTTGTTCGGCACTCACGCCCGGTGGAATCGACAGGCCCAGTGCCACCAGGCGTTCGCGAAAGTCTTCCTGGTCGATAAGGTCGGCATGCATCATGGTTGAATCCTCCATTGGCGCCGCTTCAGCGCAGTACGCCTTCATCGAGCAATAACTTGAAGATAGCCTCGGCGCCGTCTTGTGGCGAGACGTCCTTGAGTATCTGGCCGCCGCCACCGGAAGCCTTGGCGGTGGCCGCCTTCATCCGTTCGGCGCCGGTTTTCGCCTTGATCACCTTGAGTCGCTTCGGCCGCGGCCGCGCCGGTTGCAACTGGGCGACAGCGAGCAGGTCGTCGGCGATAGAGAGTGTCGCATGGGCCTGTACCTGTCCGCGTCGGGCCGGGCCGAAGGCGCTCTGGCGGGCAACCGGCGCGGCATGGTCGACGCTGGCGACGAACGGCAAACGCACGCGCAGACGGCGGCGCTGGCCGCGGGGCAGGGCTTGCAGCACGTGCGCCACGCCGTTCTCGACGCTCTCCACCTCGGCCAAACCCACCACCAGGGGCCAGCCCAATTGCTCCGCCAACAGGTAGGGCAGCATGCCCGAACCTTCGCCGGTTTCCGCCTGGCTTCCGGTCAGTACAAGCTGCGCATCGGCGCTGCCGAGATAGGCGGCCAAGGCGGGCAGGGCGTCGTCGCCGGGTGCTTGTTCGAGCACGCCGATTTCGCTCAAGCCCATACCCAGGTAGGCGCGCAAGGCGTCCGCATGCGGGTCGCCGGCATGCAGCAGCTGCAGTTTGTCGCCGCTTAAACGCAAACCCAGTTCCACCGCGCGGGCATCCTGCTCGGCGCGGCGGGGCCGGCCCGAACTCGGGTGTGCACCGATGGAAACCAGGGCGATGATATTTAGATCAGTCATGGCAACGCTCCGTAGGGTGGAAGACGCTGTTTTCTTCCACCGTCGTATTGTGGTTGCTGCTGGTGGATGGGTGAGGCGTCATCCACCCTACGTATCTATGCCGCATCGCGGGCCGCTCCCTGACGATGGGCCGCAATCCGTTCGATCAGGGCCTGCAGAATCGCCGCCGAGTCGCCGATCACCGAGAGGTCGGCGCGTTTGATCATGTCGCAGCCGGGGTCCATGTTCACTGCCACTACCTTGTCGCAGGCACCGATGCCCTGTAGGTGCTGAATCGCCCCGGAAATGCCGACGGCCAGATAAACCCGCGCGCTGACCCAGGTGCCGGTGGCGCCGACCTGACGGTTGCGCGGCATGAAGCCGTCGTCCACCGCCACGCGCGAGGCGCCCTCGGTGGCGCCGAGGGTTTTCGCGGCCTGGTGGAACAGCTCCCAGTCCTTGACCCCGTTGCCGCCGGAGAGAATGAATTCGGCTTCGGCCATGGGGATCAGCGCCGGGTCCACCGCCACCGCGCCGAGATCCTGGATCCGTGGCAGATGGCGGACGATCTGTTCGCTGAGCTCGATTGGCCGCACTTCATGACGGGTTTCGCTGACCGGCTCGGCGCATTCGGCGGCGGCCAGGATCAGCCGTGGCGCTTGCCGTACCAAGTCCTCGCGGCCTGCACCGGCGCGGCCGCTGGCTTGGCCATCGGCCACCTGCCAGACCCGGGTCGCCGGGCGTTCGCCGAGTTTGGCGGCCAGCCGGCGGCCCAGCTCGCCGCCACCGCTGCGGCTGTCGGGCAGCAGCCAGTGGCGCGGCGCCAACTGGCTTTCCACCGCGCTCAAGGCCAGCACGCGCGCTTCCGGGGCGTAACCCTCGAAGGCTTCGCCTGTGAGCTGCAGCAGGCGGTCGACGCCGTTGCAATCGAAGGCGCTTTCTTTGTGCTCGCCGAATACCACGGCCACTACCGCGCCGTCGTTGCCGGCGAGTTTGTGGGCCAAACCGAGCAGGTCCTTGTCGTGGCTGCTCAGGCGGCCGCCGACCATGTCCGGCACCACCACGATATGGAAGGCCGGCTGTTCGACGCTATGCAGCGGCAGCTGCACCGCTTCGGTCGTGCTGCTGCGTTTGCCGGTACCGCCCTGCTGGACGCCGGAGCGGTCGATGCGCTTGATCCCGTTGGGGCCGATAAAGCCGAGCGCATGAGGATTCTTGCGGATGATGCCGTTGGGGCCCATCCAACTACTTTCAGCCTTCTGCATCGCCGCGTGCAGCGGATGCAGGCGGTTGCGGGCGATCCACTCGGCGCGTGGGTCGCGGCGGATAATGTCGCTCATGGGTGGGCCTCCATAGCAGGTGATGTATCTGTGGGAGGGGCCGGGCGGCGTACCGCTTTAGCCGCGATGACACATGTCGCGGCTAAAGCCCCTCCCTCGGGGCGTGGAGACATATTCATAAGGTGCGTCGGCATCACTGCACCTCCGCCATGTCACGCTTGGCCGGCGCCGGCTTTTTTGCCGGGGCGGGTCCTTCGATCAGCACGTCCGCCACCAGCTCGGCGATGTCCTTGATTTGCGGGCGCGGTTCGACCACGCCTTCGAGCATCGCGGTGCACTGCGGGCAGCCCACGGCCACCAGCTCGGCGCCGGTTTCCTTGATGTCGACCATGCGCATGTCGGGGATCCGCTGCTTGCCGGGGATGTCGGTGATAGGCGCGCCGCCGCCACCGCCGCAGCAACGCGAGCGGAAGCCGGAGCGTTCCATTTCCTTCACTTCGATACCGATGGCATTCAGCACGTTGCGCGGCGCTTGGTACTCGCCGTTGTAGCGGCCCAGGTAGCAGGGGTCGTGATAGGTCACGCTGCCGCCCTTGTGGCTACCCAGGTTGAGTTTCTGCCCGGCGATCAGCTCGTCGAGGAAGGTGCTGTGGTGCAGCACCTGGTAGTGGCCGCCCAGCGCGCCGTATTCGTTCTTCAGCACGTGGAAGCTGTGCGGGTCGCAGCTGACGATGCGTTTGAACTGGTACTTGGCCAGGGTGGCGATATTGCGTTTGGCCAACTGCTGGAACGTTGCCTCGTCGCCCAGACGGCGGGCGACGTCGCCGCTGTCGCGTTCTTCCAGGCCGAGCACGGCGAAGTCGACATTGGCGGCTTTCAGCACTTTGACAAAGGCTCTCAAGGTTCTCTGATTGCGCATATCGAAGGCGCCGTCGCCGACCCAGAACAGCACATCCGCCTGTTTCTTGTCGCTCATCAGCGGCAGATTGAGGTCCGCCGCCCAGTTCAAACGACCGCCGGGGGCGAAGCCGCCGGGGTTGTCGGTGGCGATCAGGTTGTCCAGCACCTCGGCACCCTTGTTCGGCGTGGCGCCTTTTTCCAGGGTCAGATGGCGGCGCATATCGACGATGGCGTCGACGTGCTCGATCATCATCGGGCATTCCTCGACGCAGGCGCGGCAGGTGGTGCAGGACCACAGCGTTTCGGCATCGACCAGGGCCTTGCCTTGCAGGTTGACGATCGGCAGGTGCGGGCCACCGCTGTGCTCGCCAATCGGCTTACCAGGGTAGGGGCTGCCGGCGAACTTGGCATCGCTGCCGCCGGCCAGGCCGACCACCATGTCCTGAATCAGCTTTTTCGGGTTCAGCGGCTGGCCGGCGGCGAAGGCCGGGCAGGCCGCCTCGCACTTGCCGCACTGCACGCAGGCGTCGAAGCCGAGCAACTGGTTCCAGGTGAAATCGGTGGGTTTTTCCACGCCCAGCGGCGCTTTGGGATCGTTCAGGTCCAGCGCTTTCAGCCCGGTCGAGCGACCGCCGCCGAAGCGCTCGGCACGGCGGTGCCAGGCCAGGTGCAGGGCGCCGGCGAAGGCGTGCTTCATCGGTCCGCCCCAGGTCATGCCGAAGAACAGCTCGGACACGCCCCAGGCCACGCCGACGGCCAGGATGGCGGCAAGTATCCAACCACCGAAGCCTTGCGGCAGGATACCGGCCACCGGCAGGGTGGCGATAAAGAAGCTGGCGGCGAACATCAGCAAGCTTTTCGGCAAGCGCATCCACGGGCCTTTCGACAGCCGCGACGGCGGATCGAGGCGACGTTTAGCGACGAACAGGGCGCCGACGAACATCAGCACGGTGGCGCCCAGCAGGGCGAAGCCGAGGATTTTGTTGTGCAAGCCGAAACCATGCACCAGGATCGCCAGCGCCGCCGCCAGGACGAAGCCGCCGGCGGTGGCCACGTGGGTCTTGGACATGTACTTGTCGCGCTCGACCACGTGGTGCAGGTCCACCAGGTAGCGGCGCGGCATCTTCAGCAGGCCGCCGATCCAGTCGACCTTGGCCGGCCGACCGCGACGCCACATAAAGAAGCGCTTGCCGGCGCCGAGCACGGCGAGGCCGAGTGCGGCGAACAGCAGAATGGGTAGAAGGGTGTTCAACATGGGAGGCTCCCACAACAGCGGTTGCAAGGGGGTCTTCGCCCCCTGGAATCTTGCACCGGCCCTTGTAGGAGCGGGCTTGCCCGCGATGCGTCCGATCAGACAACTGTGTTGTTACTGCTGGCGCTATCGCGGGCAAGCCCGCTCCTACTGGGTCCGAGTCCGGCCTGTGCTCAGAAGTCCTTGCACAGGCGCAAGGCGTCATAGATCGCCGCGTGGGTGTTGCGTTGGGCCACGCAATCGCCGATGCGGAACAGCAGGTAGCCGTCGCCGGCCTCGGAGAGACATGGCTGCGGCTTGATCGCGAACAGAGCTTCCACGTCGATCTGGCCCTTGTTGCGCGAACCGTCCTTGAGCCCGTAGTACAGGCTTTCGTCCGGACGCACGCCGTTCTCCACCACCACCTGGTCGACCACCCGCTCTTCCCGGGCGCCGGTGTATTCGTTCTCCAGCACCGCCACCAGCTTGTCGCCCTCGCGGTAGACCTTTTCCAGCATCAGGTCGCCGGTCATGATCACTTCTTTCGGGTACAGGCTGCGGTAGTAGGTCGGGAACGAGGTGCCGCCCATGGCCACGCCCGGCTTGATGTCGTCGGTGACGATCTCCACCTTGGCGCCCTTCTCGGCGATGAAATCGGCCACCGACATGCCGGTGAATTCGCAGATGGTGTCGTACACCAGCACGTTGTTGCCCGGCGCGACCTTGCCGTCGAGCACGTCCCAGCTGCTGACCACCAGGCCTTCGTCCGCGCCCCAGTGTTCGTTCTGCTCGATGAACGGATGGCCGCCGTTGGCCAGCACCACGATGTCCGGACGCAGGTCGAGGATGCTGTCGATATCGGCACCGGTGCCCAGGCGCAGGTCGACGCCGAGGCGGGCGATCTCCATCTGGAACCAACGGGTGATACCGGCCATCTGATCGCGTTGCGGCGCCTTGGCGGCGAGGCTGATCTGCCCGCCGAGGCTGTCTTTCTTCTCGAACAGGGTCACATCGTGGCCGCGCTCGGCAGCGACGCGTGCCGCTTCCATCCCGGCCGGGCCGCCACCGACGATCACCACCTTGCGCTTGGGCCCGGTGGATTTTTCGATGATATGCGGCAGGCCCATGTATTCGCGGGAAGTCGCTGCGTTCTGGATGCAGAGTACATCGAGGCCCTGGTACTGACGGTCGATGCAATAGTTGGCGCCGACGCATTGCTTGATCTGATCGACCTGGCCCATCTTGATCTTGGCGATCAGATGCGGGTCGGCGATATGCGCACGGGTCATGCCGACCATGTCGACATAGCCGCCTTCGAGGATACGGGTCGCCTGGTTCGGGTCCTTGATGTTCTGCGCGTGCAGTACCGGGACCTTGACCACTTCCTTGATCCCGGCCGCCAGGTGCAGGAAGGGCTCCGGCGGGTAGCTCATGTTCGGGATGACGTTGGCCAGGGTGTTGTGGGTGTCGCAACCCGAACCCACCACGCCGATGAAGTCGATCATGCCGGTGGCGTCGTAGTAGGCGGCGATTTGCTTCATGTCGTCATGCGACAGACCGTCCGGGTGGAATTCGTCGCCACAGATGCGCATGCCGACGCAGAAGTCGTCACCGACTTCCTTGCGCACCGCTTTGATCACTTCCAGGCCGAACTTCATCCGGCCCTCGAAGCTGCCGCCCCATTCGTCGGTACGCTTGTTGACGCGCGGCGACCAGAACTGGTCGATCATGTGCTGGTGCACGGCGGACAGCTCGACGCCGTCCAGGCCGCCCTCTTTGGCGCGACGTGCGGCCTGGGCGTAGTTGCCGATCACCCGCCAGATTTCCTCGACCTCAATGGTCTTACAGGTGGCGCGGTGCACCGGTTCACGGATGCCCGACGGCGACATCAGGGTCGGCCAGTTGAAGCCGTCCCAGCGCGAGCGACGACCCATGTGGGTAATCTGGATCATGATCTTGGCGCCGTGCTTGTGCATGGCGTCGGCCAGGTTCTGGAAGTGCGGGATGATCCGGTCGGTGGACAGGTTGACCGAGCTCCACCATTCCTGCGGGCTGTCGATGGCCACCACCGAGGAGCCGCCGCAGATCGCCAGGCCGATGCCGCCCTTGGCCTTCTCTTCGTAATACTGGACGTAACGCTCGGTGGTCATGCCGCCGTCGGTGGCGTAGACCTCGGCGTGCGCAGTGGAAAGCACGCGGTTGCGGATGGTCAGTTTGCCGATCTGGATCGGCTGGAACATTGCTTCGAAAGCCATTGCGGCACCCTCACGGAAAAGCGGCCTAGCGTTACTTCGCGGGAGGCGTTTTAGCGGCGATGCTGTCGCGGCTGAAGCTCCTCCCACATACAGTTTTTTTAGCGTGGTTTGACGCGGAACAGGCCATGGTCGTGGCCTTCCTGCGAGGCGCCGTAGACCTGTTCGGCGACGGTGCGGATATTGCTGCCCTGGGCCTGCAGAATCTGGTCCATGGCGCCGGCGAACCAGCCGGTGAACATGTAATCCACCGGGCGACCGCACTTGCCGTAGACGTAGACGAAGGCCGAGTGGTCCAGGCGCACTTCGCAGGTGCCGGCGTCGAGGTCGATCGACTGGATCTTGAACAGGCCCCAGCCGCGCTGCGACAGACGCTTCATGTAGTGCTCGAACACCGCCACGCCGGACAGGCCATGGCATTCGGCCTCTTTCTCGCACCAGTGCCAGGCGGATTTGTAGCCGGCCTTGTAGAGAATCTCGGCATAGGCCTCGGCGCCGAGCACTTCCTCGATGCCGATATGGTTGTTGACGAAGAAATGCCGCGGCACATAGAGCATCGGCAGAGCGTCGGTGGTCCAGACGCCGGTTTCGTCGTCGACCTGGATGGGCATTTCGGGGGCGTGGGTGGACATGTGTTCAAACTCCAGAATTCGTTGCGTGTCGGTGCGCGGTAGGTTGGTGCTGAGCCTGCGAAGCCCAACATGGAGCGCGTAGCGCTCCGCTCGAGGATTTCGTTAATGGGGAATGCATTTCGAATGTGCTGTTGGGCTTCGCAGAGCTCAGCCCAACCTACCCCCAGACCTCTTCTAAGACCCTTACCCAGTTCTCGCCCATGACCTTGCGCACCACGCGCTCGGGCATGCCGCGTTTCAACAGGGTTTCGGTGAGGTTGGGGAACTCGCCGACGGTGCGGATGCCCAGCGGGTTGACGATCTTGCCAAAGTTGGTCAGGCGGCGGGCGTAGCCCTTGTCGTGGGTCAGGTACTCGAAGAATTCCTTGCCATGGCCCTGGGTGAAGTCGGTGCCGATGCCGATGGCGTCTTCGCCGACCAGGTTCATCACGTACTCGATGGCCTCGGCGTAGTCGTCGATGGTCGAGTCGATGCCCTTGGCCAGGAAGGGGGCGAACATGGTCACGCCGACGAAGCCGCCGTGGTCGGCGATGAACTTCAGTTCCTCGTCGGACTTGTTGCGCGGGTGTTCTTTCAGGCCGGATGGCAGGCAGTGGGAGTAGCACACCGGCTTCTTCGACTCGAGGATCACTTCCTCGCTGGTCTTGGAGCCGACGTGGGACAGGTCGCACATGATGCCGACGCGGTTCATCTCGGCGACGATCTCGCGACCGAAGCCGGACAGGCCGCCGTCGCGTTCGTAGCAGCCGGTGCCGATCAGGTTCTGGGTGTTGTAGCACATCTGCACGATGCCAACGCCGAGCTGCTTGAACACCTCGACGTAACCGATCTGGTCCTCGAACGCATGGGCGTTCTGAAAGCCGTAGAGGATGCCGGTCTTGCCCTGTTCCTTGGCCTTGCGGATATCGGCGGTGGTGCGTACCGGGATCACCAGGTCGCTGTTCTCGCGAATCAGGTTGTTGCTGGCGACTATGCTGTTCACCGTGGCCTGGAAACCTTCCCACACCGAGACCGTGCAGTTGGCCGCGGTCAGGCCGCCCTTGCGCATGTCCTCGAACAGTTCGCGGTTCCATTTGGCGATGATCAGACCGTCTATGACGATGCTGTCGGCGTGTACTTCGGCTGGGCTCATCAGGCTGTCCCCTTTTTTAGCTGGTATCGCCAAAGCGGTCGTTGGCGCGTTGGGTTGAGCATATAGCCGAGGGGCGCGGCGACCCGGTGCAAAAACGACCGGGGTATTGCCGAAAGCGTCAATGCCGGGTCGCGGGCGGATATGCCTCAGCTAAAGGCCGTGGGAGGTGCTTCAGCGGCGATGCTTTTGATCGGCGGTTCGCGGCTAAAGCCCCTTTCATTAAGCTGAAATAACTCCTTGTTTTTCATACATAAATTTAATCGGCGCGGAACCCTCGTAGGAGCCAGCTTGCTGGCGATCCCGGCAGATCAGAAGCATCGCAGCAAGAACTGGGCGCCCCTCTGGCTCCTACACCGTTTGCGGCGCGACAGCGCTCCGTCGCGGACGGCGGGTAAACTCCCGCATGCGATAAGAATCCCAAAAAAGGCGATGTACCCCATTGCATATTGCGTGGGGCGCTTGGAAGACTGGCCCTGTTTGCGGGGGCCGCGTTGCCGGCTATGCGAGAGAGGCTCAGGCCTGAATCGCCCATGCGACACATTATTGGGACAGCGCTAAAAAAAAGCCCCTGCCCGGGATACGGGCAGAGGCCAAGGTGACCCTCGGGAGGGTCTCAGTGTGTGACGGCTGTTTCCGGCCTGCGACGGGCGGCCAGCAGGCCGTAGACCGTCAGCGCAATCAGCAGCCACAGGCTCGAGGACATGGTTATTCGCTGCCTACCTGGCGCAAATAGGGGGCGGGCGCAGCACCGAGGTTACTGAGCATCCGCTCGCTGTACCAGTCCATGAAATTGACCACACCGAACTCGTAGGTCTTCGAGTACGGGCCCGGCTGGTAGGCCGTGGAGTTGATCCCGCGCTGATTTTCCTCGCCGAGGCGGCGGTCCTGATCGTTGGTCGCATCCCAGACCTGGCGCAGGCGCGCGACATCGTAGTCGACGCCTTCGACCGCATCCTTGTGCACCAGCCATTTGGTGATGACGATGGTTTCCTGGGCGCTGATCGGCCACACGGTGAAGTTGATCAGGTGATCGCCCATGCAGTGGTTCCACGAGTGCGGCAGGTGCAGGATGCGCATCGAACCGAGGTCCGGGTTCTGGATTCGGCCCATCAACTTGTTGCAGCCCTGCTTGCCGTCCATGGTCATGGAAACGGTGCCTTTGAGCAGCGGCATGCGCACGATACGGTTGCGCAGGCCGTAACCGGCATGCAGGTAAGGGATCTTCTCCGCCTCCCACTTGGCCGCCGAGTCAGCCACGTGGTCCTTGAATTCCTGGCTGGCGCGCGGGTCGTTGGTGTCGTCCCATTCCAGCAGGGTGTTGAGCAGTTCCGGGTGCGAACCGTTGCAGTGGTAGCACTCGCGGTTGTTCTCGATCACCAGCTTCCAGTTGGCCTGCTCGCGCATGGTGCTTTGCACTGCGACCTTGGTGTTCTCCATGTCGTAGGGCTCCATGTAGTGAGCCAGACCGGAAAGGAACTCATCGATGGCCGGCGGGTTTTCCGCCAGGGAGATGAAGATGAAGCCGCCGGCGGTCTTGCAGTGCACCGGCTTGAGGTTGTAATCGCTGAGCTTGAAGTCTTCGCCCATCTCGCTGCCGGCGAACAGCAGGCGGCCGTCCAGCTCGTAGGTCCACTGGTGGTAGGGGCAAACCAGCTTGGCGACCTTGCCCTTGTCGCTGACGCACAGACGCGAGCCGCGATGCCGGCAGACGTTATGGAAGGCATGCACAACGCCTTCGGCGCCACGGATGACGATGATCGGGTTGTCGCCCAATTGCAGCGTCAGGTAGTTGCCCTTGGCGGGGATCTCGCAAGTCATGCCGGCGATCAGCCATTCCTTATGGAAGATCTCCTGCATGTCGATCTGGAACAGTCGCTCGTCGTTATAGAACGGCTGCGGCAGGGAAAAGGTACGCTCGCGGGTTTGCAGCATTTCGGCGGTGGCCTTGCGCGCTGGTTCCAGCGGGTCGCCCAAGCTCAGGGTGGAAGTGACGTCCATCGGTGACTCCTCAATGGCAATCGCGTTTGCGATTGCCGCAAAAAAGTGGCTGTTCGGTGTTGCTACGCAAGGTTGCTGGCGTCCTGCTGATCGGTGTGTTGCACCGGCCTGCGGCGTGCTTCTTCGGCATGAGCTGAGTGTGGAGTTGGTCGTGCTGGCGACCTTATCCATGGGCGACATGGCGGCATCCGTTTCCGACGCGGCAAGCCGCGTGCTCAGTGGCAGGTCGCGATAAGTATGTCAGTGTCGTTGGTAGATAAGTGGCTATCCTGAGCGTTACGCACAATCGCTCCATCAGGCCGGCAACAGGCCCCGTGCACGAGAGAACGACCATGTCGAACGACTTCCTCAATCCGGTTACCACCCAGACCTGGAGCAACGGCCGCCACTTGGTGCGCTGCGTCAAGGTTATCCAGGAAACCTGGGATGTACGCACCTTCTGCTTTATGGCGGATCAGCCGGTGCTGTTTTTCTTCAAGCCGGGGCAGTTCGTCACCCTGGAGTTGGAGATCGACGGTCAGCCGGTCATGCGTTCCTACACCATTTCCAGCTCGCCTTCGGTGCCCTACAGCTTTTCCATCACCATCAAGCGGGTGCCGGGCGGCAAGGTCTCCAACTGGCTGCACGACAACCTGCAAGAAGGTACGGTGCTGCCGGTGCACGGCCCGGTCGGGTTGTTCAACGCCATGGACTTCCCGGCGGACAAGGTGCTGTTTCTCAGTGGCGGCGTCGGCATCACCCCGGTGATGTCGATGGCGCGCTGGTTCTACGACACCAACGGCGCTGTCGATATGGTCTTCGTGCACAGCGCGCGCTCGCCGAAGGACATCATCTACCACCGCGAGCTGGAACACATGGCTGCGCGGATCAACAACTTCAGCCTGCACGTGATCTGCGAAAAGCACGGTTTTGGCGAAGCCTGGGCCGGTTACCGCGGTTATCTCAACCAGAAGATGCTGGAGCTGATCGCCCCGGATTATCTGGATCGGGAGATTTTCTGCTGTGGACCGACGCCCTATATGAACGCGGTCAAGCACCTGCTGCAGAACAACGGCTACGACATGCAGCGTTACCACGAAGAGTCCTTCGGCGCGACGCCGCCGGAAGTGCGCGCCGAGGTCTCGGAGCTGGCCGCCGAAGCCGCCGACGCGCCGCCGGTGCCGGCCGCCGATCAGCACCAGGTGACCTTCGCCGCCACCGGCAAGAGTATCCGCATCAACCCCGGCGAAACCGTTCACGCCGCGGCCGCCAAGCTCGGCCTGCATATCCCCAAGGCTTGCGGCATGGGCATTTGCGGCACCTGCAAGGTGATGAAAACCGCCGGCGAGGTAACCATGGAACACAACGGCGGGATCACCGACGAAGATGTTGCCGAGGGTTATATCCTCTCCTGCTGCAGCGTCGCCCAGGGCGATGTGACCATCGATTATTGATGGTCACAGGCGTAGTGGTGGACAGGCCTTCGGCGTGTCCACCCTACATTGGCGACCTGCTAAATATCCGTACCCAGGGTCCAGCCGTTGGCGTCGGCGCGGCGGTCTTTGTTGGCGCGGCGGTCTTCTTCGAAGCGGATGGCTCCGCGTCTGTCGGCATGGCTACGGCGTTCGCGTTTGCCGCGGGTGTCGATCTTGAACGACGCCGGTTGTTTGGCGGGGGCGGGGGCCGGAGCAAGCGGCTCCAGCGGTTCGAGGCTCAGGTCCTCGAGGCTGAGTTCGAAGTTGTCGTCGGTTGCCATTGGCGTGCTCCTCCGCGGGTGCGGGTGCGTGCAGGCAATTTGCCTGTATCTGCATTAGATTAGCCCTGGTTTCCCAGGGCGCACGCGCGAGCGGACGAGCTGTAGGATCAGACCGCCGCCATGGCCGCGCGAATATCCGCCGCCAACTGCTGCACTCGTTGCTCTTCGGTATCCCATGAGCACATGAAGCGCGCGCCGCCGGCGCCGATAAAGGTGTAGAAGCGCCAGCCCTTGGCGCGCAGGGTTTCCAGGGCCGTTTCGGACATTTGCAGGAACACTCCGTTGGCTTCCACCGGGAACATCGGGCTGACCCCGGGCACGTCGGCGACAAGTTCGGCGAGCAGGCGCGCGCAGCTGTTGGCGTGGTTGGCGTAGCGCAGCCAGGCGCCGTCTTGCAGCAGGCCGACCCAGGGCGCCGACAGGTAGCGCATCTTCGAAGCCAGCTGGCCGGCCTGCTTGCAGCGGTAGTCGAAATCCTCGGCCAGGGCTTTGTTGAAGAACAGAATCGCCTCGCCTACCGCCATGCCGTTCTTGGTACCGCCGAAACACAGCACATCGACGCCGGCTTTCCAGGTCAGCTCGGCCGGGGAGCAGCCGAGCGAGGCGCAGGCGTTGGAAAAGCGCGCGCCGTCCATGTGCAGATTGAGGCCCAGTTCATGGCAGGTCGCGCTGATCGCGGCGATTTCCTCGGGGCGATAGACGGTGCCGACTTCGGTGGCCTGGGTCAGCGTCACCACCCGCGGCTTGGGGTAGTGGATATCCAGACGCTTGAGCGCCACTTCGCGGATCGCCTCGGGCGTCAGCTTGCCGTTCTCGGTTCTGGCCAGCAGCAGTTTGGAGCCGTTGGAGAAAAACTCCGGGGCGCCGCATTCGTCGGTTTCGACGTGGGCGGTCTCCGAACAGATCACGCTGTGATAGCTCTGACACAGGGCGGCCAGGGCCAGGGAGTTGGCCGCGGTGCCGTTGAAGGCGAAGAACACCTCGCAATCGGTTTCGAACAGGCGGCGGAAGTGGTCGGCGGCACGCGCGGTCCACTGATCGTCGCCATAGGCGCGGTCGTGGCCGTGATTGGCCTCGGCCATCGCGGCCCAGGCCTCCGGGCAGATACCGGAATAGTTGTCGCTGGCGAACTGTTGCGAGAGATCGGGCATTGCTAGTTCCTTCTATTCGGGCGTCGGACGTCGGGTGCCGAGGCGAGGCGTCGGCGGATCGCCTTACTTTACCTGCGTGCTGGCCGGTCTACGGACGTTGCGGCGACATCTTATTTATTCCAGGCGCTATCCGGCGCTTTTCAAAGGCTATGTACCCGCAGTGTGTTGCGTTCAGGCTTGGGCGTTTCAGTGTGAGGATCTGACCTCGTAGGGTGACGCGGGGCCGCCTAGGCCGTGCGCACCAGCCCATCACGCCAGCGCTGGCTGCGGACGCCTGGTGCGCACGGCGCACCCTACTATTGCGGCCCTTGCAAGCAGGGCCACTCTTCCCTGAACGCCCCATGCAACACCTAATTGGTACATGGCCTTTTCAAACCGCCCGGCAGCGGCGAAAGACAAGGAACTCATGGCCGGCAGCGGCCTCAGAAATACAGGCCCGGCAGTGCTTGCCGAGTCCTGACCTGAACGGAGTCCGCCATGAGCCATCGCCATTTGCTTGCCCGGTTGTTCGCAGCATGCGCCCCTTTGCTCGTTTCCTTCCCGGCTGCCGCCGATTGGCCGCCGGGCGCCAAGAGCCAGTTCACCGAAGAGTGCATCGCCAGTGCCCAGAGTGGCCACAGCAAGGCGCAGTTGCAGGCTTACTGCGAGTGCGCGGCGACCAAGGTCAGCAGCGAGTTCAGCGAAGCCGAATTGCGGGAGCTCGGCCGGCAAGCGTCGCCCGATCCGGCGCTGCGGCAACGGCTGATCGATGCGTCGAGCAGTTGCGAAGCGCAGTTGCAGCAATAGTCGGCGACGGCCGGTCGGTCGTGCTTGGGCTGACGTGCTTGGGTTAAGGTGAGCGACACCCCGTCGCTCCGATAGCCGTCATGCCCGACTCAGCCGCAGAGGTACCCCACAGCCGCGACCGCGCGTTGGATCTGCTCAAGTGGCTGGCGCTGCTGAGCATGTTTATCGACCACCTGCGCCACGTCTGGCCGCAGCTATACGCCGTGTATATTCCCGGCCGTCTGGCCTTCCCGTTTTTCTGTCTGGCGATCGCCGCTAATCTGGCGCGGCCTGCTTTGGCGCGGTCCGCTTCGCTGCGATCGGCGGGCCGAGGGATACCGCTGCGCTATCTCGCGCTGCTGCTGATTTTTGCGCTGCTCTCGGAATGGCCTTATCGGTTGTTGGTGCCGGCGCCGCAGTCGCTCAATGTGCTGCCGACGCTGGCCCTGGGGCTGCTGATCGCCGCCGGCCTGCAACACCCGCACGGCCAACGCCGTTGGTTGGCATTGGCGGCATTGTCGCTGGCGCTGCTCGGGCATTCCTGGCTGATGTTCGGCGCGGCCGGTGCGCTGTTGCCGGCGGCGTTCCTGCATGCCCTGCGGCAACCCGCGTCCGGCTGGCTTTGGCCGCTGCTGCTGTGCCTGCTCGCCAACTACTGGCCGCCGTTCTATATCGATGCGCTACGTGGCGATCCCTTCGCCTGGACGGTGATTCTCGTTTGCGCCATGGCGCCGTTGTTCGGCCTCTGGTTGCTGCGCCAGCGCTTGACGCTGCCCGTGCCGCCGGTGCGGCGCTGGGCCTACCTGTTCTACCCTGGGCACTTCCTGCTGCTGGCCGCGATAGGCGAATTGGCGGCCTCGTAGGGCAGGCATACCGAAGGCTTGTCCGCATGGGGCGCCAGCGGTGGACAAAGCTTCGCTATGTCCACCCTACGAACTGGCCGCCATACGCGAGTGACTGGGCTGATGACCGTTCACGGATACCGTGTTCGGGGATCTCGCGACCCGGGGCGGACTTCCCCGCATGTCGCCAATGTGCCTGTCGTGAAAACACCCATGTCGCAAACGAACCCCCCTGTGGCGTGCATAGGCATCTGGCCCTTAAGGGCGAGTCATACCATCTCTGGCAACTGGGCTAGTTCCCAGAACCGATAGACAGGCGCCGCCCAGGGGCCTCAGGAGATACGCGATGTTCAGCAAGCACGACCAGATCCAGGGCTACGACGATGAATTGCTCGTTGCCATCAACGCCGAAGAGGCGCGCCAGGAGCATCACATCGAGCTGATCGCTTCGGAAAACTACACCAGCAAGCGCGTCATGCAAGCCCAGGGCAGCGGCTTGACCAACAAGTACGCCGAAGGCTATCCGGGTAAGCGTTACTACGGCGGTTGCGAGCACGTCGATGTGGTCGAGCAGTTGGCCATCGATCGCGCCAAGGCGCTGTTCGGCGCCGATTACGCCAACGTCCAGCCGCATTCCGGCTCTTCGGCCAACAGCGCGGTCTACCTGGCGCTGATCAATGCCGGCGACACCATTCTCGGCATGAGCCTGGCCCACGGCGGTCACCTGACCCACGGCGCCAAGGTTTCGTCCTCGGGCAAGCTGTACAACGCGGTGCAATACGGTATCGATACCGCCACCGGTCTGATCGATTACGACGAGGTCGAGCGCCTGGCCGTCGAGCATAAGCCGAAGATGATCGTGGCCGGCTTCAGCGCCTATTCCAAGACTCTGGATTTCCCGCGTTTCCGCGCCATCGCCGACAAGGTCGGGGCGCTGCTGTTCGTCGACATGGCCCACGTCGCCGGTCTGGTCGCCGCTGGCCTGTATCCCAACCCGATTCCGTTCGCCGACGTGGTCACCACCACCACCCACAAGACCCTGCGCGGTCCGCGTGGCGGCCTGATCCTGGCCAAGGCCAACCCTGAGATCGAGAAGAAGCTCAACGCCGCGGTGTTCCCTGGCGCCCAGGGCGGCCCGTTGATGCACGTGATCGCCGCCAAAGCGGTGTGCTTCAAGGAAGCCATGGAGCCGGGCTTCAAGGAATACCAGGCCCAGGTGATCAAGAACGCCCAGGCCATGGCCAAGGTGTTTATCGATCGCGGTTTCGATGTGGTTTCCGGCGGCACCGACAACCACCTGTTCCTGGTCAGCCTGATCAAGCAGGGCCTGACCGGCAAAGACGCCGACGCCGCTTTGGGTCGCGTCGGTATCACCGTCAACAAGAACGCCGTGCCCAACGACCCGCAGTCGCCGTTCGTGACCTCGGGCCTGCGCATCGGCACCCCGGCGATCACCACCCGCGGCCTCAAAGAGGCCCAGAGCATCGATCTGGCCGGCTGGATCTGCGACGTGCTCGACCACCTCGGCGATGCCGACGTGGAAGCGCAGGTGGCGACGTTGGCGGCGGGGCTTTGCGCCGATTATCCGGTTTATCGGTGATTCGTAGGGTGGAAGGCGCTGTTTCCTTCCACCGCGTATCGGTGGATCGGTGAAGCGTGATCCACCCTACGAGCTAGCGGATTCGTAGGCTGGATCGGGCCGCGCAGGTCGCGCCGCGAGTTACTCATAAAACCGATTTTCCTGGGTATCGCTGCGCTCAACCCAGGCTACGTCCTCGTTTGCAGGGGCGTAGGGCGGCAGCGAGAACTGGCGGAGTCGCCTGCACACCGTTTTCAAGTATCAGGAGTACCCACTGATGCAACGTTATTCCGGCTTCGGCCTGTTCAAGCACTCCTTCAGCCACCATGAGAACTGGCAGCGCATGTGGCGCA
>NZ_CAMPHN010000042.1 GCF_946885885.1 uncultured Pseudomonas sp.
GCGAGAACTGGCAGCGCCCGGCCGCGGAAGTGGGCGCGTTGATGGAGTTGTTCCTCGGCGCGCTCCGTCGCGAAGCGAAGAAGCTCAACGACAACGGCATCAGCTTGCGCATCATCGGCGATCGCTCGCGCTTTCATCCGGAATTGCAGGCGGCGATGCTCGACGCCGAGGCGCAGACCCGCGGCGACAAGCGCTTCGTCCTGCAGATCGCGGCCAACTACGGCGGCCAGTGGGATATCGTCCAGGCTACCCAGCAACTGGCCCGGGATGTTCAGGCCGGCACTTTGCAGCCGGGGGACATCACTCCCCAGTTGCTGCAGGGCTGCCTGGCGACAGGCGATTTGCCGCTACCGGACCTGTGCATTCGCACCGGCGGCGAGCATCGCATCAGCAACTTTTTGCTCTGGCAACTGGCCTATAGCGAACTGTATTTCTCTGATCTGTTCTGGCCGGACTTCAAGCACGATGCCATGCGCAAGGCGTTGGCGGACTTCGCCAAGCGTCAACGCCGCTTTGGTAAAACCAGTGAGCAGGTCGAAACCGAGGCGCGGGCTTAATGCTTAAACAACGGATTATCACGGCGCTGGTTTTATTGCCGTTCGCCCTGGCTGGCTTCTTTCTTCTGGATGGCACCCTGTTCGCGCTGTTCATCGGCCTGGTGGTGAGCCTGGGTGGCTGGGAATGGGCGCGTCTGGCCGGTTTCGCTGCACAGTCCGCGCGCGTGGGCTATGCCCTGCTGGTCGCCGTGCTGCTCTTCGGTCTCTATCGGGTGCCGGCGTTCGCGCCTTGGCTGCTGGCGCTCGGCGTCGCCTGGTGGGTGGTGGCGACGGCGATGGTATTCAATTATCCGGCCAGCAGCCGCTATTGGGGTGGAGTGATCGGCAAGTTGCTGATCGGTTTGCTGATTCTGTTGCCGGCCTGGCAAGGCTTGTTGCTGCTCAAGCAATGGCCGGAAGCGAACCTGTTGATTCTGGCGGTGATGGTGCTGGTGTGGGGGGCGGATATCGGCGCTTACTTCTCGGGTAAGCGTTTCGGCAAACGCAAGCTGGCACCGCGGGTCAGTCCCGGTAAGAGTTGGGAAGGGGTGATTGGCGGTTTGCTGACGACCCTGTCGATCTGCGTCGCGGTGGGCTTGTATCGGGGCTGGTCGGTCAGCGGTTTACTGTTGGCCATGGCCGGCACCCTGGTGGTGGTGTTGATCTCGGTGGTCGGCGACCTGACCGAAAGCATGTTCAAGCGTCAGTCCGGGATCAAGGACAGCAGCAACCTGTTGCCGGGGCATGGCGGCGTGCTCGATCGTATCGATAGCCTGACCGCGGCCATTCCGGTATTTGCCGCCTTGCTGTGGTTGGCCGGCTGGGGCGCGCAGTGAGTCGCCCGCAGCAGATAACCGTGCTGGGGGCGACGGGTTCGATCGGCCTCAGCACCCTGGATGTGATCGCACGTCACCCCGAGCGTTATCAGGTTTTCGCGCTTTCCGCGTTCAGTCGTCTGGCCGAACTGGAAGCCTTGTGCATGATTTACCGCCCGCTGTTCGCGGTGGCGGCCGATGCCCAGGCCGCTCGCGACCTGCAGGGCCGCTTGCAGGCGGCCGGTCTGGCCACCCGGGTGCTGTTCGGCGAGGCGGGCTTGTGCGAGGTGGCTGCGCATGCCGAGGTCGACGCGGTAATGGCCGCGATCGTCGGCGCCGCCGGGCTGAAGCCGACCTTGGCGGCGGTCGAGGCCGGCAAGAAGGTGCTGTTGGCCAACAAAGAAGCCTTGGTCATGTCCGGTGCGCTGTTTATGCAGGCGGTGCGTCGGAGCGGCGCGGTGCTGCTGCCGATCGACAGCGAGCACAATGCGATCTTTCAATGCTTGCCGGGCGATTATGCTCGCGGTCTGGCCCAGGTCGGCGTGCGCCGTATCCTGTTGACGGCGTCCGGTGGGCCGTTCCGCGAAACCCCGATGGAGCAACTGCTCGAAGTGACGCCCGAGCAGGCCTGCGCGCACCCCAATTGGTCGATGGGGCGCAAAATCTCGGTGGATTCGGCGAGCATGATGAACAAGGGCCTCGAATTGATCGAGGCCTGCTGGTTGTTCGATGCCCGGCCCGCGCAAGTCGAAGTGGTGATCCATCCGCAGAGCGTGATCCATTCGCTGGTCGACTACGTCGATGGTTCGGTGCTGGCGCAGTTGGGCAACCCGGATATGCGCACCCCGATCAGTCACGCGCTGGCCTGGCCCGAGCGGATCGATTCGGGGGTCGCGCCGCTGGATCTGTTCGCGGTCGCCCGGCTGGACTTTCAAGCGCCCGACGAACAGCGTTTTCCCTGTTTGCGTCTGTCGCGTCAGGCGGCCGAGGCGGGCGGCACCGCGCCGGCCATGCTCAATGCGGCCAACGAAGTGGCGGTGGCGGCGTTTCTCGAGCGGCGCATCCGCTTTCCCGAGATCGCGCGTATCATCGACAGTGTTCTCAATTCCCAGGCCGTCGAGACGGTCGAAAGCCTGGATGCGGTGCTTGCCGCCGATGGCCGCGCGCGCGAATTGGCGGGGCATTGGTTGAGCGATCGCAATAGCCGGCGCGGAGAAGCTTGATGAGTGCGCTCTATATGATCCTTGGCACCTTGGTTGCACTAGGTGTGCTGGTTACGTTCCACGAGTTCGGCCATTTCTGGGTGGCGCGGCGCTGCGGCGTCAAGGTGCTGCGTTTTTCCGTGGGCTTCGGCGCGCCGTTGCTGCGCTGGCACGATCGTCAGGGCACCGAGTTCGTGATCGCCGCCATTCCCTTGGGCGGCTACGTGAAAATGCTCGACGAGCGCGAAGGCGATGTGCCGCCCGCGCAGCTCGAGCAAGCCTTCAACCGTAAAAGCGTGCGCCAGCGTATCGCCGTGGTCGCGGCCGGACCGGTGGCCAACTTCGTCCTAGCCCTGTTGTTCTTCTGGCTGGTGGCGATGCTCGGCGGTCAGCAGGTTCGACCGGTCATCGGCGCCGTGGAGCCCGGCAGCTTGGCCGCCGAGGCCGGGTTGCAGGCGGGTCAGGAAATCGTCGCGGTGAACGATAAGCCGACCAGCGGCTGGGCTGCGGTCAATCTGCAGTTGGTACGTCGGTTGGGCGAGAGCGGCACGCTGTCGGTCGACGTTCGCGAACCGGGCTCGACGCTCGATAGCCAGCGGCAGATCGTTCTCAAGGATTGGCTCAAGGGCGTCGCCGAGCCGGATCCGATCGGCTCGTTGGGCATTCGCCCCTGGCGGCCGGTCCTGGCGCCGGTTCTGGCGCAGCTGGACCCGAAAGGGCCGGCAACCGCGGCCGGTTTGCAGATCGGCGACCGTCTGCTGGCCCTCGATGGGCAGGCCTTGGACGATTGGCAGCAACTGGTCGATCGGCTGCGCGGTATGCCCAACCGCTCGATAACGCTGCAGGTCGAGCGCGAAGGTCAGCGCCTGGATGTGCCGGTGACCCTGGCCGCGCGCGGCGAAGGCGAGGCGCGGATCGGTTACTTGGGTGCTGGCGTACAGGGCGTCGATTGGCCGCCGGAGATGCTCCGCGAGGTCAGTTACGGTCCGGTTGATGCCGTGGCTGAGAGCTTCAAACGCACCTGGGCGATGAGTCTGCTGACCCTTGATTCGTTGAAGAAAATGCTCTTCGGCGAGCTCTCGGTAAAAAACTTGAGCGGGCCGATAACCATTGCTAAAGTGGCGGGCGCTTCGGCTGAGTCGGGTTTGGGGGATTTCCTTAATTTCCTCGCCTATCTGAGCATAAGTTTGGGGGTTCTCAACCTGTTGCCGATCCCGGTGTTAGATGGGGGGCATCTGCTTTTTTACCTGATCGAATGGGCGCGTGGCCGTCCATTATCCGAACGGGTGCAGGGTTGGGGGGTGCAGATAGGCATCAGCTTGGTGGTTGGGGTCATGTTGCTTGCCCTGGTCAACGATTTGGGGCGTTTGTAACCATTACTGAATTACAAAGCTACTGAATTACAAAACTGTCGCCTCGAGCGGCAGATTTTTTTATCGTCAGTTGGAAATAAGAAAGGACTTCATGAAACGTCTGCTGCTACCTGCGGTAATTGCCGCATCGATGATCGCCGAAGTTCACGCCGAGTCCTTCACCATCTCCGATATCCGTGTCAACGGCCTCCAACGGGTGTCTGCGGGCAGTGTATTCGGTGCATTGCCGCTCAATGTCGGCGAGCAAACTGATGACCGTTTGCTGGTGGAGGCTACACGCGAGCTGTTCAAAACCGGTTTCTTCCAGGATATCCAGCTCGGTCGCGATGGCGATGTACTGGTGATTACCGTGGTCGAACGCCCCTCGATCTCCAGCATCGAAATCGAAGGCAACAAGGCGATCAGCAGCGAGGACCTGCTCAAGGGCTTGAATCAGTCCGGTCTGTCCGAAGGCGAAATTTTCCAGCGTGCGACCCTCGAAGGGGTGCGCAACGAGCTGCAACGCCAGTACGTGGCCCAGGGCCGCTACTCCGCCGAGATCGAAGCCGAAGTGATCCCCCAGCCGCGCAACCGCGTCGCGCTGAAGATCAATATCAACGAAGGCTCGGTCGCCGCCATCCAGCACATCAACGTGGTCGGCAACAGTGTCTTCTCCGACGAAGACCTGATCGACCTGTTCGAACTGAAAACCACCAACTGGTTGTCGTTCTTCCGTAACGACGACAAATATGCCCGCGAAAAGCTGTCCGGCGACTTGGAGCGCTTGCGTTCCCACTACCTGGACCGCGGCTATATCGGCATGGACATCACCTCCACCCAGGTGTCCATCACCCCGGACAAGAAGCACGTCTATGTCACCGTCAACATCGACGAAGGCGAGAAGTACAGCGTTCGCGAGGTGAAACTCTCCGGCGATCTCAAGGTGCCGGAAGAAGACATCAAGGCGTTGCTGCTGGTGAAGGAAGGTCAGGTGTTCTCGCGTAAAGTGATGACCACCACCTCCGAACTCATCACCCGTCGCCTGGGCAACGAAGGCTACACCTTCGCCAACGTCAACGGCGTGCCGGAAGCGCACGACGAAGACAACACGGTCTCCATCACCTTCGTCGTCGATCCGGGTAAGCGTGCCTACGTCAACCGGATCAACTTCCGCGGCAACACCAAGACCGAAGACGAAGTGCTGCGTCGCGAGATGCGCCAGCTCGAGGGCGGTTGGGCCTCGACCTATCTGATCGACCAGTCGAAAGCCCGTCTGGAACGCCTCGGCTATTTCAAGGAGGTCAACGTCGAGACCCCGCAAGTGCCGGGTACCGATGACCAGATCGACGTCAACTACAGCGTCGAGGAACAGGCTTCCGGCTCGATCACCGCCAGCGTCGGCTTCGCCCAGAACGCCGGCTTGATTCTCGGCGGCTCGATTTCCCAGAGCAACTTCCTCGGTACCGGTAACAAGGTCAGCGTCGGTCTGACCCGCAGCGAATACCAGGAAAGCTACAACTTCGGCTTCGTCGACCCCTACTGGACCGCCGATGGCGTCAGCCTGGGCTACAACGCCTTCTACCGCACCACCGACTACGACGAACTCAACACCGATGTTTCCAGTTATGCGGTGGACAGTTACGGTGCCGGTGTGAGCATCGGTTACCCGATCAGCGAAACCTCGCGTTTGACCTATGGCCTGACCATTCAGCAGGACGACATCAGCACCGGCGTATTCACCGTCGATGAGATCTTCGACTTCATGGAGGAGGAAGGCGACAGCTACCTCAACCTGAAGGGTTCGATCGGCTGGTCGGAGTCGACCCTCAACCGTGGGGTCATGGCCAACCGCGGGCATTCGCAGAGCCTGGTCTTCGAAGCCACGCTGCCGGGCAGCGACCTGTCGTTCTTCAAACTGGATTACCGCGGCCAGATCTTCAAGCCGCTCAGCGATAACTACACCCTGCGCCTGCATACCGAGTTGGGCTATGGCGACAGCTACGGCTCGACCTCGAGCCTGCCGTTCTACGAGCATTACTACGCGGGTGGCTTCAATTCCGTGCGGGGCTTCAAGGACAACAGTCTGGGACCACGCAGTACTCCAAGTCTGGGTGAAAGCGTGACCGGCAACGAGGGTACCCAGCGCGACCCGGACCAGGATCCGCTGCCGTTCGGCGGCAACGTGATGGTCCAGGGCGGTGTCGAACTGCTGTTCCCAATGCCGTTCGTCAAGGATCAACGCTCGCTACGCACGGCCTTCTTCTGGGATGTGGGTAACGTCTTCGATACCAGTTGCGGTTCGCGTCGCGAGTGCAACGGCCTCGATGCCGGCGAGCTGGCCAGTTCCGTCGGTCTCGGTCTGACCTGGATCACTGCGCTCGGCCCGTTGAGCTTCAGCCTGGCCATGCCGATCGTCAAACCGGACGACGCCGATACCGAAATATTCCAATTCTCCCTCGGTCAGACGTTCTAACTATCTGATCCACAACGACAATAGTTTCTGCAGGAGTGCATCGTGCGTAAGTTGACTCAACTGGTTCTGTTAAGTGCGGTAATGCTGGCGACCCCGGCATTCGCCGAAATGAAAATCGCGGTGCTGAATTATCAGATGGCTTTGCTCGAATCCGACGCGGCCAAGCGCTACGCGGTGGATGCGGAGAAGAAATTCGGCCCGCAGTTGAACAAGCTCAAGACCCTGGAAAGCGATGCCAAGCGCATTCAGGACCGCCTGGTGAAAGACGGCGACAAGATGCAGACCGCCGAGCGCGAGCGTCTGGAGCTCGAATTCAAGCAAAAAGCCCGCGATTTCCAATTCCAGTCCAAGGAATTGAACGAAGCCAAGGCCGTCGCCGACCGCGAGATGCTGAAAACCCTCAAGCCGAATCTCGACAAAGCCGTCGAGGAAGTGATCAAGGGCGGCAGTTTCGACCTGGTGCTCGAGCGTGGTGCGGTGATCGATGTCAAACCGCAGTTCGACATTACTCGCCAAGTCATCGAGCGTATGAACAAGCTGCGTTGATCATGACGACGCTGCAATTCTCTCTCGGTCAATTGGCCGAGCGCCTGGGCGCCACCTTGCGTGGCGCGCCGGAAACCGTCGTGCGCGGTTTGGCCTCCTTGCAGGACGCCGGCCCGGATCAGCTGAGCTTTTTGGCCAACGCGCAGTACCGCAAGCATCTGGCCGGTAGTCGGGCCGCTGCGGTATTGCTCAACGCGGCCGATGCGGAAGGCTATGCCGGCGCCGCGCTGATCGTCGCCAATCCTTATCTGGCTTATGCACAACTGTCGCATTTGTTCGACCGCAAGCCCCGGGCTGCGGCCGGCGTGCATCCGACGGCGGTGGTGGCGGCCGACGCGCAGGTCGACGCCAGCGCCAGCATCGGCGCCTATGCGGTGATCGAAAGCGGCGCGCAGGTAGCGGCGGGGGTGACTGTCGGCGCGCATTGCGTGGTCGGTGCGCGCTCGGCGATCGGCGAGGGTGGTTGGCTCGCCCCCCGGGTGACGCTCTATCACGATGTGCGCATCGGTAAGCGAGTGGTGATCCAGTCGGGCGCGGTGATCGGCGGCGAGGGCTTCGGCTTTGCCAACGAGAAGGGCGTCTGGCAGAAAATCGCGCAAATCGGTGGCGTGAGCATTGGCGACGACGTCGAAATCGGCGCCAACACCACCATTGATCGCGGCGCCCTGGCTGACACGTTGATCGGCAATGGCGTCAAGCTGGACAATCAGATCATGATCGCGCACAACGTGCAGGTCGGCGACAACACCGCGATGGCGGGCTGTGTCGGTATTTCCGGCAGTACCAAAATCGGCAAGAACTGCATGATCGCCGGTGGCGTGGGCATGGTCGGACACATCGAAGTGTGCGACGGGGTGTTCGTTACCGGTATGACCATGGTTACTCGTTCCATCACCGAGCCGGGTTCGTATTCGTCCGGCACTGCCATGCAGCCTGCTGCGGAGTGGCGTAAGAGCGCCGCGCGAATCCGTCAGTTGGACGACATGGCGCGACGCCTGCAGCAGTTGGAAAAACAGCTGGTTGCCGTGACCTTGGGCGCAGACACCTCATCTGATGCCTGAACCCGGCATGATGTCGCGTTCTCCTTTCTTTACTACAGGCTTCTCTGGCAATGATGGACATCAACGAAATTCGTGAATACCTGCCGCACCGTTATCCGTTCCTGCTGGTGGACCGGGTCGCGGATCTGGATATCGAAGGCAAGTGCATTCGCGCCTATAAGAATGTCAGCATCAATGAACCGTTCTTCAACGGCCATTTCCCTGAGCATCCGATCATGCCGGGTGTATTGATCATCGAAGCCATGGCTCAGGCCGCCGGAATACTCGGTTTCAAAATGATGGGCATGAAGCCCACCGATGGCACGCTGTATTACTTTGTCGGTTCCGACAAGCTACGCTTTCGTCAGCCGGTGATCCCGGGCGATCAGCTGATCCTCGAGGCCAAGCACCTGAGCAACAAACGCAGCATTTGGAAGTTCGAATGCCGGGCAAGTGTCGACGGCAAGGAAGTCTGTTCGGCCGAAATCATCTGCGCGGAACGCAAACTATGAGTTTCGAACTATGAGTTTGATCGACCCTCGCGCCATTATCGATCCCAGCGCCAAGTTGGCTGACGACGTGGTCGTCGGCCCTTGGTCGATTGTCGGGCCGGATGTGGAAATCGGTGAGGGTACCGTGCTCGGTCCCAACGTGATCGTTAAAGGCCCCACCAAGATTGGTAAGTACAACAAGGTCTATCAGTTTTCTTCGCTTGGCGAGGATACGCCCGACCGTAAGTACAAGGGCGAGCCGACGCGCTTGGTGATCGGCGACCACAACATCATCCGCGAAGGCGTGACGATGCACCGTGGCACCATCCAGGATCGCGACGAAACCACGGTCGGCGATCACAATCTGATCATGGCATACGCCCATGTGGGGCACGACAGCGTGATCGGCAACCATTGCATTCTGGTCAATAACACCGCGCTGGCGGGGCACGTGCACATCGGCGATTGGGCGATTCTGTCCGGCTATACGCTGGTCCATCAGTTCTGCCACATCGGTGCCCATAGCTTCGCCGGCATGGGTTCGGCGATCGGTAAGGACGTGCCGGCTTATGTGACGGTTTCCGGCAACCCGGCAGAAGCCCGTAGCATGAATTTCGAAGGCTTGCGCCGCCGCGGTTTCAGTGCCGAGGCGATCCAGGCTCTGCGCCGCGCCTACAAGACGGTATATCGCCAAGGCCTGACCATCGAGCAGGCATTGCTCGAACTGGCCGAACCTTCCGCGCAATTCCCCGAGGTCGCGCTGTTCCGCGACTCCATCCAGGCGTCCAACCGCGGCATCATTCGCTAGACCATGGCCGATCCATTGCGTGTCGCCTTGGTCGCCGGCGAAGCCTCCGGCGATATCCTCGGTGCGAGCCTGATGCAGGCGTTGCGCGCCCGCCATCCGCAGATCGAGTTCATCGGTATCGGCGGCCCCTTGATGGAAGCGCAAGGCCTGACGTCGTACTTCCCGATGGAGCGTCTGGCCGTCATGGGGCTGGTCGAAGTGCTCGGGCGTCTGCCGGAATTGCTGATGCGCCGCCGTCGCCTGATCAGCACGCTGATCGAGGCCAAACCGGATGTATTTATCGGTATCGATGCGCCGGACTTCAATCTGGGCCTCGAACTCAAATTGCGCCGTGCCGGGATCAAGACCGTGCATTACGTCAGCCCGTCGGTCTGGGCCTGGCGGCAGAAGCGCGTGTTGCAGATTCGCGAAGCCTGCGACCTGATGCTGTGCCTGTTCCCGTTCGAGGCGCAGTTCTACGACGAGTATCAGGTCCCGGTGCGTTTCGTCGGCCACCCATTGGCCGATGCAATTCCCGCGCAGGCCGACCGAGCCGCCGCGCGCGAGGCCCTGGAGTTGCCCCAGGATAGCCATGTGGTGGCGTTGATGCCCGGTAGCCGCGGTGGCGAAGTGTTGCGGCTGGGCAGCCTGTTCCTCGATGCGGCGGTGCGTTTGCGCACTTTGCGTCCCGGCGTGCGTTTCGTCCTGCCCTGCGCCAACCCCGAGCGTCGGCGGCAGCTGGAAGAAATGCTGGTGGGCCGCGATCTGCCGCTGACGCTGCTCAATGGCCGTTCCCACGAGGCGTTGGCCGCCTGCGATGCGGTATTGATCGCATCCGGCACCGCGACCCTGGAAGCCTTGCTGTATAAGCGGCCGATGGTCGTGGCCTATAAGGTCGCTCCCCTGACCTATCTGATCCTCAAGCGTCTGGTGAAAAGCCCCTATATCTCGTTGCCTAATTTGTTGGCCGAGCGCCTGCTGGTGCCCGAGTTGATCCAGGATGCGGCCACGGCGGAGTCGTTGGCGCAGCTGTTGGCGCCGCTGCTCGAAGGCGGAGAGGTGCAAACCCTGGGTTTCGATGTGATTCACCGGGCGTTGCGCCGCGACGCCTCGGTGCAAGCGGCCGAGGCCGTGCTGACCCTGGCAGGGCGCGGCTGATGCAGCTGGGGCTGGACTTCACCCTGGTGCAGGAGCTGGTCGCCGGCGTCGACGAAGTCGGCCGTGGCCCGTTGTGCGGCGCGGTGGTGACCGCGGCGGTGATTCTCGATCCGCTACGGCCGATTGCCGGTCTGAACGATTCGAAAAAGCTCAGCGAGGCGCGCCGCGAGAAACTCTTCGACGAGATCCGCGAAAAGGCCTTGGCCTGGTGTATCGCCCGTGCCGAAGTGGAAGAGATCGACCGTCTGAATATTCTCCATGCCACCATGCTGGCCATGCAGCGGGCGGTCGAAGGCTTGAGCGTCATCCCCAAGTTGGCGCTGATCGACGGCAACCGCTGCCCGGTATTGCAGGTGCCCAGCGCCGCCGTGGTCAAGGGCGACAGCCAGGTGCCGGCGATCGCCGCCGCTTCGATTCTGGCCAAGGTCAGCCGTGACCGCGAGATGCAGGTGCTGGACGCCCAATACCCCGGTTATGGCATCGCCGGGCATAAAGGCTATCCCACGCAGGTGCATCTGGACGCCTTGCGCCGTCTGGGGCCTACGCCGATTCATCGGCGTTCCTTCGCGCCAGTGCGTGAGTTGCTGACCGACTAGGTCGGCTTGCGGCTTCGAGCTTGCCGCTTGCCGCCGCCTTGGCTGTACAATCCCCGCCTTGTCGTTTTCGTGTTTTGTATAGGACCGCCATGACCGCTTCATTCGTCCATCTGCGTCTGCACACCGAGTTTTCCCTGGTCGACGGCTTGGTACGGGTCAAGCCGCTGATCAAGGCCGTGGCCGGCGCCGGTATGCCGGCGGTGGCGGTCACCGACATGAGCAACATGTGTGCCCTGGTGAAGTTCTACAAGGCGGCCATGGGCGGCGGCATCAAGCCGATCTGCGGCGCCGATATCTGGCTGGCCAGCGGCGAAGAGGACGGGCCCCTGAGCCGTATGACCCTGCTGGCGATGAATGCCGTGGGCTATCGCAACCTGACCGAACTGGTGTCCCGTGGCTGGACCGAAGGTCAGAGCAACGACCTGGTGATTATCCAGCGCGATTGGGTCAAGGCTGCCGCCGAGGGTTTGATCGCACTGTCCGGCTCGAAGGAAGGCGAGGTCGGTCATGCCCTGCTCAATGACGACCTGGCCGGTGCCGAAGCCTTGCTGCGCGAATGGATGCAGGTATTCCCCGAGCGCTTCTACCTGGAAGTGCAGCGCACCAGCCGGGTCAACGACGAAGAGCACCTGCACCTGGCCGTCGCCCTGGCCGACCGGCTTGGCGCGCCGCTGGTGGCGACCAACGACGTACGTTTTCTCAAGCAGGACGATTTCGCCGCCCACGAGACCCGCGTGTGCATCGGCGAGGGGCGCAGCCTGGACGATCCACGTCGGCCGCGCACCTATTCCGACCAGCAGTACCTGAAGACCCCGGAGGAGATGGCCGAGCTGTTCGCCGACCTGCCGGAAGCGCTGGAAAATACCGTCGAGATCGCCAAACGCTGCAACATCGAGGTGCAGCTCGGTAAGTACTTCCTGCCCGACTTCCCGGTGCCGGCCGGCATGACCATGGACGAGTATTTCCGTCAGGTGTCCTTCGAGGGCCTGGAGGAACGGCTCGAGGTGCTGCTGCCCAAGGACACCCCGGATTACGACGCGAAGAAGCAGGTGTACATCGACCGGCTGAATTTCGAGCTGGATATCATCATCCAGATGGGCTTCCCCGGTTACTTCCTGATCGTTATGGACTTCATCAAGTGGGCGAAGAACAACGGCGTACCGGTCGGCCCGGGCCGGGGTTCGGGTGCCGGTTCCCTGGTCGCCTACGTACAGAAGATCACCGACCTCGATCCGCTGGCCTATGACTTGCTGTTCGAACGCTTCCTCAACCCGGAACGGGTTTCCATGCCCGACTTCGACGTCGACTTCTGCATGGACGGCCGCGACCGGGTGATCGATTACGTGGCCGAGAAATACGGCCGCAACGCGGTCAGCCAGATCATCACCTTCGGCACCATGGCCGCCAAGGCGGTGGTGCGCGACGTGGCGCGGGCCCAGGGCAAGTCCTACGGCCTGGCCGACCGCCTGTCGAAGATGATCCCCTTCGAAGTCGGCATGACCCTGGAAAAAGCCTATGAGATGGAGGAGCCGCTGCGCGACTTCCTCAAGGTCGACGAGGACGCCCGGGAAATCTGGGAGATGTCGCTCAAGCTCGAAGGCATCACCCGCGGTACCGGCAAGCACGCTGGCGGCGTGGTGATCGCGCCGACCAAGCTCACCGACTTCTCGCCGATCGCCTGCGACGACGAGGGCGGCGGCCTGGTGACCCAGTTCGACAAGGACGACGTCGAGCAGGCCGGCCTGGTCAAGTTCGACTTCCTCGGCCTGCGCACCCTGACCATCATCAAGTGGGCGATGGAAACGATCAACCGCGAGCAGGCCAAGCAGGGCCTGCCCGATCTGAATATCGACTTCATTCCGCTGGACGACAAACCGACCTTCGCCATGCTGCAGAAGGCCGAGACCACTGCGGTATTCCAGCTCGAATCGCGCGGCATGAAGGAGCTGATCAAGAAGCTCAAGCCGGACTGCCTGGAAGACATGATCGCACTGGTGGCGCTGTTCCGACCCGGCCCGCTGCAGTCGGGCATGGTGGACGACTTCATCAACCGTAAGCACGGTCGCGAGCCGATTTCCTACCCGCACCAGGACTATCAGTACGCAGGCCTGGAACCGGTGCTCAAGCCCACCTACGGCATCATCCTGTATCAGGAACAGGTGATGCAGATCGCCCAGGTGATGGCGGGGTATACGCTGGGTGGCGCGGATATGCTGCGCCGCGCCATGGGTAAGAAAAAACCCGAGGAAATGGCCAAGCAGCGCGGCGGTTTCATCGAAGGCTGCGCCAACAACGGTATCGATGCGGATCTGGCGGGCAACATTTTCGACCTGGTGGAGAAATTCGCCGGTTACGGCTTCAACAAATCCCACTCTGCCGCTTATGGTTTGGTCTCTTACCAGACCGCCTGGCTCAAGGCGCATCACCCGGCACCTTTCATGGCCGCGGTGCTCTCGGCGGATATGCACAACACCGACAAGGTCGTGACCCTGATCGAGGAGTGCCGCAGCATGAAGCTGCGCCTCGACGCGCCCGATGTGAACATCTCGGAATTCAAGTTCACGGTTAACGACGGCGGCTGGATCGTCTACGGCCTGGGCGCGATCAAAGGCGTCGGCGAAGGCCCGGTGGAGGCGATCGTCGAGTCGCGCAAGGACGGCCCGTTCAAGGATCTGTTCGACTTCTGCTCGCGGGTCGACCTCAAACGCATCAACAAGCGCACCCTGGAGGCGCTGATTCACAGCGGCGCCCTGGATCGTCTCGGGCCTTATTTCCATGAGGAAATAAAAGCCTACAAGGAAAATATCGACCGTAACCGTGGCGTATTGCTGGCGGCGATGGAGGAGGCGGTGCAGGCCGCCGAACAGGCTGCGCGCAGCCATGACAGCGGCCATATGGACCTGTTCGGCGGGGTGTTCGGCGATGCCGAAACCGATGTCTACGCCAACCACCGCAAGGCGCGCGAGCGTTCGCTGAAGGAGCGCCTCAAGGGCGAGAAAGACACCCTGGGCCTGTACCTCACCGGTCACCCGATCGACGAATACGAAGGTGAAGTGCGGCGTTTTGCCCGTCAGCGCATCATCGACCTCAAGCCGGCCCGCGGCGACCAGACGGTCGCCGGCTTGATCGTCAATCTGCGGGTGATGAAGAACAAGAAGGGCGACAAGATGGGTTTTATCACCCTGGACGACCGTTCTGGGCGCATCGAAGCCTCCTTGTTCGCCGAAGCCTTCAACAGTGCCCAGGCCCTGCTGCAGACCGATGCCCTGGTGGTGGTCGAGGGCGAGGTCAGTAACGACGATTTTTCCGGCGGCCTGCGTTTGCGCGCCAAGCGGGTGATGAGCCTGGAAGAGGCGCGCACCGGCCTGGCCGAAAGCCTGCGACTCAAGGTGGCCAGCAGCGCTTTGCAGGGCGATCGCCTGCGTTGGCTGGCCGAGCTCTGCAGCCGCCATCGCGGGGCCTGCCCGATCACCATGGACTACAGTTGCGACGACGCCCGCGCGCAGTTGCAGTTCGGCGAAAGCTGGAGGATCGAGCCTGCTGACAGCTTGATTCAAGCATTGCGTGACCAGTTCGGCCGCGACAACGTCTTTTTGCACTACCGCTGATTTGCGGGGCTGCTAGCCTCGCTTGTCGGTCTCGACGCTAACCAGGCTCTGCATTGCTGTTGTAGAACCTGGTGTCGACCCGAATGCGCCTGCCGTATAAGGTAGTGCGCGAAATGGATATAGCCCCCGGCCGCTTGGCCGTCGACGCAAGACGGATGCCTATGAACCCGAATTTTCTCGATTTCGAACAGCCGATCGCCGACCTGCAAGCCAAGATCGAAGAGCTTCGCCTGGTCGGTAACGATAACTCGCTGAACATCAGCGACGAGATCACCCGCCTGCAGGACAAGAACGGCAGCCTGACCGAAAGCATTTTCAGCAATCTGACCAGTTGGCAGATCGCGCAACTCGCTCGTCATCCGCGCCGGCCTTACACCCTCGATTACATCGAGCACATCTTCACCGAGTTCGACGAACTGCACGGCGATCGGCATTTCTCCGACGATGCCGCGCTGGTCGGCGGTGTCGCGCGCCTCAATGGCGAGCCGGTGATGGTGATCGGTCACCAGAAGGGTCGCGAGGTGCGCGAGAAAGTCCGCCGTAATTTCGGCATGCCGCGCCCCGAAGGCTACCGTAAGGCCTGCCGCCTGATGGAAATGGCCGAGCGCTTCAAGATGCCGATCCTGACCTTTATCGATACTCCTGGCGCCTACCCGGGCATCGACGCCGAGGAGCGTGGGCAGAGCGAGGCCATCGCCTGGAACCTGCGCGTCATGGCGCGCCTGAAAACCCCGATCATCGCCACCGTAATTGGCGAAGGCGGTTCCGGCGGTGCATTGGCCATCGGCGTTTGCGACCAATTGAACATGCTGCAATATTCCACCTATTCGGTGATTTCGCCGGAAGGCTGCGCCTCGATTTTGTGGAAAACCTCGGACAAGGCGCCGGATGCCGCCGAAGCCATGGGCATCACTGCCGAGCGCCTGAAAGGCCTGGGGATCGTCGACAAGGTGATCGGCGAGCCCTTAGGCGGTGCGCACCGCGATCCGGCCGCCGCGGCCGAGTCGATCCGTCAGGAGCTGACAACCCAGTTGGCAATGCTTAAAGGCTTCGATACCGCTGCGCTGCTCGCGCGTCGCTACGATCGCCTGATGAGTTATGGGGTGGCCTGACGGCCACAGCCGCAAGCCGCAAGCTGCAAGCAGAGAGGCTTTTGCTCTAAGCTTGCGGCTTATAGCTTGAGGCTTGCAGCTGCTCTATGACCCTCGAATCCCATCTGCTGAAAGCCCTGGCGCCCTGGCGAGATGCGCCGGCTTGGCGCATTGCATTGTCCGGTGGGCTGGATTCGACGGTGCTGCTGCACGTATTGGTCAGCCTGGCGCAACGCGAGGCATTGCCGCCGCTTTCTGCCATTCATATCCACCACGGTCTCCAGTCGGCTGCCGATGCCTGGCCGGCCCATTGCCGTGCCTTGTGCGCGCGGCTCGGCGTGCCCTTGCAGGTCGAGTACGTGCAGGTCGCGCCGGGCGCCAGTGTCGAGCGTGCTGCGCGGGATGCCCGCTATGCCGCATTCGAAGCGGCGTTGGCGCCGGGCGAACTGCTACTGGTCGCCCAGCACCGCGACGATCAGGCCGAAACCTTGTTGTTCCGTCTGTTGCGTGGTGCCGGCGTGCAAGGGTTGGCAGCGATGCCGGCGAGCCGGCCGTTGGGCGAGGGGCATGTGTTGCGACCGCTGCTGAAGTGTTCACGAGCTGAACTGCTGACCTACGCCGAGCAGCAGCAACTCGCCTGGATCGAGGATCCATCGAACGCCGACAGCCGCTTTTCCCGCAATTATCTGCGTCACCGGGTCCTGCCTTTATTGCAGGCGCGCTGGCCGCAGGCGCCGCAAAGCATGGCGCTGGCCGCGGAGCATCTGAGTGAGGCGGCGCAACTGCTCGACGAGCTGGCGCAGCAGGATCTGCGCTTGGCGCATTTGTCCATACGCTTTACCTGGTTGAATCTGCCCAGCTTGTCGTTACCGGCCCTGCGTGAGTTGAGCGAGCCGCGTCAGCGCAATGCCTTGCGTTGTTGGTTGCGTGCGCGCACGGCGATGCCGGATAGCGGGCATTGGGCCGGCTGGGAAGATTTGCGCGATGCGGCGCGCGATGCGGCACCGCTCTGGCGGCTGGCGGCGGGTGAATTGCACCGGGCCGACGAGCGGCTGTGGTGGTTGGCGGGCGCCTGGCTGCAAACGCCACAGCTACCGGAACAACCGCTGCAGGCCGATCAATGGTTAGCGCTACCGAATAACGGTGCGGTGTTATTGCAAGGGCGGGCGCCCCTAGGCGAACTGCAGCTGACTTATCGTCAGGGTGGCGAGGCGATGGAAGTGCCGGGGCGAGGGCGCCGCGATCTCAAGCGCCTGCTCAACGAGCGTCATGTGCCGGTTTTTCTCCGTACGCGTTTGCCGCTGTTGCTACAGGATGGGCGGATAGTGGCCGTAGCCAACTTGTCTGGATTGGATGGCCCGGCCGATGGGCGATGGCGATTGATCTGGCGGCCACCTATCGATGATCAAGGTTTGAGCTGATAAGGCCTTTCCGGTAGACTACGCTCCCGTCTTATTAGAGCTTTTGTCGAGTCCATTTCTTTACGGAAAACGGTGTCGGCAATGGCTTGTCAGTTACTGCAATTTAGTACTCGTTGGCTTCGGCCTACCTTCGCTTTCCCGGCGGCGCAGACCGCTTAACGCAGACTTCTAGGGTTCTTATGACGCGCTACATATTCGTCACGGGTGGTGTTGTTTCTTCATTGGGGAAAGGCATCGCTTCGGCTTCATTGGCGGCTATCCTGGAGGCGCGGGGCCTGAAGGTCACGATGCTCAAGCTGGATCCCTATATCAACGTCGATCCGGGCACCATGAGCCCGTTCCAGCACGGTGAGGTGTTCGTCACCCACGATGGCGCCGAGACCGACCTCGATCTGGGCCATTACGAGCGCTTCATCCGCACCACCATGACCCAGAACAACAACTTCACCACCGGCCGCGTCTACGAAGACGTGCTGCGCCGTGAGCGCCGTGGCGATTATCTGGGGGCGACCATCCAGGTGATTCCGCATATCACCGACGAGATCAAGCGCCGCATCATCAAGGGTGCTGGCGATGCCGATGTGGCCATGGTCGAAATCGGCGGCACGGTGGGCGATATCGAGTCGCAACCCTTCCTCGAAGCGATCCGCCAGCTGCGCGTGGAAGTCGGCGCCAAGCGCGCCATGCTGATGCACCTGACCCTGGTGCCCTATATCGCCACCGCCGGCGAGACCAAAACCAAGCCGACCCAGCACTCGGTGAAGGAGCTGCGCTCGATCGGCCTGCAACCCGATGTACTGATTTGCCGCTCCGACCATCCGATCGACGTTTCCTCGCGGCGCAAGATCGCGCTGTTCACCAACGTCGAAGAGCGCGCGGTGATTTCCCTGGAGGACGTCGACACCATCTACAAGATTCCGGGGGTACTGCATGCCCAGGGGTTGGACGATTTCGTCGTCGAGCGTTTCAGCCTGGAGTGCCGCAGCGCCGATTTGTCCGAGTGGGATCGGGTGGTCGACGCCAAGCTCAATCCGGAAAAAGAAGTCACCATCGCCATGGTCGGCAAGTACATGGAACTGCTGGATGCCTACAAGTCGCTGATCGAAGCGATGAGCCATGCCGGCATCCAGAACCGCACCAAGGTCAACCTGCGCTATATCGACTCCGAAGACATCGAAAACAAAGGCGCCGGCCTGCTCGAAGGCGTCGACGCCATCCTGGTTCCTGGCGGCTTCGGTTTGCGCGGCGTGGAAGGCAAGATCCAGACCGTGCAGTACGCCCGCGAAAACAAGATTCCCTACCTGGGTATCTGCCTCGGCATGCAGGTCGCGGTGATCGAATTCGCCCGCAACGTGCTGGGCTGGAGCGACGCCAACTCCACCGAATTCGATGCCAGCAGCACCCACCCGGTGGTCGGCCTGATTACCGAATGGCAGGATGCCACCGGCGTCACCGAGCAGCGCACCGACGCCTCCGATCTGGGCGGCACCATGCGCCTCGGCGCTCAGGACTGCCAGCTCGAAGCCGGTTCCAAGGTGCACGATTGCTACGCCAAGGATGTGATCGTCGAGCGCCATCGTCATCGCTATGAAGTGAACAACAATCTGCTGCCGCAATTGATCGAAGCCGGTCTGAAAATTACCGGGCGTTCGGCCGACGGCGCGCTGGTCGAAGTCGTGGAGGCACCGGATCATCCGTGGTTCGTCGCTTGCCAATTCCATCCGGAATTCACCTCGACCCCGCGCGACGGTCATCCGTTGTTCAGCGGTTTTGTCAACGCCGCCCTGGCGCAGCACGCGAAGAAGGCATAAGGACATGACCCAGAAAACCGTCAAGGTCGGCGCGATCGAGATCGCCAACGACAAACCCTTCGTCCTGTTCGGCGGGATCAACGTCATCGAATCCCGCGATCTGGCGATGCGCGCCTGCGAGGAGTATGTCCGGGTCACCGAGAAGCTCGGCATTCCCTATGTATTCAAGGCCAGTTTCGACAAGGCCAACCGCTCTTCGGTGACTTCCTTCCGCGGCCCCGGCTTGGAAGAGGGCATGAAGGTCTTCGAAGAAGTGAAGAAAACCTTCGGCGTGCCGGTGATCACCGACGTGCATGAGCCGCATCAGGCGCAGGCGGTAGCCGACGTGTGCGACATCATCCAATTGCCGGCCTTCCTGTCCCGGCAGACCGATCTGGTCGTGGCCATGGCCAAGACCGGCGCGGTGATCAATATCAAGAAAGCCCAGTTCCTCGCGCCCCAGGAAATGCAACATATCCTGGCCAAGTGTGTCGAAGCCGGCAACGATCAGTTGATCCTTTGCGAGCGCGGTTCGTCCTTTGGTTACAACAACCTGGTGGTGGACATGCTCGGCTTCGGCATCATGAAGCAGTTCGAGTACCCGGTATTCTTCGACGTGACCCATGCCTTGCAAATGCCGGGCGGCCGCGCCGATTCCGCGGGCGGGCGCCGCGCCCAGGTCACCGACCTGGCCAAGGCGGGCATGAGCCAGGGTTTGGCCGGCTTGTTCCTGGAAGCGCACCCGGATCCGGACAATGCCAAGTGCGACGGCCCTTGCGCCCTGCGCCTGGACAAGCTGGAGCCATTCCTCGCCCAGCTCAAGCAGCTGGATGACCTGATCAAGAGTTTTCCGCCGATCGAGACGGCCTGATCGCTTGTTTATCCGGTCGCCGTTCTCAGGTAGAGTGCCGCCTGAACAGAACCTGACTTACGGGTCATAAAATAGCGGCCGCCCCGTGGCGGTTGCTCGAATTTCTCTGCACTAGCGTTTTCGTCAACTTCTGGAGTGCTTACAACAATGGCAAAGATCGTCGACATCAAGGGTCGTGAAGTTCTCGACTCCCGTGGCAACCCCACTGTGGAAGCCGATGTAATTCTCGATAACGGCATCGTTGGCAGCGCCTGTGCGCCGTCCGGTGCCTCCACCGGTTCGCGCGAAGCGCTGGAACTGCGTGATGGCGACAAGAGCCGTTATATGGGCAAGGGCGTACTCAAGGCCGTGGCCAATATCAACGGCCCGATCCGCGATCTGCTGCTGGGTAAGGACCCGCTCGACCAGAAGGCCCTGGACCAGGCGATGATCGCCCTGGACGGCACCGAGAACAAAGCCAAGCTGGGCGCCAATGCCGTGCTCGCGGTATCCCTGGCCGCCGCCAAAGCCGCCGCTCAGGATCAGGACCTGCCACTGTACGCGCACATCGCCAACCTCAACGGTACGCCGGGCGTCTATTCCATGCCGGTGCCGATGATGAACATCATCAATGGCGGCGAGCATGCCGATAACAACGTCGATATCCAGGAATTCATGGTGCAGCCGGTCGGCGCCAAGACTTTCTCCGACGCGCTGCGCATGGGCACCGAGATTTTCCATCACCTCAAGGCCGTGCTCAAAGCCCGCGGCCTGAGCACCTCGGTCGGCGACGAGGGCGGCTTCGCGCCGAACCTGGCGTCCAACGAAGACGCTCTGGCCGCAATCGCCGAAGCCGTGGCCAATGCCGGCTACAAGCTGGGCGACGACGTGACCCTGGCCCTGGACTGCGCCTCCAGCGAGTTCTTCGAGGCTGGCAAGTACGACCTGGCCGGCGAAGGCAAGGTCTTCGACGCCACCGGTTTCGCCGATTACCTGGCCGGTTTGTCCGAGCGTTATCCGATCATCTCCATCGAAGATGGCATGGACGAATCGGATTGGGCTGGCTGGAAAGTGCTGACCGACAAGATCGGCGCCAAGGTGCAACTGGTCGGCGACGACTTGTTCGTCACCAACACCAAGATCCTCAAGGAAGGCATCGACAAAGGCATCGCCAACTCGATTCTGATCAAGTTCAACCAGATCGGCACCCTGACCGAGACCCTCGAAGCCATCCAGATGGCCAAGGCCGCCGGTTACACCGCGGTGATTTCGCACCGCTCGGGTGAGACCGAGGACAGCACCATCGCCGACCTGGCCGTGGGTACCGCCGCCGGCCAGATCAAGACCGGTTCGCTGTGCCGCTCCGACCGCGTGTCCAAGTACAACCAGCTGCTGCGTATCGAGGAGCAGTTGGCCGGTAAGGCGCCTTATAAAGGCCGTGCCGAGTTCCGCGGTTGAGTGTAAGCGTGGTAAAAGAGGGGGCGGCGCGAGTCGCCCCTTTTTCGTCCGGAAATCTGCCCGTTATGCGTAACTCTTATTGGTTGGTTGCGGTCCTGGTCGTGCTGCTGGCTGGCTTGCAGTATCGCTTATGGGTAGGCGACGGCAGCCTGGCGCAGGCTACTGAGCTGAGGCAGCAGATCGCCGATCAGCAAAGCGAGAACCAGCGTCTGCTGGAGCGCAATCGCATCCTCGAGGCGGAAGTCCGCGAGCTGAAGAAAGGTATGGAAACCGTCGAAGAGCGCGCCCGCCACGAACTCGGCATGCTCAAAGAGGGCGAAACCCTCTATCAGTTGACCGAATGAACTCTCCCGCATTGCCTCCTTTCTGGGCGGTGATTCCGGCCGCCGGTATCGGCAGTCGCATGGCCGCGGATCGTCCCAAGCAGTACCTGCAACTGGCCGGCAAAAGCATTCTCGAACACACCCTTGGCTGTTTTCTCGACCATCCGTGCCTGCGCGGCCTGGTGGTCAGCCTCGCCGCGGACGACCCTTATTGGCCGCTATTGCCCTGCGCAAGCGACAGCCGCATCAGGCGCGTCGATGGCGGTCGCGAGCGCGCGGACTCGGTGCTCAATGGCTTGCTGGGTTTACGCGAGCTAGGCGCCAGCGAACAGGATTGGGTGCTGGTGCACGATGCCGCTCGGCCCAACCTGCAACGCGCCGATCTCGATCGGCTATTGGCCGAGTTGGCGGACGATCCGGTTGGCGGTTTGCTTGCGGTGCCCGTGCGCGACACGCTCAAGCGTATCGGTGCGGATGGGCGGGTACAGCAAACCATCGATCGCTCGGTGATCTGGCAGGCCTACACGCCGCAGATGTTCCGTCTGCAAGCGTTGCGCGATGCCCTTGGCGAGGCCCGCGCCGCCGGCGTGGCGATCACCGATGAGGCGTCCGCGCTGGAGTGGGCGGGGCAGGCGCCGCGGTTGATCGAAGGCCGGGCGGATAACCTGAAAATTACCCGTCCGGAAGATCTGGACTGGCTGGCGCGCCGCTGGCAATCCAGTTGATGATCTGCGGCCTGCTAGAAACGATAAATCGCCGCCGCCCCGCTTTTGCTCGGCATATGTTCGCGCGGCATGACCAGCACCTCGCCGCCGAGCTCGAGCACCCAGGCGGACAAGTCGTCGAGAAGATCGGGTGCGTCTTGCGTTTCGGTCGCCACCTGCACCTGACCGCTGTCCCGTTCGATATGCCCGTGAAGTTCTCGCTCGGCCTCGACCAATAGCGTCGCCACCCGGTTTGCCACTATGGCCTGGGCGATAGCCTCGAGCTTGTCGCTGGCCAGGCCTTGGGCCTGCGCTTCGCCATAGCGATCCAGTAAATGCGCGAGACGCTCCAGATAGCGGGGTTGCATCGTCTGCCAGGCTTTGTCACGCAGCTCGTCGGGGGACAGAGCGGACGGGTCGCAGTCGATGCTGTCGTCCATCAGCATCGGGTTGCGACTGATGCGCCGAAAGTGCGTCTGATGCTCCGGCAGTGCGGCGAGAATCAGCGGCAGTTCGGCGGGATGCGAATGGTGGTTGAGTATGGCTTGGTCGACAGCCTGGAAATAACGATCCCGGTCTCGGTCGATTTCGCCCTGTTTGCCGCTGCCACCGGCTTCCACTTGCATCGAGGCGCCTCGTTCGCCAGCGCGGCCGAAGCCCTGGGGGAGGCCGCTTTGGCTCTTTTCGGTCAATGCGCTACCGAGTGCCTGTTCCAGGGTACGGGGTACCTGCGTGGCCAGTGGCATCTCGTCGAGCGCCTCGCGATTACCCTCGAACAGGCGCACCGAGTCGCGGCTGAGGCAGAGAATCTGAAAGCGCTCCACCGATTGCGCGAACTGCAGCAGCGGTCTCAGGTGGGGGCGCCGGTCGACCGTCGCGTGCTCCGCCACCGGGTGTTGCAGATGGTAGGCGCGGAAGGTGCCCGGCGCGCTGAACACTGCAATGCCGTCGCCGGTGTGCTCCCAGAACTGGGGCTCGTCGAGCAGCGCCTGTAGCGGATGCAGCAACTCATCGGCTTGTTCCGGTGTTCGTTGGCGTACCCGTTCGTGCAGTTGGCGCAGCGAATTCTCGAAGCGGATCTGATCCTGCTGGCGCTCGGGAATACTGCGGTGTGTCGGCTGATAGAGCGAGATGCAGGGCGCTTTGCATTCGCTCAGAAGCTGCTTGAGCTGTTCGCGATTGAGCGGAGCGTTCATGGCAAGTCTCCTGGCTAGCGGTCGAAGCGTCGCTCGGCGAATGGCGGCTGAGCGTGTTTCGCTGAGGTATGCATTTCGACGGAGAGTGGCCGCTTGGGGTTCAGAGCGATTGCTCGCGCCGCGTCAGGCCCGTTGGGCCTGATATTCGCTCCGCTGCGCCAGGCCTCGTTTGAGAAACTCGACCAGCAGCGCGACCTTCGGCGAGAGAAAACGCTGCTGCGGGTACACCGCCCAGACCGCGGTATTGGGTGGGCGGTGTTGTTCGAGCAAGGCGACCAGTGCGCCGTGGCCGAGCGGCTCCTGCACGTAGTAATCGGGCAGTTGGCACAGGCCGAAACCGCGTAGCGCCGCATCCAGTACCGCCTGGCCACTGTTGCAGCGCCAATTGCCGCTGGGCTTGAACGGGTATTCGCGGCCGTCCGCCTGAAACATCCAAGTATCGCCGGTACCGATCAGGCAGTTGTGCCGGGCCAATTCGGACAGGCTGTGCGGGCGCCCGTAGTGCGCCAAATAGCTGGGCGCGGCGCACAGGTGCATGGCGCGTGGTGCGATGCGCGTGGCGACCAGGCGCGATTCGCCGAGGCGGCCGAGGCGGATCGCCAGGTCGTAGCCGTCGTGCACGAGATCCAGATTGCGGTTGGTCAATTCGATCTCCACCCGCAACTGCGGATGCTGCGCCATGAACTCATTCACCAGCGGCACGATAAAGCGTTCGCCATAGGCGATCGCCGCGGTCATGCGTAGCAACCCGGTGGGCGCGCCTTGCAGATCGCCGACGGCGCGGAACGCCTGATCGCGTTCCTCGATCAGGCGTTGGCAGCGGGCGAGAAAAGTCTGCCCGGCCTCGGTCAACGACACGCGGCGGGTGGTGCGATACAGCAGTCGGGCCTGCAGGCGCTCTTCCAGGCGGGCGACCTGGCGGCTGACATGCGAGGAGGACATTCGCAGGCGTTCGGCGGCGCGCTGAAAGCTGCCTTGTTCGGCAACGGCGACGAACTCGTCGAGCCCATCCCAGCGATGTGCGCTCATAAATTATCCCTGTGTAGCAATAATGTTTTTTCGAATGACGAATTATCCCCATTTGGCGATGAATTACACTCCTTGTTTCGCCACGAATTGGAATCGTCATCCCATGATCAAGTCCCGCGCCGCCGTTGCCTTCGCCCCGAACGAACCGCTGAAAATCGTCGAGATCGATGTCGAGCCGCCAAAGGCCGGCGAGGTGCTGGTGCGCATCGTCGCCACCGGCGTCTGCCACACCGACGCCTACACCCTCTCTGGTCAGGACTCCGAAGGTGTGTTCCCTTGCGTGCTCGGCCACGAGGGCGGCGGTATCGTCGAGGCAATCGGTGAAGGTGTGACCTCGGTGAAGGTGGGCGATCACGTGATCCCGCTGTACACCGCCGAATGCGGCCAGTGTAAGTTCTGCAAATCCAACAAGACCAACCTGTGCAGCTCGGTGCGCGCCACCCAGGGCAAAGGGCTGATGCCGGACGGGACCAGCCGCTTCTCCTACGAAGGTAAGCCGGTCTACCACTACATGGGTTGCTCGACCTTCTCCGAATACACCGTGTTGCCGGAAGTTTCGGTAGCGGTGATTCCGAAGGAGGCGCCGCTGGACAAGGTCTGCCTGCTGGGCTGTGGCGTGACCACCGGCATCGGTGCGGTGCTCAACACCGCCAAGGTGGAAGAGGGCGCTACGGTTGCCATCTTTGGCCTGGGCGGTATCGGCCTGGCGGCGATCATCGGCGCGAAGATGGCCAAGGCTTCGCGGATCATCGGCATCGACATCAATCCGGCCAAAGAGGCCGTGGCCCGTGAGCTGGGAATCACCGACTTCGTCAACCCGAAAGAGCACAGCAAGCCGATCCAGGAAGTGATCGTCGAGATGACCGACGGTGGCGTCGATTACAGCTTCGAATGCATCGGCAACGTGCAACTGATGCGCGCGGCGCTGGAGTGCTGCCACAAGGGCTGGGGCGAATCGACCATCATCGGCGTGGCGCCTGCCGGTGCGGAGATCAGCACCCGTCCGTTCCAGTTGGTCACCGGTCGCGTCTGGCGCGGTAGCGCCTTCGGTGGCGTGAAGGGCCGTAGCGAGCTGCCGGGCTACGTCGAGAAGTCGCAGAAGGGCGAGATCCCGTTGGATACCTTCATTACCCATAACATGGGGCTGGAGCAGATCAACGAGGCTTTCGAGCTGATGCACGAAGGCAAGAGCATTCGTACCGTTATCCACTTCTGAGTCGTCGGGTGCGCGGCGCGCACCCCCCTGATTTTTGGTGCGCATGGCGCACCCTACGGAGGGCCCATGACCCTGGAAAATATCTCCTGCCAGAAGAGCTTCGGCGGCTGGCACAAACGCTATCGGCACCGTTCCACTGTGCTCAATTGCGATATGGTGTTCGCCGTTTATCTGCCGCCGCAGGCCGAGCAGGGCGCCAGGTTGCCGGTGCTGTATTGGCTCTCGGGGCTGACCTGCACCGACGAGAACTTCATGCAGAAGGCCGGCGCGCACAAGCTGGCCGCCGAACTCGGTCTGATCATAGTCGCGCCGGACACCAGCCCGCGTGGCGAGGGCGTGGCCGATGACGCCGAGGGTGCCTACGATTTCGGCCTGGGTGCCGGTTTCTACCTCAATGCCACCGCCGAGCCATGGGCGCGGCACTACCGCATGTACGACTACGTGGTGCAGGAGTTGCCCGCGCTGATCGAGGCGAATTTCCCGGTTACCGACAAGCGCGGCATCTCCGGTCATTCCATGGGTGGCCACGGCGCGCTGATCTGTGCGCTGAAGAATCCGGGGCACTATCAATCGGTGTCGGCCTTCGCGCCGATCAGCAACCCGATGAACTGCCCTTGGGGCGAGAAGGCCTTCTCTCTGTACCTGGGCGAGGAGCGTTCGCGCTGGCGCGAGTGGGATGCCAGCGTGCTACTTGCCGAGGCGTCCGAGAAGCTGCCGATTCTGGTCGATCAGGGCGATCGCGACGATTTTCTCGAAGGCCAGCTCAAGCCCGAGGCGCTCAAGCAAGCCGCGCAAGCCGCCGGGCATCCGCTAGAGCTGCGTTTGCAGCCGGGCTACGACCACAGCTACTACTTTATCGCCAGCTTTATCGAGGACCACCTGCGTCATCATGCGGCCGCTTTGCTGCAGCCATAAGCCTCAAGCCATAAGCCGCAAGCAAGTAAGTGCAAAGGCGTTGACCGTAACTGGCCGAGCACCACACTGATTTACTTGCAGCTTGCAGCTTGCAGCTTGCAGCTTGCAGCTTGCAGCTTGCAGCTTTCAGTTAGAATCACGCCCTGACTTTTTCAGGGCGTTGTCTTTTATGCGTATTGGTCACGGCTACGATGTGCACCGTTTTACCGAGGGTGCTTTCATTACTCTGGGAGGCGTGCAAATCCCTCACAAGTTCGGCCTGCTGGCCCATTCTGATGGCGACGTGCTGCTGCATGCCCTGGCCGACGCCTTGCTCGGCGCAGCCGCGCTGGGCGATATCGGCAAGCACTTCCCCGATACCGACGCCGCCTATAAGGGCGCGGATAGCCGCGTGCTGCTGCGTCATGTGCTCGGGCTGGTCCAAGCCAAGGGCTGGCGGGTCGGTAACGTCGACGCCACCATAGTCGCCCAGGCGCCGAAGATGGCCCCGCATATCGAACGCATGCGCGAGCTGATCGCCGCGGATCTGCAAGTCGCGCTGGATCAGGTCAACGTCAAGGCCACCACCACCGAAAAACTCGGCTTCACCGGTCGTGAAGAAGGCATCGCGGTGCATGCCGTCGCGCTGTTGGTCGCGCTATGAACGAACTGCAACTGCTCGGCCCCAGGGCCTATGGCGAGCCCTGTGGCACGGCACTGCTCAAAGCTGTGGCGGAGGATTTCCAGGTCGATGAAGTGCTGGATATTCCCCTGGCCGGCGAGGGCGAACATCTTTGGCTGTGGGTGGAAAAGCGCGAGCTGAATACCGAGGAGGCGGCGAAGCGCATCGCTCGCGCCGCCGGGGTGCCGCTGCGGATGATCAGCTATGCCGGGCTCAAGGATCGTCAGGCGCTGACCCGCCAATGGTTCAGTCTGCATCTGCCGGGCAAGGCCGATCCCGACTTCAGCGGCGCCATCGATGCGAGTCTGGTTATCCTCAAGCAGGTGCGCCACTCACGCAAATTGCAGCGCGGCGCCCACGCCGCCAATGGCTTCACGCTACGCCTGACCCAGCTGCAGGCCGATCACGCTGCCCTGGACCGGCGCCTGACGCGGATCGCCGCCGCAGGTATACCCAACTACTACGGTTTGCAGCGCTTCGGCTTCGAAGGCGGCAACCTCGCCCATGCCCGGCATTTCGCCGCCGGCAAGAGCCTGCCCGAGAAACGCAATGTGCGCTCGCGGGTGCTCTCGGCGGCGCGCAGTTACTTGTTCAATCGGGTATTGGCCGAGCGGGTCGCTGCGGGCATCTGGAACCGGGCGTTACCGGGCGATTTGCTGGCGTTTACCGACAGTCGTAGTTTTTTTCCTGCCGGGGAGGCCGAATGCAGTGATCCGCGTTTGGCGATTCTTGATCTGCATCCCACCGGGCCGCTGTGGGGCGCGGGCGATTCGGCTGTGGCCGGGGTCGCTCAGGAGCTGGAGCATACAGTGGCCGAACAGGAGCCTGCGCTGGTCGATTGGCTGGCAGAAGCGGGCATGACGCACGAACGACGTATTCTGCGCCTCCCCATCGGCGGTTTGACGTGGCATTATCCCGAGCCCGACATTCTGCAACTGCAATTCGTCCTGCCAGCTGGATGCTTTGCCACTGTTTTAGTGCGCGAGCTCGTCGATCTGTTGCCGGTGGGACACACGGACAATCCATGCGTATTCTGATTTCAAACGACGACGGTGTGGCCGCACCGGGCCTCGCCGCGCTGCATGCCGCACTGGCCGACTATGCCGAATGCACGGTAATCGCCCCCGACCAGGACAGAAGCGGCGCCAGCAGCTCGTTAACGCTCGACCGTCCGCTGCACCCCTGCGTGCTGGCCAACGACTTCATCAGCGTCAATGGCACTCCCACCGATTGCGTGCATCTGGGCTTGAACGGCTTGTTGCCGCACACCACTGATTTGGTCGTTGCGGGCATCAACCTGGGGGCCAATCTGGGCGATGACGTGCTCTATTCCGGTACCGTGGCCGCGGCTTTGGAAGGACGTTTCCTCGGCCGGCCGGCCTTCGCCTTTTCGCTGGTGTCGCGCCTGGTGGACAACCTGCCGACCGCGGCGTATTTCGCGCGCAAGTTGGTCGAAGCCCATGAGCAGCTGGATCTGCCGCCGCGCACCGTGCTCAACGTGAATATCCCCAACTTGCCGCTCGAGCATATCCGTGGCATCCAGCTCACCCGTCTGGGCCATCGCGCCCGCGCCGCCGCGCCGGTCAAAGTGGTCAACCCGCGCGGCAAAGAGGGCTACTGGATCGCGGTCGCCGGCGATGCCGAAGACGGTGGACCCGGTACGGATTTCCATGCGGTGATGCAGGGTTATGTGTCCATTACCCCGTTGCAGCTGGATCGAACCTTTCAGGACGGATTCGATAGCCTGCAACCCTGGCTGGAGGGCTTGCTCTGATGAGGCGCGAGCAGGATGAGTTGCACCGCGGTATCGGTATGACCTCGCAGCGTACCCGGGAACGCTTGATTCAACGTTTATACGAAGAGGGCCTGTCCAATGCCCGGGTGCTGGAGGCGATCCGTCGTACGCCGCGCCACCTGTTCGTCGACGAAGCCTTGGCCCATCGCGCCTACGAAGACACCGCGCTGCCCATCGGGCATAACCAGACCATCTCGCAGCCCTATATGGTCGCGCGTATGAGCGAATTGCTGCTGGCCGCCGGCCCTTTGGACAAAGTCTTGGAAATCGGCACGGGCTCGGGCTACCAGACCGCGATTCTGGCCCAGGTCGTGGAGCGGGTGTTCAGCGTCGAGCGTATCCAGGTCCTGCAGGATCGCGCCAAGGAGCGCATGACCCAACTGAACCTGCGCAATGTGGTGTTCCGCTGGGGCGATGGCTGGGAAGGCTGGTCGGCGCTGGCGCCATACAACGGCATCATCGTCACGGCCGCTGCTGCCGAAGTGCCGCAAGCCCTGCTCGATCAATTGGCGCCGAACGGCCGCTTGGTGATCCCGGTGGGTGCCGGCGCCGAGCAGGAACTGCTGCTGATCGTGCGCGAGGAGCAGGGCTTCTCCCGGCACGTGCTCGATGCCGTGCGTTTCGTCCCACTGCTAAACGGGCCCCTGGCCTGATTCGATTTGAACTGAGGAATTCATGAACAAGAACGTTCTGCTCTTTATCAAGGGCATCGCCATGGGGGCGGCCGATGTGGTGCCAGGCGTATCCGGCGGCACCGTGGCGTTTATCAGCGGCATCTACGATGAATTGTTGCGCTCCATCGCCAGCGTACCCGCCGCGATGGGAATGTTGGTGCGCGGCCGAATTATCGCCGCCTGGCAGGCCGCCAATGCGACTTTTCTGCTGATCCTGCTGGCCGGTATTCTCACCAGCGTGCTCAGCCTGGCGCGCTTGATCACCTACCTGCTGGATCAGCACCCGATTCCGGTGTGGTCGTTCTTCTTCGGTTTGATTCTGGTGTCCTCGCACCTGGTGGCGCGCGATATCCAACGCTGGAACTGGACCCGGGTGCTGAGCTTCGCCATCGGCGCCGGTTTCGCCTACTGGATTACCGTGGCGTCTCCGGTGCAGTGGGGCACCGACTCGCTGAGCATTTTCTTCGCCGGGGCCATCGCCATCTGCGCGATGATCCTGCCCGGCATTTCCGGCAGTTTCATCTTGTTGTTGCTGG
>NZ_CAMPHN010000043.1 GCF_946885885.1 uncultured Pseudomonas sp.
GGCAGGGCGTCAAGCGCGCGGCGTTGCTCGGTACGCGTTTCACCATGCAGGAGGATTTCTACCGCCAGCGTCTGGCCGAGCGCTTCGACATCGAGGTGATCATTCCTGAGCCGGCGCAGATGGCCGAGATAGACCGGGTGATCTTCGCCGAGTTGTGCCAGGGCCGCTTTCAGCCCAGCGCCCGCGAGTTTTACCTGGCGTGCATCGAGGCGCTGCGTCGGCGCGGCGCCGAGGTGGCGATTCTCGGCTGTACCGAAATCGGCTTGCTGCTGGAGAACGCGTCGTCGCCGCTGCCGTTGCTCGACAGCTGCGAACTGCATGTGGCCCAGGGCTTGGCCTGGATGCTCGACGCGGTCGATAGCTACTGATAAAGCTCCATGGCCTGCACCTGCAGACGCTCCTCGGGTTCGAAGCGCCGCTCGATCAGGCTGGCGACCGCCGCCTGCTGATCCTGGGCGCTCAAACTCGATTGGCGGATGGCCTCGCGCTCCTGCTCGTAGCTGGCCAGGCGGCTGTTCCACTGCGCTTGGCGCTGATCCAGCTCGGCCAGCGCGGTGGCGGCTTCGCTGCCCAGAGCCTCGGCCCTGACCTGGAACAGGGCTTCGGCGCTGGCGCCGTCCTGTTTCATCTGTTCGGTCAGCTCGTACAGCCGGGTTTGCTGGGTGGCTTGCTGGCGCGCCTGGCGGATGGGCTCGGGCAGTTGCTGCTCCAATCGTTCGAGGGCCTGCTGACGCTCGGCGGCATCCAGGCTCTGGTCCTGAGCCAGTTGCAAACGCTGCAGCATGTAGTCGTCGTAGCTGTCCTCTTCCTGGAAAAACACCTGGGCTTCATGGGCGCTGAAGTGTTGCAGACGTAAGTCCCGCAGCCGCTGCTGGCGCAGCTCGATGGCGTCCAGGGCGTAGGCGCCGCTGGCATCGACGGCGCCGGGCAGGGCGTGCAACTCGACCAGGGCGATCTTGAAATCGAGATAGCGCTTGAGCAAGTCGCGGGCCTGGTCGAGGGCTGGGCCTTGCAGTTGTTCGGCGAGCGCCAGGCTGATTCGTGTCAGGCACAACTCCAGGGGTTCCTCGACCAGCGCCGAGAGGTAGAACTCGAACAGGTGGAGAATATCCGCCTCGATCAACAGGTTGCCGTCGGCATCGGTGTGCAGGCGTACATCGTGGTCGCTGCCCTGCAACGAGCGCGGCAGCGGCGGCAATTTGGGCAAGGCATCGATGGCGATGGCTTGCAGAGTCTGGTTGGTGTGCCGGGCCGCTACGGGGTCGGCCTGCTGAGTCCCATCGCGCGATTTACTGACGGTGGCCTGGGCGCTCGGTTCCTGGCTTACCAGCAGGCTGGCGGCACCGATGGCGACGGTCAGGCAGACGGCGCTGAGCAAAAAAATCTGGCGGGTGCGCATGGGGTTTTCCTCGAACCGCTCCACCCGGCGCAGGGTGGAGCGTTTGTATCACTGAATTACAAGCCGGCTTGCTTGAGGCGAGTGGTGTGGTTGCGCATCACGGTTTTCGGGTTGGTCTCCAGCCAGGAAACCACACCGAACACCTGGTTGGTGATATCCAGGTGGTTCATCCGGTAGCTGTCCTGGATCACTTGGCCGAAGTGGCTGGCGCAGACGCCGGTCACGCCGTCGTTGCCCTTGCCCAGGAAGGACAGGCTGGTGATGGCGAACAGCGCATCCGACGGGTCGAAGATATTGGTCAACGGCGACTTGCCGCTCCAGGAATACAGGCGGATGTTCTTGCCGGCGATAGACACGCTGTTCGGCCCGGCTCCGCAACTGGTGGTTGGCAGACCGGCTGGGAACTGCGCATTGAACGCGGCCGCGCCGTTCTTGTTGAACTCGCCGAGCATGGCGTAAATGTTCGATTGGCTCGCCGAGTTGTTCGACAGTATGTTCACCAGGTTACCCACGGCGTTGGCGAACACTTCGAAGGTGACCCCCAGCAGGCTGCCCGGCGGGGCGACGTTGGTGACGATGTCGGCCAAAGGCGAACCGGTGTGCGGCGTGGCCATGGTGGTCACCGAAGCGACCAGATCGGGGCGCACGTTCATCACATAGCGGGAGGTCATGCCGCCCTGGCTGTGGGCGATCAGGTTGAATTTCTTGATCCGCCCGTTGGAGGCGGCCTTGTAGCTGTCGAGTTGGGCGATCAGTTGGTTGCCGCGTTTCACCGAACTGTCGAAGGCATTGATTTTCGGGATGTAGACTTCGGTGCCCTGGGATTGCAGGTTGGCGGGGATCTGGTACCAGTAATCGATCATGGCGATATTGTCGAAGGCGAAAATGCCCGGTACCAGCACCACCGGATTGGCCGTATAGGCGGCCTGGCAGGCCATGGATATGCTCATCAGCAGCGCGCTGATGGCGGTGAATAGTGTCTTTTTCATTATTGTTTTCTCTCTATCGGTCCGTTGAAGACGAGCCTGGCCGTCGCCACTACAGGCCCTGTTATGGCGTGGTGGATTCTAGGCGGGAGAAAACCCCGTGTATTTCACCTGAATGGGTGAAAGTGCCGGGTGGGATCGGTACGGGAAGGTGCCCGGCGCTAAACCGCTCCCGGATTGCGCCGGAGGCTTATTCGGGCTACTGGCGCGGCGAAATCCGGGGCGGTGCTTACGAAGAGCAGCTGATTTCCAGGTGTTTGCCCCAATCCGGCGGACGTTGCGCGTAGCGCTCCTGGCCCGGTTGCTCGGCGAACGGTTGGCTGAGTACCGCATGCAGTTCGCGCACGGGGCCGTAGTCGCCCTGCTCGGCGGCCTCGATGGCTTGCTGGGCCAGGTAGTTGCGCAGGATGTATTTCGGGTTGACCGCGTGCATGCGCGTGCGCCGCTGCTCCTGGTCGTCGCCATCCACGGCGCTGCGCGCACGGCAGTCGGCGGCCCAGGCGTCGAAGCCGGCGAGGTCGGTGAAGTCGTCGCGCAGGCGCGCGAGGGCCTGCTCGGGCGCGCTGTCGCCGAGTTCGCGGAAGAAGTTGGTGTAATCCACGGCGCCGCTTTGCATCAATTGCAGCAGGCGTTGAATCAGCGCCTCGTCGCCCTGGTCGGCGCCGAGCCAGCCCAGGCGGCGGCGCATCAGGTCCAGGTAATGGGCCTGGTACAACGGCAGGAACAGCGCCAGCGTCTCGCGCAGCGCATCGACTTCGACCAGCGGGGTCAGCGCCTGGCCGAGAGCGGCCAGGTTCCACTGGGCGATCGGCACCTGGTTGCTGAACGAGTAGCGGCCGCTGTCGTCGGAGTGGTTGCAGATGTGTTTGGCGTCGAAATCGTCGAGAAAGGCATAGGGGCCGTAGTCGAAGGTGATGCCGAGAATCGACATGTTGTCGCTGTTCATCACCCCGTGGCAGAAACCGTAGGCCTGCCAATGGGCGATCAACTCGGCGTTACGCTCGACCACCTCGCGGAACATCGCCAGGTAAGGTTCGTCCTGTTGCAGGCACTCGGGGAAGTGGCAGCTGAGCACATGCTCGCCGAGTTGTCTGAGCTGCTCGTGCTGCTGGGTGTAGTAGAAGTATTCGAAGTGGCCGAAGCGCACGTGGCTCGGCGCCAGACGCAGCAGCATGGCGGCGCTTTCCTGCTTTTCGCGCCATACCGGGGTGCTCGATGCGGTCACGCACAGCGCCCGCGAGCTGGGAATACCGAGGGCGTGCAGGTGTTCGCTGGCGAGAAACTCGCGGATCGAGCTGCGCAGCACCGCGCGGCCGTCGCCCATGCGCGAGTAGGGCGTTTGCCCGGCGCCCTTGAGGTGCAGGTCCCAATACTCGCCGGCATCGTTGACCACCTCGCCGAGCAGCAGGCCGCGGCCGTCGCCCAGGCGGGGGTTGTAGCTGCCGAACTGGTGCCCGGAATAGACCATGGCCCGCGGCTCGGCTTCATTCCAGAGCTTGTGCCCGGAGAACAGTTCGGCGAACACCTCGTTCCCGGTTTCGCCGGGGTCGAGGTCGAGCAGCGCCATTGCCGCCGTACTGGCGACCACCAGTCGCGGTTCGGCGATCGGCTCGGGCAATACCTCGGTGGAAAAGGCATCGCCCAGGCGGGCGTAGCGGTTATCGAAAGTCAGCTCGGTCAGTCGTTTCACGCTGGGCTCCTGCAATTCCGAGCATTTTGCTGGGAATTGCCGGGCAGGGGAAGAGGGCCGGTCGTGTCTTGGCCTGGTCGTGTCTTGGCTTAAGTAGCCCGAATAAGCCTTGGCTGGGTAGGTTGGGTTAGCGGCGGTTATCGCGATTCAGACAGCGACGTTGCCGTTGACCGCCGCGTAACCCAACAAGGTCGTTATGCGGGGTTGTGGATGACCGGACCTATGGATACCGCCCGGTTCGGCCCATCCTACGTCTTGCCGGAACGGCGCCGTGTAAGCGTCTCGTTGGGTTGCACGGCGTGTTGCCGACAACTTCACCAGGGTCGCCGCCCAACCTGCACGGCTCTTCCGTGACCTCCCCGAATTGCGCTGGCGCGGCTAGGAGCCTCAGATCGGGTCGTCCTGCCGCGGTAGCGATGGCTGCGATTGTGGTTCGCTTGCCGCAGGCATCGGCGCCATGTTCGGCACTTGCAGTTCCTGGCCTTTGAAGTTCTTGAGAAATACATCCAACTGACGGAAGGCGATCTCGATGCCGTGCTCGCGGAACATGCGGTCGACCGCGCGGTTGATCTCGTCGGTCGCCGCGTTGCGGTCGCCGAGTTCGCGCACGTGCACGCGCAGTTCGTGATCCAGGGTGCTTTCGCCGAAGGTCAGGAAGAACACCAGAGGCTCCGGTTCGCTCAATACCCGGGTATTTTCCTTGGCCGCTTGCAGCAACAGGGTGCGCACCATTTCCAGGTCCGAGCCGTAGCCGACGCCGAATCTCAGGGTGATGCGGGTGATGGTGTCGTTCAGCGACCAGTTGACCAGTTGGTCGGTGACGAAGGTCTTGTTCGGCACGATGATTTCTTTACGGTCGAAATCGGTGATGGTGGTGGCGCGGATCTGGATCTTGCTCACGGTGCCGGACAGGTTGCCGATGGTCACCACGTCGCCGATGCGCACCGGACGTTCGAACAGGATGATCAGGCCGGAGATGAAGTTGGCGAAGATTTCCTGCAGGCCGAAACCCAGGCCCACCGACAGCGCGGCCACCAGCCATTGCAACTTGTCCCAACTGACGCCCAGAGTCGACAGGGTGACGACGAAGCCGATCCCGGCAATCGCGTAGGACAGCAGAGTGGTGGTGGCGTAAGCGCTGCCTTGCGCCAGGCTCAGCCGCGACAGCACCAGCACTTCGAGCAGGCCGGGCAGGTTGCGCGCGAGCACTACGGTGACGCCGACGATCAGCAGCGCGCCGAGCACGTCCCTGAGGCTGATCGGCACCAGGTTGTCCGACTCGCCGCTGCCGCTCTGGTACTCGTACAGGTTGATATTGTCCAGGTAGGTGAATACCGAGAGCAGGTCCGACCAGACCCAGTACAGCACCACCATGAAGCCGCCGAGCAGGGCCAGACGAATCAGCCGCAGCGATTGCTGATTGACCTGCTCGATATCCAGGGTGGGTTGCTCGACCACCACGACTTCGGCGCCTTCGCTGGCTTCCTTGGCCTGACTTTGGCGTTTGGCGATGGCGCGCTGGTAGGCCAGGCGCCGCGCGGCGACGCCGAGGCCGCGGATAAAGGCGGCCTCGACGACCAGCCAGATCACCAGCAGGTACAGGGTATCGATCAATTGGTCGCTGAGTTTCAGCGCCGTGTAGTAGTAGCCGAAGCCGACTGCCACGATCAGCGCCAGCGGCAGCAGGCTGAAGGCCAGGCCGATCAACATGCGGAAGCTCGAAGCGTGTTCGCGCGCCGGGCCGCTGAGCAGCAGCTTATGCAGCAGCCAGGCCATCAAGGCATAGCAGCTGAGCACCACGGCGATACCGATGACGTCGTCGGCCAGGCTGGCGGGCTGGTGTTCGGCGATGCTGACCACGGTGACCAGGGCCATGACCACCAAGCCCAGACGGCGGATATGCCGGTGCAGGAAATGCACGCTCTGGCTCGACCAGCGGAAGTGCAGCTCGGCCACGCCGCCGGGCGAAAGGATGCGGTAGGCGGTGTAGAACACCAGCCAGGCCTGGGCCATCTCGAAAAACGCGGAGCCCAGGGTGGCATTCTGTCCGCGCGCATCGATCTGCAGGGCCAGGCCGCACAGCGCGAGAAACAGCGTGCCGGGTAGCGCCAGGAGGATATTCAGCAGAATCGCCAGGGGCGTATGCAACTGACTGTCGCGTTTGAAATGCCCGATATCGCCGTGCAGCTGCGCGAGCTTGCGGTAGATCAGGCTGCGCTTCCACAGCAGCAGGGCGATCAACAGCAGCAGCGGCAGGAACAGCAGCGGCCGCTCGCTCAGTCCGGCCACCAACTGGCGCAGGTTGGCGCCCCAGGACAGTTCGGCGATCTGCTGTTCGAGCAGGCGCGGTACCGATTCCAGCCAGTCGGGCGCCAGCGGTTTGTTGCTGGGTATCCAGAACATCTGCTCGTCGAGGGTGGCGCGCAGGGTGTCGGCGGTGCTTTGCAGCTGCTTCTGGCTCAACTGCAGGGTGATCGATTCGTTGAGCAGCGCATTCAGCTCGCGGTTGAGGCGGTCGAGCAGCTCGCGGCGGGTATCGATCAGCTCCGACAGGCTCGCGCGCAGCTCGGCGGTCTGGTCGGCGACGGGTTGCTTGGCGAGCAACTCCTCGACATAGGCGCTGGGGTTGCTGAGCTTCTCGCGCTGCTGTTTCAGCTCGAACTGATAGAGGCGGATATCGGCGATTTCGTCGGCCAGGTTGCTGTCGATGTCCAGGGCCGGCAGCGAGAGCTTTTGCTGGTAGAGAATCTTCGCCAGCAACAGGCTGCCTTGCAGGACGCCGATCTGCTCCTCGAGGGCCTGGTCGCTCTGGTTCAGCGCGTCCAGTTGCTGGCGGGTCTGCAGGTTGCGTTGGGTCAGTTGGTTGAGGCGCTCGGTGGCGCGTAGCAGGTAGTCGGAGAGCTTCAGGTTACGCGCGCTGACGCTGGCCAGCAGGCTGTCGGAACCGACCTTTTCCGCCTCGCGGGATTGTTCGGCGACGGTTTGCTGCGACTGCGCCCGGCGTTTCTCGTTGATCAGCGATTGCAGTTCGAGCAGTTCCTGCTCGACGCGGCGGATGCGTTCTTCGAGCAGGTCGCGCTGGCTGCTGCCCAAGTCCTGCAGCAGGCTGTTGCCGGCCAGTTCCTGGCGGCGCAGCTGGGTTTGCGCGTTGAGTTGGTCGAGTTCGGCCAGGAGCAGCTCACGGCGTTCGCCATTGAGCGGTTTATTCGCCTCTTTGCCGTTTTTCAGGGCGTTGTTGATCGCCTGATCGCGGGCCTGGTTGCTGCTGATTTCGGCCTGGGCGCGTTCCGGGCGGGTTTGCGCGGTAATGATCAGGCTATTGGCTTCGATGATCTGCTTCTGCCAGTCGCTCAGCTGGCTACTGCGCTCTCTGAGCAGTTGCTCCAGCTGCGGCACGCTCATGTTGGCGTAGCGTTTGCTCACGGATGCCGGCGGGCTGTTCTTCAGGCGCGCCAGCTCGCGCTGCGCTTCGGCGATCAGGCGCGGCGCGTTCTCCAGCTGCTTTTTCAGGTCGGCCAGGCGCTTTTCGCTTTCGGCTTGCAGGTTCAGCAGGCTCAGGGTTTTTTCCAGGGTCTGCTTGAGCGCCAGGGCTTCGGCCTCCGGCAGATTGCGCTCGGGCAGTTTTTCCAGGCTGCGCTGCACGTCGGCGCTTTTCGGTGATTCGGCGGCATGCACAACGGGCAACGACAGGCTACTCAGGCATAGCGCGAAAAGAGCTATGGCAAAGCGAATACGTAAAGAGGGCATGGGGATGATCGTACGACTGGAAAAAAGATGCCGAGTCTAGCAGGCCGGCGCGCCTCGTTGCGCGCCCGTTAGCGGTTGATAGTCGGTTAAAGAAACAGGCCCGGACCGGGCTTGGCACCTTCCGGGAATTTGACCCCGACTTTGCGCACTTTGTGGCCTTCCATCGCCGCCACCGTCCAGGTCAGGCCTTGCCATTCGACCTGGTCGCCGATCACTGGCTCGCCGCCGATCTCATGGGCGATAAAACGCCCCAGCGGCTGCTGGCCGTCGAGCCCGTCGAGCTTCAGGCCATAGAGCGCCGCCACCGCCGCGAGTTCGGCATCGCCTTCGAGCACGAAGTCGCCGAAGAAGCGCAAATCCTGGCCGCGTTTCGGCGCCTGGCTGAACAGTTTGCCGAGAGCCGGCAGGTCGTGTTCGTGGCCGACCACGCAGAGCAGATCGCCGGCTTGCAGCTTGGTACTGCCGGACGGGTGGAGCAGTTCCTTGCCGCGAAACAGCGCGGCGATGCGCGTGCCCTCGGGCATTTTCAGCTCGCGCAGAGCGGCGCCGATGCACCACTTTTCGGCGCCGAGGCGGTAGATGAACAGCTCCCACTGGCTGGTCGGGTGCACGTCCAGGCCAGCGCGCGACACCGGCGCCGGCTCCGGCGGGATGGTCACGCGCAACCAATTGGCGGCCCAGGGCAGGCTGGTGCCCTGCAACAGCAGCGACACCAGGACGATAAAGAACGCCACATTAAAGAACAGTTGAGCATTGGGCAGGCCGGCCATCAGCGGGAATACCGCGAGAATGATCGGCACCGCGCCGCGCAGACCGACCCAGGCGATAAACAAGCGCTCGCGGTCATGGAAGGCGTGAAATGGCAGCAGGCCGATCAGGATCGACAGCGGCCGAGCGAACAGAATCATCCACAGCGCCAGGCCCAGTGCCGGCAAGGCGATCGGCAGCAATTCGTGGGGCGTGACCAGCAAACCGAGGACCAGGAACATGCCGATCTGCGCCAGCCAGGCCAGGCCGTCGAGCATATGCAAAATACCGTGGCGCGAGCGGATCGGCCGGTAACCCAGCAGCAGCCCGCACAGGTAGATGGCCAGGATGCCGCTGCCGCCGACCGCGTTGGTCACGGCGAAAATAATCAGGCCGCCACTGACCACCAGCAGCGGATAAAGGCCGTTGGCCAACTCCATACGGTTGACCAGATTGAGCAGCAGCCAGCCGCCGCCAAGACCGAACAACGCGCCTATGCCGAACTGCAGCAGCAATTGCAGCAGCAGCTCCCAGCTCAAACCGTGCTGGCCGTTGCCGAGCAGGGCGATCAGGGTCACGGTGAGGAACACCGCCATGGGGTCGTTGCTGCCGGACTCGATTTCCAGGGTCGCGCTGACCCGCTCGTTGAGGCCGCGCCCGCCGAGCAGGCTGAACACCGCGGCGGCGTCGGTGGAGCCGACGATGGCGCCGATCAACAGCCCTTCCATCCAGCTCAGGTCGAACAACCAGGCCGCCGCCACACCGGTCAGCCCGGCGGTGATCATCACCCCGATCGTGGCCAGCGACAGCGACGGCCAGAGCGCCACGCGGAAACTGGAAACCCGGGTGCGCATGCCGCCGTCGAGCAGAATGATCGCCAACGCCAGGTTGCCGACCAGATAGGCCAAGGGGTAATTATCGAAGACGATGCCGCCGGGACCGTCGGTGCCGGCGAGCATGCCTACGCCGAGGAAAATCACCAGGATGGGAATGCCGAAGCGCGAGCCGAATGCACTGACCAGAATGCTCATGGCCACCAGCAATGCACCGATCAAAAACAGGTTGTTGATGGTGTTGGCGTCCAAGGAAGGCTCCGAGCTGAAACGAAAGAGCGCCCCGCATGGCGCCTGCCGCCGATTCTAACCCGCGCCTTCGCGAGGCGGTCAAAAAAACCCTATCGACCGAGGGCCTGACCAAGTGCGGGCGGATAGGGCGAAGCTTTGTCCGCCTATAGATGCGCCCCGTAAACATTTTGACGGTTATAGCAGCGATTGGACCTATCCCGGTAGCCCATTTAACGTTGGCGATCTGACCTTTGTACAAGGTCAAGAAAGCCTTATCGGTGGGCAGAGCAGTTACGGTTTGGCGCGCAATGTTCTTGTTGATAATTATGGTCGCGGTACAACGGTTTTGACTGCTGGCAATCATGGTCTGCTTGGTTTTAATGCTGCGAACTTGGGGAGGGTGGGCACCGTCACGTTCGAGTTGGTGACTAATCTTGGTGCATACTATTATCTCGAGGCGATACCTAAGGGGTCGGCTGGGCTTAGGTTCTTAGGCTTTATGGCGGGCGCTGGCGAATATTTCACCAGCTTCCGCTTTGGGGCCACGGGCAATAGTGGCGTTTGGACGGGTGTTACTGACGTACAGCTCGGCAATATATCCCCAGTTCCCGAGCCAGAAACCTATGCCATGCTGCTGGCCGGTCTTGGCCTGATGGCGGGTATTGCTCGTCGTCGTAAGAAACAGTTGGTTGCCTGAATTTCAGCGCTATAAACTGCGAAACCCCGCCCGTTGGCGGGTTTTTTTGTTTGGCTTTATGAGGTTTGCTGCCCGTGCCTGCCGATACCCAGTGTTCTCCTGCGCCATCATCCATAGCTGTCGCTCAGCCTAGAGTTGCGCTGTTGATCCTTGGTTTGGGCTTGGCGATTCTGTATCTCCCTACGCTTTGGCGCCTGTTTAATGGGGTCTGGGGCGAAGATGGCCAGGCTCATGGGCCAATGATTTTGGCCATTGCCGCGTGGCTTATTTATCGCGCATTGCCCGATTTGGTCGCGGCTGGGCAAGCCGACATTAAGCCCGCTGGGTTCCGCCAGTCGCGAGCAACTCTTGTGGCTGGCTGGGTTGTGCTGCTGGTCGGTTTGCTGCTTTATATTGTTGGGCGCTCGCAGGCTATTGATTTTTTTGAAATTGGCTCTCTTATCTGGGTGCTTGCCGGTTCGGTGCTATTGCTGTTTGGCGCTAAGGCGCTGCGATTAATCTGGTTTCCGCTGTTCTTTATGCTGTTTATGATTCCCTTGCCGGGCTTGCTGGTGGCCGCAATCACCATGCCGATGAAAATTGCCGTGTCGGTTTGTGCTGAGTGGATTCTCTACGCCTTTGGCTACCCAGTGGCCAGATCCGGCGTGATCTTGCAGGTTGGTCAGTATCAATTGTTGGTCGCCGACGCCTGTGCCGGGCTGCATACCTTGCTGACCTTGGAAGCGCTGGGTTTGCTGTACCTGAACCTGTTTCGCCATGAGTCGTTATTACGCAATGTCTCGCTGGCGCTGTTGATCATTCCTATCGCGTTTTCCTCGAACGTCATTCGGGTCATGGTGTTGTCGCTGATTACTTACTATTTTGGCGATGCGGCCGGCCAAGGCTATTTGCATATGTTCTCCGGAATGGTGTTGTTCCTTAGCGCTCTTTTATTAGTGGTGGGGGTGGACTCGTTGATTCGCTGGTTTGTTCGCGGCAGATCCCGTGCTGCGTCGGAGGCTGTGGCATGAGTTCAATTAACAGTCGGGCCATCGCCATTCTGCTGGCCGTGGTGTTAGCCGCAGTGGTGGCGCTATTGGCTCGCCCAACCGAGCGCTTGGTCGAGCAGGTGGGGCCGCTTGAATTGGAAAGCTTGGTTCCCCGTGAATTCGCCGGTTGGCTGCTTGACGAGCGGCAGAGTGCGGCGGTGGTCAACCCGCAAGCGGCCGGCTTGCAAGGGCGGATCTATCAACAAGTGTTGTCGCGTACTTACATTCACGCGGCCAGTCAGCGCAGCATCATGTTGTCGATTGCCTATGGTGAGAATCAGAACCGCGCCAATGACCTGCATGTACCTGATGTCTGTTATTCAGCGGGAGGCTTCAGGATTGAGCATGCGGAGCGTGGGGATATTCAAACGTCGCAAGGCGTTATCCCGGTTAAGCGTCTGATCGCCCAGCGTTTGCAGCGCCGCGAGCCGCTGACTTACTGGACCATTATTGGCGATCAGGTGGCCACCAGTGCGGTGGGCTCCAAGCTGATTGCGCTGTCCTATGGCTTGCGCGGAACTGTGCCGGATGGAATGATCTTTCGCGTTTCTTCAGTTGGCGTGCCCGATGAACAGGCGTTCGCCAACCAACAAGAGTTTGTTAAAAACTTAATGGATGCGCTGCCTGACGCTGGCCGCAAACGACTTGCAGGCCTTTAATGGGCTCTGCACACTTTAGTCAGTTCAATATGGGATTTTATGCGAAGCAATTCACTTAACAATTTGCTACGGCCGGCCAGTCAGGTTGTCTCGGCCGTTATGGCGCTTGTACTGCTGGCGGCCTGTACGGATGAGTCGGCTGGCGGCGGTGCTTCTCAGGTGGCGGCCAAAGTTGACGGTGCAGAAATTACCCTGCATCAGGTTAACTATGTTTTATCTAAGGCAGGTAGCGTACCGCCAGAAGCGATTGATATGGCGCGTAAACAAGTGCTTGATCGTCTAATAGAGCAAGAATTATTTGCAGCCAAAGCGGTTGAGGAAAAGCTTGATCGATCCCCGCAGACGTTGTTGGCTATCGAGCAGTCACGCCGTGAGATATTGGCCGCGGCTTATATGGATCAAGTATTAGCATCGGGGAAGAAGCTTAATAAGCGCGATGTCAGCACTTACTATTATCAAAACCCCGAGTTGTTTGCCGAGCGTAAGGTCTACAACCTTGAAGAAATAAGCTTTCCTATCGGTGTGGTATCGGTCGATGAACTTAAGGCGCTGGTTGCGCAGGGCAGTAGTCTTGAACAGTTGCAGGCATATCTTGAGCAAAAGAATGTCGACTTTAAGCGGAATGCCGGCGTAAGCCCTGCCGAAAAGCTACCGCTGGCGCATATCAAAGAATTGCACAACGCTGAAGAAGGGCAAATCATTGTGCTGAATAACGCCGGTGAAACCAGCATTCTGCAGATTGTCAGCACGAGTCGATTACCCGTTAGCGAGGCTGAAGTGGCCCCGGTAATTCAGCAGTTTCTGTTTAATCAGCTCGCGGCAGACTTGCATGCCAAGCAACTTAAGCCGTTAAAGGAGCAAGCCAAGATCGAATATATGGGCGTGTTCGCTGACTTGGCTAAGTCCTCGCCGACGTTGCCAGTTCCCCCCGCAACGCCGGTGACAGGGCAATAACATACAGTCCCGCGCTGCCCTCGGCAGCGCTTTGCCGTCTGCTATGGCAACACGTTCAGGTCATGCACCCAGCTGCCAGCTTTGCCGGCGAACCCAGCTGGCGCGCTGGCTGACATAGGCGCTTGGCTTTCTGAGCGCACCATAAGCCCCATCGTTAAATGACCCAGGCGCGACCCGATGCTGTGCTGCCGATTTCTCTTTCTGAAGCCAGCTGTGCGGTTTGCCCCGATGAACCTGCAATGGCGTGGCTCGGGTAAGATCCGAGGCCGTGAGTCGCAGCACCAAGCGCACCCGGATTGCATCCGGACTACCAGCCCGCTGTTGCGGGCCTTGCGCAAGAAACGCTCTTAGAACCAGGCGTCCCGCATACCCAGACAGGTGTCGTCGCGGGCTTCGAGCAACGCCAGGTCGTGGTGGCAGCTCGGCACTTCCCAGGTCAGGAAGTAGCGCGCGGCTTGCAACTTACCTTTATAGAAGTCGACGTCCGCGGGATTGCCGGCCGCCAACCCCTGTTCGGCCTTGATCGCCTGCTCCAGCCAGCGCCAGCCGATCACCATATGGCCGAAGACTTTCAGGTACAGCGCCGAGTTGGCCAGGCCCTGGTTGACCTTGCCACTCATCAAGTCGCCGAGCAGCGCCAGGGTCACCGTCGACAGCCGCGCCAGCAGTTGCTCCAGCGGTTCGCGCAGGGCATTCAGCGAGTCGTATGCGCTGGCCTGCTGGCAAGTGCCCTGGATCAGCTTGACCAGTTGCTTGAGCGCCGCACCGCCGTTCATCGACACCTTGCGCCCGAGCAGGTCGAGGGACTGGATGCCGTGGGTGCCTTCGTGGATCGGGTTGAGGCGGTTGTCGCGGTAGTACTGCTCCACCGGGTAATCGCGGGTGTAGCCGTGGCCGCCGAGAATCTGGATCGCCAGCTCGTTGGCCTTGAGGCAGAACTCCGAGGGCCAGGATTTGACGATCGGAGTGAGCAAATCGAGCAGCTCCAGGGCGGTCTGGCGCTCTTGCGCGGTTGTCAGGGTCTGGGTGTCGTCGAACAATCGCGCGGCATACAGGCCGAGATCGAAGGCGCCTTCCACGTAGGCCTTTTGCGTGAGCAGCATGCGCCGCACGTCGGCGTGCTCGACGATCGATACTTGCGGGCTGGTCGGGTCCTTGCCGTCCGGCTGGCGGCCTTGCGGGCGCTGGCGGGCATAGTCCAGGGAATACAGGTAACCGGCGTAGCCGAGCATCACCGCGCCCATGCCGACGCCGATGCGCGCCTCGTTCATCATCTGGAACATATAGGACAGGCCGGCGTGCGGCTTGCCGACCAGGTAGCCGACGCAATCGCCGTTATCGCCGAAATTCAATGCGGTGGAGGTAGTGCCGCGCCAGCCCATCTTGTGGAACAACCCGGCCAGCACCACGTCGTTACGCTTGCCCAGCGAGCCGTCATCGCCCACCAGAAACTTCGGCACGATAAACAGCGAGATGCCCTTCACCCCGGGCGGCGCGTCCGGCAGCTTGGCCAGCACCATGTGCACGATGTTCTCGCTCAATGGATGGTCGCCGCCGGAGATAAAGATCTTGTTGCCCTTGATCCGGTAGCTGCCGTCGCCGGCCGGTTCGGCGCGGGTGCGGATATCCGACAGCGAGGAGCCGGCATGGGGTTCGGTCAGGGCCATGGTGCCGAAGAAGCGTCCTTCGATCATCGGTTGCAGAAAGCGCTGTTTATGCTCCTCGCTGCCGAAGGTTTCGATCAGGTTGGCCGCGCCCATGGTCAGGAATGGATAGGAAGTGGTCGCCGCGTTGGCCGATTGGAAATGCGCGAAACACGCCTGCGACAGCAGGTTCGGCAACTGCATGCCGCCGGCCTCGAACTCGCGGGTGGCGTTGAGGAAGCCAGCTTCGAGGAAGGCATCCACCGCCGGCTTGACCTCGGGGATCAGCACCGCGGCGCCGTCGACATACTCGGGCTCGTGCTCGTCGTTCTTACGGTTATGCGGGGCGAACAGGTTCTCGGCGATGCTGCGGGCGGTATCGATGGCCGCATCGAAAGTCTCGCGGCTGTGTTCGGCAAAGCGCTCGCGCTGGGTCAGGGCTTCGGCGTCGAGCACTTCATAAAGTTCGAAGGCCAGGTTGCGGGAACTGAGCAGGGACTCGGACATGGGCTACCTCCAATGGAATGGCGCCAGTCTAGGCCGCTGAATAATCAGCGCCTAGCTTCATCCATTGGCGTGATAAAGCTGCAAAACCTGCTTAGCGCAAAGTGACCTCTTGTAGGAGCCAGCTTGCTGGCGATGCCGTTGCTCTGCTTGAGCCTCCGCGGTCGGTAGGGTGCGCCATGCGCACCAGGCACTGTCACTTGTACCGCTACTGGCGTGGCTTTTGTATCGGTACGCGGCGCACCCTACGAAGTCAGGCCTAGCCTTTGGCCTCGCTACGCCGCCGCTCGGTTACCGGAATGCCGCCGATGCCCCAGTTATCGGTATCCACCTCGTCGATCACCACCACGGTGGTCGCCGGGTTCTTGCCCAGTACATCGACCAGCAGTTGCGTCGCGCCTTCGATCAACTGACGCTTCTGCTCGGCGGTGGCGCCTTCGCGGGTGATCTTGATATTCACGTAGGGCATGTCATTACCTCATTTCCGATAAATGAACAGGAACCGCAAACGACCAGGCCAGGGCCCAAATCAACGCGGCGGCGCCGAGTGCAAAGCTCTGCCCGAGGCTGCCGCCCTGAGCCAGCCATTGCTCGGCCAGCCAGGGACCGGCCAATTGGGCGCCGCCGTACAGCGCGATCAAGGCGGCGGATAGGCGGGGCCCCTGGTGCGGGTGCAGGCTGCGCGCCAGGCGCTGGGTCAAAAACACGCTGCCGATAAAGCTGCCGCCGACCAGCAGCGCACAGAGCAGCACGCCGAACGACCCCGGCCACAGCAGCGGCGCGGCAGCACCGAGCGCCTGGGCGGCGTAATTGGCGAGCAGGGCGCGTCTGTCGCCCAGACGCGCGCCGAGGTGATTCCACAGGGCGATGGAAGCCAGGCTGGCCAGCGCCGTCCAACGCCAGGCGCCGCTCAACAGCGGGTCGCCCTCCGGTAGTTGTTCGCGGGCCAGTGCCGGCAGAAAAGTCATCGGCAAAATGTAACCGAGGCCGGCGCCGGCATAGGCGAGAAACAGCGGGCTACTGGCGCGATCGAACAGCTTGGTGGTCGGCGGCCGGACGGCCAAGGCATGCGGCTGCACCTTGAGTTGGCCGAGCAGGCAGGCGCTCAGCAGCGCTATCGGCAAGGCCAGGGCCGCGGCCGGCCACCAACGCTGCGCACCGCTGAGCCAGATCGCCGGCCAGTCCGCCACGCCGCTGGAGAGCAACAGCCCGCCACCCAGGCCGAGGTAGATCAAGCCGCTGAGGCGCGTGCGTTGCTGCTGCGCCAGCCACTCCAGCACCAACGCTGGCGCCTGGACGAACACCAGACCATTGCTGATGCCATTGGCCAGGCGCAGCCAGAGCAGGCTCTGATAGTCCTCGGTAAAACCCTGGGCCAAGGTCAGCACGGCATTCAGCAGTAGCGCCAGGGGCAGGGCGATGCGCATCCGTTGCGGCGCATACAGAGCCAGGGCGAGCAGCGCGCCGAGCAGGTAGCCGATGTAGTTCCAGGTCGCCAGGCGAGCGCCCTGTTCCAGATTGAGCAAACCGTCGTCGATCAGGTGCGGCAGCAGCGGGGTGAAGGCGAAGCGGCCGAGCCCATGCACCACCACCAGCGCGCTGGCGCCGGCGAGCAGGGCGAGGAAGATGTGACGGGGGTGGGCTGTGGTCATGGGGAGCCGCCTGGATCGAGATCTGAACCTTAGCGGTTGTGCCAATTCGACTGGTAGTGAAAAATACTGCGACTATTTTTCACTAATAGTGAATAGGAGGCTGACCATGTTGCCCTGGGAGCGGCTCAATCCCCAATTGCTCAGGCATTTCCTCGCGCTTAGCCGCGCCGGCTCGCTGAGCGCGGCCGCCGAGCAATTGCACTGCGTGCCGTCGAATGTGTCGGCGCGCTTGCGCCAGTTGGAAAGCCAGCTCGGCGCCGTATTGTTCCAGCGCCAGGCTCAACGTCTGCGCCTGACCCCGGCGGGCGAGCGCCTGGTGAGTTACGCCGAACAACTGGAGCAGCTGTGCCAGGCCGCTTGGCGCAGCGTGCAGGAGGACGTCTGGGCCGGCGAGCTGCGCCTGGGCTCGATGGAAACCACCGCCGCGGTGCGTTTGCCCGAAGTGCTGGCGGCCTTTCACCGCGACGCGCCGCGGGTCGATGTCAGCCTGCTGACCGGCACCAGTCGCCACCTGATCGAGCAGGTGCTGGCCGGGCGCCTTGATGCCGCCCTGATCGGCGGCCCCTTCGAACACCCACTGTTGCACGGCGAGGTGATCTGGCGCGAGGAATTGATGCTGGTGTTACCGGCCAGCCCTGCCGGCGAAGCTTTGCTGCAAGGGTCGGTAAGCCTGCTCGGCTTTCCCGCGGGCTGCCACTACCGCGAGCGCCTGGAGCAGTGGAGCGAACGCCATGCCGTGCAGATCGGCGCGCGCCAGAGCTACGGGTCCATCGACGCCATCCTCGGCGGTATTGCCGCCGGCATGGGCATCGGCATGCTGCCGCGCAGCCTGCTGCAACTGCACCCGCGCGGTCGCCTGGTGGCCGCCAAGGTCATCGACAGCGACTTGGCCGCGGCGCCGACCTTGCTGATGCGCCGCCGCGCCGCCCCGAGCCACCCTGCGCTGGAGCATCTGCTCGAACTATTACGCGCCCAGCCGCTGCAATCGGTCGCTTGAGCGATGCGGCAACCTTTTGTAGGAGGCGCGCCCCCGCGGCGAATGCAGCCCGCAGGGCTGCCTACCGGTTGTTGCGGGGTATGGCAAAAACTCGCCCACCAGGTCGCGAAATACCGCCCGGATCCTCCAGCAGTTCGCGCCTGGTGATACAACACCTAACGGGTACGTAGCCTTGCCAACGCCCTGTTAAACTGCGCGGCCACAGGAGTCCCTCTATGAACTACCGCCACGCCTTCCACGCCGGCAACCACGCCGATGTACTGAAACACTATGTGTTGAGCCGCCTGATCGCCCTGCTGTCACGCAAGGAGGCGCCTTTCGCCTACCTCGACAGCCACGCCGGCGTCGGTCTCTACGACCTGCAAGGCGACCAGGCCAGCCGCACCGGCGAATGGCTGCAAGGCATCGACCGCCTGTGGCATGCCGAGGATGTGCCCGATCCGTTGCTCGACTACCTGGAAGTGATCCGCGCCATGAACCCCGATGGCGTGTTGCGCCACTACCCCGGCTCCCCCGAATTGGCGCGCATTCTTTCCCGCGAACAGGACCGCCTGCACCTCAACGAAAAACACCCGGAAGACGGCCGCCTGCTCAAGGAAAACATGCACGGCGACCGCCGCGTCGCGGTACACCTCGGCGAAGGCTGGCACGTCCCCCGCGCCCTGCTGCCGACCCGGGAAAAGCGCGCGCTACTGCTGATCGACCCGCCGTTCGAACAAGCCGACGAACAGGAACGCTGCGTGCAAGCGCTGAACGACGCCATCGGCCGCATGCGCCAGGCCGTGGTCGCGATCTGGTATCCGATCAAAGATCTGAACCAACTCAAACGCTTCTACCGCGACCTGCAAAAAAGCCCCGCACCGAAATTGTTGCGCGTCGAGTTGTACGTACAGGCCGCCGACGACGCCCAGCGCCTGAACGGCTCCGGCCTGGTCATCAGCAACCCGCCATGGGGCCTGGAAGATGAGTTGAAACAGGTACTGCCATGGCTGACCAGTCTCCTTCGGCAAGGGCAGGATGGCTGGCGGGTGGATTGGTTGATCGAGGAAAAGGCCCCGTAGGATGGGTTGAGCGTAGCGATACCCATCGCATTGCTCATGACTACGTCGTCCTTAATGTTGCTGCAGCTGCGCCTGCTTGGCGCGTTCGACGTATTGCTGATACTGGGGAATGGCTATGGCTGCCAGGATGCCAATCACGGCGACGAAGATGAACGCGCAGACTATCGCCAGTACCGCGTTAGAGCCACTTTTGACGTTGCCGTACTTGCGCTGCCAGTTACTCTCATTGGTGCAGAAAAACACGATGCTCTCGATCAAGGAAACAATGGAAGGTATTCCGCTTCCCCAAAACAGCAGATAAAACACCCCCCACCATTGCCCCAGGTAGAAACGGTGAATGCCGAGGCCACCCAGGAAAAGCGCCAACACGCCGGCGGTGATTTTGCTTTTGGGGTTGAGATTTTGGCTGGCCAGACAGCTCGGGCATTGGTTCGCATCGGCGGCTATCTTACTGCCGCACTGGCGGCAAAATACGCTGGCGATGGTCAAGTCGGCCTGAGGGGCCTGATAGGGCTGGGCATCCATGATCGTAGTCTTCCATTTCGGTTGGGCGCGCACTCTATCAAGGCAATTTGATATCGCCAAGGTCGGGCAGTTGGCTGTTTGGTGTTCCGGAAAGAGAAACCGCAACCGCCACCCCCGGCTGGCTGAAAGCTGGAGTGAGGAGGGGGTGACCGGGGAATGGCCCTGCTTTGAGCGCTCACTAGAGCCAGGTTACTGAGTGCAATAACCTGGCCTGGCTAGGGTGTTATTGCGCTTTGCCGTAGATGGTTACTACCACTTCATCATTGGTGCGTACATCCAAACCTTGTTTCTTGCAGTCGATGCTGACCGAGTTGGTTTTGAACGTCAGCCGTTGCCCTGTGGTTCTGTTCTGGCAGGATGCCTTGAGTGTATTTACACCATTGACATCGACGCCCATCGGCGGAACCAAGTTGTAGTTAATTGCGCCGTGAAGTGCGGCGACATTACCTTCGCAATGCTGTTCGAATGTTGCGCTTAACGAGGTCAAGGTTCCATCGGTGTCATAGGACACTTCGCTTACTTTGAACTTTCCGGTAAGCGTATTGCAGCCTCGCCCATTGCCGCTAAAGTTGAGGCCCGGTTTGTCGGCCGGTTGAAAGGGGAAGCGCGCGGCCTGCTCGTAGACTCCAGGCTGTATTTGCGCATTTCCAGGGGCAGCCAGATCCAGTGTCCACCATGTATTGCTGTTTGTGATCGAGACCGTGATGCCCTTGTCGAAGTTGGTCGAATACTTGAATGCCGAGTCGACATCCGTATAAGTGTAGTTTTGGCCTTGGCCGATATAGTCGCCGGGCTCGCTTGTCAGTGTCAGCTGGCTACCTGCAGTGGCAATCGAGCTGGCTGTTATAAGTAACGAGGTGGCCAAGTATTTAAGGCTTTGCATACGTCATTCCTTGAGGTTTAAGTTACACGGCCATGTGCAAATGCATGTCAAACGTCGGTAATGCATGGTACGGCTGGAGGCCGTATTAAATCCGAAGATGGTTCAGGTCCGTGGGTTGGGAAGATTAGCACGCGGACAACTACCCTAGTTGTGGCGGCTTAAAAGTGTGATCTGCGTCGCTCTGTGCGCCTTTTTGAGCGGCATCGCACGGTCTGTACTCCCCGTACGACGCCATCGGTTTCATCAACCCGGCAAACAAACCCCAGTCCCACCCAACCCACAATACCCTCCAGGATTTTTCGCCAGATACTGCTGGTGATAGGCCTCGGCGTAGTAGAACTGCGGGGCTTCGGCGATTTCGGTGGTGATGGGGCCGAAGCCGGCCTTTTCCAGTTCGGCCTCGAACTGCACCTGGCTGGCCTGGGCGGCGGTGAGTTGTTCGGGGCTGTAGCAGTAGATGGCCGAGCGGTATTGGCTGCCAATGTCGTTACCTTGGCGCATACCTTGGGTCGGGTTGTGGGCTTCCCAGAAGACTTTGAGTAAGGCTGCATAGCTGGTTTGTTTGGGATCGAATGCCACCAGCACCGCTTCGGTGTGGCCGGTGAGGCCGGAGCAGGTTTCTTCGTAGGTGGGGTTCGGGGTGTGGCCGCCGGCGTAGCCGACCGCGGTGGTCCATACGCCGGGCTGTTGCCAGAAGCGCCGTTCGGCGCCCCAGAAGCAGCCCATGGCGAAGACCGCTTGTTGCAGGCCGACGGGGAACGGTCCTTGCAGCGGGTGGCCGTTGACGTAGTGGGCGTCCGGTACTGCCAGTGGGGTGTCGCGGCCGGGCAGGGCTTGCTCGGCGCTGGGCAGTTCGAGTTTGTGGGCGAGAATTTGCGAGCGCAGAACCATTAGCCGTTTCCTCGTTTCAGGCGGGTTTCCAAATAGACCGCGTAGTGCGCGCGGCGTTACGGATGATGTAGATGCGGCCTGGGGAGGCAGGGCGGCGCTTCGTTGGGCCGCACTCCGCTTTAGCCGCGATTGACCTTACAGGCGCTGAAAGCATCGCGGCTAAAGCCCCTCCTACCTAGCCTTGGTATTGAATCGACACATGATGGTAGTCACGACACTAGCAGGCTGTTGAAAAACTACCTGCGTTGCCATTGCTGCGTTAAAAACAGGCCGGGACTCGGTGTCTCAAAATGCTCATTTACAACACGTAAACTCCGTTTTTTCACCTGTTTTTGCCTTGCACTGGCTGCCTCGCCTACGTTTTTCAACGGCCTGCTAGCCCCGGCAAGGGTAGCGTTTCAGGCTATCGGCCAGTTGGCTGCCGGCGATCGGTTGGTCGAACAGGTAGCCTTGGCCGATATCGCAGTTGTGCCGGCGCAGGAAGGCCAGTTGTGCGGCGGTTTCGATGCCTTCGGCGACGACTTTGAGCTTGAGGTTGTGGGCCATGGCGATCACCGCCGAGGTGATTTCCATGTCGTCCTGGTCCTCGGGGATGTCCATGATAAAGCTGCGGTCGATCTTGATCACATCGATGGGGAATTTCTTCAGGTAGCTGAGTGATGAATAGCCGGTGCCGAAGTCGTCCATGGCCAGGGTCAGGCCGAGGCTTTTCAGGCGGCTGAGTTGATGGCGGGTGTCGTCGGTGGCTTCCAGTAGCAGGCCCTCGGTCAACTCAAGCTCGAGCAGGCCGGGGTCGAGTTGTTCTTCGTGCAGAATCGCCGCGATCGAGCCGACCAGGTCGATATCGGAAAACTGCTTGGGCGAGAGGTTGATCGCCACTTGCAGGTTGCCGAGCCCGACTTTGCTCAACTGCTGGCTCATACGGCAGGCTTGGCGTACCACCCATTTGCCGATGGGGATGATCAGCCCGGTTTCTTCGGCGACGCTGATGAATTGATCCGGGCGGATCATGCCTTTTTCCGGATGGTGCCAGCGCAGCAGCGCTTCCAGGCCGAGCAAACGCCCGGTTTTCAGGCACAGTTTGGGTTGGTAATACACCTCGAGCTCGCTCTGATCGAGCGCGCGCCGCAGGTTGTTCTCGACGAACAGTTTGTAGTTGGCTTCGGCATTCAGCGCCTGGTTGAACACCTGCAACTGGTTCTTGCCGTTGGCTTTGGCCTTATGCAAGGCGATGCCGGCGTGTTTCATCAGGGTTTGCGGGTCGTTGCCGTGTTCGGGCGCGCAGGCCAGGCCGACCGAGCCGGTGATGCTGATCAGGTGGCTGTCGACGAATATCGGTTGTTCCAGACTGTGCAGCACTTGTTGCGCCAGCTGCTGAGCCGCGACCAGGTCGGCTACGCCCATCAATATGGCGAATTCGTTGCTGGCGAAGCGCGCGAGAATGCCGCCGCTGTCGATGCTGGCGGACAGTCGTTCGGCCAGGCTGATCAGCAGCTTGTCGCCGGTCTGATGGCCGAGGCTGTCGTTGATCCGTTTGAAGTTGTCGATGTCCACCAGCAGCAGGCTGACGGGCGGCGGCGTACTGGCGGCGAAATGCTGGTTCAGGCTGCGGATAAAGGCATAGCGATTGCCCAGGCCGGTGAGACTGTCGACATAAGCCAGACGCTCGATATGCTGCTGCGCCTGTTTGCTCTTGCTGATGTCTTCATAGATGCCGATGTAGTGGGTCAGGGTGCCATCGTCGGCATGCACCTTGGAAATCGACAGCTGCGCCCAGTAGGGTTCGCGGTTCTTGCGCAGGCTCTTGAACTCGCCCTGCCAGCTGTTGTTTTCAGCGAGGCTGGCGCGGGCGGTGTCGAACAGGCCGCTCAGGTTCTCCAGGGCGGGCAGTTCGGTCAGGCGCTGGCCCCTGACCTCGTCGGCGTCGTATTGGGTGATGGCGGTGAAACTCGAGTTGACGTATTCCACCTCGCCATTGCGGTTGACCAGAATAAAGGCGCTGGCGCTTTGTTCCACGGCGCGTTGGAACAGGTGCAGCGCGCTGGCGGCGCTGCGCCTTTGCTGGTTGCTCAGCACATGGGCGTATTGATCTGCCAGCTCGCCGGCGAAGGCCACTTCGTCCGCTTGCCAGACGCGCTCTGCGCCAACGTGTTCCATGCACAGCACGCCCACCACTTCGCCATCGACGCGGATGCTGGCGTCGAGCATGGCGCCGATACCCTGGGGGACCAGGTAGCCATCGCGTAGTTCGCAGGTGCGTGGGTCGGTAAGGGCGTTATACGCATCGATCGCCCTACCGCCCTGCAAAGCTTGCAGGTACGCCGGGAACTGGCTGATATCGATAGGCTGTGGACATTCGTGAGCCTGGATATCGCAGCGGTACAGTACTACCGGGTCGAGGTTTTGTTCGTGTAGAGCCCAGATGCTGGCGCGGGTCACATCGTAGATTTCGCAGGCGGCCCGGGTGATTTGTTGGGCGGCCTCCATCAGGGGATCGGCAGTGCTGTAACGTTGCTGCGCCAGACGCACGATCAGGTTCTGCTGCGCGCGAGTACGGGCTTGCTGCAGTTGATCTTGCTGACGTCGCTGTTGCTGCAAAGGGTTGTGGGCCTTCGTCGGAGCCTGTACCTGCACCAGATAGCCGCGCAGTAAATGGCGGCCATGCTGCTTGTAGGGTTCGCCCAGTTCGAGCAAATCGAGCGGGCCGTTGGGCGTATGCAGGGTGTATTGCACCAGGTAATGCGTCTGCTGCACGAGTTGCAACTGAATGCTCTCATGCAACTGGTGGCGCACTTCGGGCTCCATCAGGCTGGCGTAGGGCGAATCCAGCAAGGTGCAGAGTTCGGTGGCGGCGACGCCGAGTTGGCGCTCGCAGGCCGGGTCGAGAAACAACAGGGTCCAGCTGGCTTCGTTGAGCCGCTCGAAACGCAACATGCCGAGCCGTGCCGGCACTGGCAACTGCGTCACAACCTCGGCCGCTAAGTTGTTAGCGGCATCGGGATGGCTTTTCATCGATTGGCTGGCTTCCAGTATGCTGACCGAAGCGAGTTCTCGGCTCGCTTCACTATAGCTATCGGTAAGGGTGCATCATGCGATTGCGACTGACAAGAAAACTAATGACCGCTGTGTTGCTGGGAGGTTGCCTGGCGGCAACGACCGGCTGGGCCGCGGAGCCCTCCGTCGGCTTGAGCAGTTCCGAACAGGCACGCTACCTGACGGAGCTCAAGCGCCTGTACCTGACCGAGAACGATCGTCAGGCGTTGTTGGCGCACAGCAACGACCTGCTGAAGACCTACGCTTTGCGTTCGGCCTATCAAGTCGGTCAGACCGAACGCAAGGATCTGATCTATCAGTTGGCGCTGGGCGCGCCGGGCGAGTTGGTGTTGCGCGAAGAAACCCGCGATCCGCAGAGTGGCAACGTGGCGGTGCACAACCAGCGGATAAGCCTGTACGGGGTCGATCCCTTTATCCAATACGACTGCCCGCGCTCGGGTATCAGCTGTGTGTTGAACAACCCGGCCGACGGCCGTCCGTTGTTGACCATAGTGCGCGATCACCAGGGCGCCGCCGAACTGGCCAAGGCGCTGAGCTTTCTGATTCGTAATCTACAGAAGTAAGGGGCGTTGAGGTGTGACCTGTGACGGGCCTTGTTCCCCACGGGCACCCGAATGGCGGACAAGCCTTCGGCATGTCGCGCCCTACCACTGTACGCAACTATTCCAGCATGCAAAAAAAACCCCGCCAACGAGGCGGGGTTGAGGGTACGAGCGTGGCGTGCTCGAAAGTTGAAGCGGGTGTTACAGCAGCATGGTGCGGATATCCGTCAGCACGTCGCCGAGGCGTTTGGTGAAGCGTGCGGCGGCGGCGCCATTGATTACCCGGTGATCGTAGGACAGCGACAACGGCAGCATCAGCTTGGGCTGGAAGGCCTTACCGTCCCAGACCGGCTGGATGGTCGCCTTGCTGACGCCGAGGATCGCCACTTCCGGCGCGTTGACGATCGGCGTGAAGCCGGTGCCGCCAATATGGCCGAGGCTGGAGATGGTGAAGCAGGCGCCTTGCATGTCGTCGGCCGCAAGTTTCTTGGTGCGGGCCTTTTCCGCCAGCGCGGCGGCTTCGGCAGCGAGTTGCAGCAGGCTCTTCTGGTCGACGTTCTTGATCACCGGCACCAGCAGACCGTCCGGGGTGTCCACGGCGAAGCCGATGTGCACGTACTTCTTGCGGATGATCGCCTTGCCGCTCGGCGCCAGCGAGCTGTTGAAGTCCGGCAGTTCCTTGAGCAGGTAGGCACAGGCTTTCAATAGCAACGGCAGCACGGTGAGCTTGACCCCGGCCTTCTCGGCCACGGCTTTCTGCGCGACGCGGAAGGCTTCCAGCTCGGTGATGTCGGCCGAGTCGAATTGGGTCACATGCGGCACATTGAGCCAGCTGCGGTGCAGGTTGGCGGCGCCGACCTGCATCAGGCGGGTCATCGACACTTCTTCGACTTCACCGAACTTGCTGAAGTCGACCGCTGGGATCGGCGGAATGCCGGCACCGCCAGTGGCGCCGGCCGGCGCTTCCTTGGCCTTCTGCAGCATGGCTTTGACGTGCAGTTGCACGTCTTCCTTGAGGATGCGCTCCTTCGGGCCGGTGCCTTTGACTTCGGCCAGATTGACGCCGAAATCGCGGGCCAGCTGACGCACCGCGGGGCCTGCATGCACTGCGCTGCCGCTGGACGGCACTTGCGCTGCCGCCGCGCTGGCGGCAGCGGCCGACAGTTTGGCGATGGCGTTGACTTCGGCGACCACCTCGGGCGCTGCGCCAGCCGGCGTGCTGTGCACCGTCTGAGCGGCTGCCGGGGCCGCAGCAGGTGCCGCAGGTGCGGCACCGGCCACCTTGAGCTTGAGGATCAGGTCGCCGGTGCCGACTTCGTCGTCCAGCTTGACCTCGACGCTTTCCACCACGCCGGCGGCCGGCGAGGGGATTTCCATGCTGGCCTTGTCCGATTCCAGAGTGATCAGCGACTGGTCGGCTTCCACCGTGTCGCCGGCCTTGACCAGCACTTCGATGATCTTGGCCTTGCCGGCCGAGCCGATATCCGGCACGTGGACATCCTGCACGCTGGCGCTGGCGCTGGCAGCAGGCGCCGCAGCGGCGGGAGCCGGCGTTTCGGCTTTCGCCGGTTCGGCGGCTTTGGCTGGCGCCTGCGCAGGTGCGGCCTCGGTGGCGCCCTCGGCTTCCAGTTCGAGCAGTTCGTCGCCTTCCTTCAGGCTGTCGCCGAGCTTGACCTTGATGCTTTTCACCACGCCGCCCTTGGGCGCCGGGATTTCCATGCTGGCCTTATCCGACTCGAGGGTCAGCAGGCTCTGGTCGGCTTCGATGCGGTCGCCGACTTTCACCATCAGTTCGATCACTTCACCCTCACCGCCGCCGATGTCGGGTACGCGAATCAATTCACTCATCGTTTCGCTCCTTAGCAGTCCAGCGGGTTGAGTTTTTCCGGGTCGATACCGAACTTGGCGATGGCGTCGGCCAGCACCTTGGCTTCGATTTCGCCACGGTCTACCAGGGCTTCGAGAGCGGCGAGGACAACCCAGTTGCGGTCCACTTCGAAGAAGTGGCGCAGCTTCTTGCGGCTGTCGCTGCGGCCGAAGCCGTCGGTGCCCAGGACCTTGTATTCCTTGCTCGGCACCCACTGGCGAATCTGCTCGGCGAACAGCTTCATGTAGTCGGTGCTGGCGATGACCGGGCCTTTACGCCCTTTCAGGCACTGCTCGATATGGGTCTGTTTCGGCTTCTGTCCCGGGTGCAGGCGGTTGCTGCGCTCCACGGCCAGGCCTTCACGACGCAGTTCGTTGAAGCTGGTGACGCTCCAGACGTCGGCGCCGACATTGAACTGCTCGCGGAGGATCTTCGCCGCCTCGCGCACTTCGCGCAGGATGGTGCCGGAGCCGAGCAACTGCACGTGATGCGCGGCTTCCTTCTTGTCTTCCTCGAGCAGGTACATGCCCTTGATGATGCCGTCCTCGGCGCCCGCAGGCATCGCCGGCTGCTGGTAGGCCTCGTTCATCACGGTGATGTAGTAGAAGACGTTCTGCTGTTCTTCCATCATCTGCCGCGTGCCTTCGCGGATGATCACCGCCAGCTCGTAGCCGTAGGTGGGGTCATAGGTGCGGCAGTTGGGGATGGTCGCGGCCATGATGTGGCTGTGGCCGTCTTCGTGCTGCAAGCCTTCGCCGTTCAGCGTGGTGCGTCCGGCGGTGCCGCCGATCAGGAAACCACGGGTGCGGCTGTCGCCAGCGGCCCAAGCCAGGTCGCCGATACGCTGGAAACCGAACATCGAGTAGAAGATGTAGAACGGCAGCATCGGCTGGTTGTGGCAGCTGTAGCTGGTGCCCGCGGCGATGAAGGAGCTCATGGCGCCGGCTTCGTTAATGCCTTCCTCGAGGATCTGACCTTTCTTGTCCTCGCGGTAGAACATCACCTGATCCTTGTCGACCGGCTCGTACAGCTGGCCGACCGAGGAGTAGATGCCGAGCTGGCGGAACATGCCTTCCATACCGAAGGTACGGGCTTCGTCCGGGATGATCGGGACGATGCGGCTGCCCAGCTCCTTGTCCTTGACCAACTGCGCGAGGATGCGCACGAAGGCCATGGTGGTGGAGATTTCACGGTCGCCGGAGCCGTCAAGGATGGCCTTGAGGGTATCCAGTGGCGGGGTCGGAATGCTGAAACTGTTGACCCGGCGCTGCGGCACGAAACCACCCAGGGCGGCGCGACGTTCGTGCAGGTACTTGTATTCGGCGCTGCCTTCTTCGGGTTTGAAGAACGGCAGGTCTTCGAGCTGATCGTCCTTGACGGGGATGTCGAAGCGGTCGCGGAATTTCTTCAGGCTGTCGACATCGACCTTCTTGGTGTTGTGCGCGGTGTTCTTCGCTTCGCCGGCGCCGGTGCCATAACCCTTGATGGTCTTGGCCAGTACCACGGTCGGTTGACCTTTGTGGTGCACGGCCTCGTGGTAGGCTGCATAGACCTTATAGGGGTCGTGGCCGCCACGGTTGAGCTTCCAGATTTCGTCGTCGGAGAGGTCCTTGACCATCTCTTTCAGCTCTGGGCTGTTGAAGAAGTGTTCGCGCACGAAGGCGCCGTCTTTGGCTTTGTAGTTCTGGTACTCGCCGTCGATCACTTCGTCCATGCGGCGTTGCAGGATGCCGTCTTTGTCCTTGGCCAGCAGCGGGTCCCAGAAACGGCCCCAGACCACCTTGTTGACGTTCCACTGGGCGCCGCGGAACACGCCTTCGAGTTCCTGAATGATCTTGCCGTTGCCGCGTACCGGGCCGTCGAGGCGCTGCAGGTTGCAGTTGATGACGAAGATCAGGTTGTCCAGCTTCTCGCGGCCGGCCAGGGAGATCGCACCGAGGGATTCCGGCTCGTCGCACTCGCCGTCGCCGAGGAAGCACCAGACTTTCTGCTTGCCGGCCGGGATATAGCCGCGGTCTTCCAGGTACTTCATGAAGCGCGCCTGGTAGATCGCCTGGATCGGGCCGAGACCCATGGACACGGTGGGGAACTGCCAGAAGTCCGGCATCAGCCATGGGTGCGGGTAGGACGACAGGCCTTTGCCATCGACTTCCTGGCGGAAGTTGTTGAGCTGTTCTTCAGTAATTCGGCCTTCCATGAAGGCGCGGGCATAAACGCCCGGCGAGGCATGGCCCTGGAAGTAGATCAGGTCGCCGCCGTGTTCGTCGGTCGGGGCCTGGAAGAAGTAGTTGAAGCCGATGTCGTACAGGGTCGCCGAGGAGGCGAAACTGGAAATGTGACCGCCCAGATCCGGGTCTTGCAGGTTGGTGCGCATCACCATGGCCAAGGCGTTCCAGCGCACCAGCGAGCGGATGCGGCGTTCCATGAACAGGTCGCCGGGCATGCGGGCTTCGTGGCCTACCGGGATAGTGTTGCGATAAGGCGTGGTGATCGCATAAGGCAACTGGGTACCGCTGCGGGTGGCCAGTTCGCCGAGGCGGGTCATCAGATAATGTGCGCGGTCTTCACCTTCACGGTCGAGGACGGATTCCAGCGCGTCCAGCCATTCCTGGGTTTCGACGGGATCAAGGTCTTGCATGGCTTGCTCCAGGGCGGAAAGGCTTCCAGAATCGGAGGCCAGGGTTCGTGGCCGACTTCGTGAGTGGCCGCGTAAATTCTTGGGTTGACCGGCGGGTAGAACCGGCTCCGTGTAGTTTTACTACATTTCGAAGCTCTTTTCAGCCTCTGAGATACAAACGTCGGTAGTAAAACTACAGTTATTTTTTTGTCCGTGACTTTTCCCCGCTCTATTTCGGGCATTTGCCGCGTCTGTGCCATCACGCGCAGCCCGCCGAAAAAGGATAGACCATGAGCCTTCCCGTGCTGGCCTCTTTGCCGGTCACCCTCGAATCCCTGGCACTGAATGCCGAGCAAGCCTTGCGCGCGGTCCTGGCGGGTTTGGACAACGCTGTGACGTCGAGTTTCGCGGCCTGGCCACATGCCCGACACGAGGCGTGGCGCCGGGTTTGCGCCGCCAGCGATTTCGTCCATGAACAAGCCTTGCGCGACCCGCACATGTTGCTGAGCCTGGCCGAGAGCGGCTTGCTCGAGCGTGCTCTGCGCGGTGGCGAACTGCGCGAGCAACTGGTCGCGACGCTGGCCGATTGCGAGGGCGAAGACGAGTTGGCCAGGCGTTTGCGGCGCTTTCGTAATCGTCAGCAGCTGCGCATCATCTGGCGCGATATCACCCGCCAGGCCGATCTGATCGAAACCTGTCGCGATCTGTCCGACCTCGCCGATGCCTGTATCGATCAGGCCTACCAATGGCTTTATCCGCGCCACTGCGCGCAATTCGGCACCCCGGTCGGGCGCCGTAGCGGGCAGGCGCAGCACATGGTGATTCTCGGCATGGGCAAACTGGGCGCCCATGAATTGAACTTGTCCTCGGATATCGACCTGATCTTCGGCTACCCGGAAGGCGGCGAGACCGAAGGGGTGAAGCGCCCGCTGGATAATCAGGAGTTTTTCATCCGCCTTGGTCAGAAACTGATCAAGG
>NZ_CAMPHN010000044.1 GCF_946885885.1 uncultured Pseudomonas sp.
TCTTCAGCGGGCGCGGGGTTTCCAGGGTCGGCTTGAAGATATGGGCGCGGATGAATTCGCCGGTGCCGGAGCGCTGGGCCTGCTCCATGCCGTTACGGCCCAGACGGTTGATCGATCCCTTGACCGTGAGGCCGCCGAGCTTCCAGGTCTTGCTGTCGTCGCGCACCCGCTCGAACAGCGTCTTGAGCGCCTGGGGTGGCGTCAGGGACCCGGGTTCGTGGGGTTGCCAGCCGTGGTTGTCGAGGCTTAGCTCCTGCGCCTGCGCCTGCGCCTGCGCCTGCGCCCCCGCCCCCGACGCTGCGCGTGGGCAGGCCAGCAGGCGGTTGCCCGGACCGGTGCGGATGCTTTCCAGCGGCTGCTCGTCCGGCAAGGCGCAAGGCTGCCAGCCTGCCGGCTCGCGCCCTTCGGCTTGGGTGGCTTGCCAGTCGGCGCGTGGCTGGCTGAACAGCCGGCCGCTGCGGGTCAGTGCATAGAGGGTCTGCTGCCGGTCGAGGGCCAGGGACTGAATGTCCTCGTCGAGCCCGGTCACGGGGATATCCGCGTTGGGCCGGGAGGGGTGGTGCAGGCGCAGGCGGCCGTCCCGCTCCAGGGCGACGAACAGCTTTTCGCTGACCAGGGCGATATCGCGCAGGCCGCTTGCGGCAGGTAGCGAGCGTCCGGTGGCGACCTTGATGTTCTGGCCGATGGGAGCGAGGGCATGCTGCCCGTCATGGCTGAAGCGGCCCGTGCCGAGCGTCACGTCCAGCTTCTGCAGCTTGCCGCCCTTGAGGATGTAGGGTTTGCCATCGAGGCCCTGTTGCAGGCGCTCCACCCCTTTGATGCCGGTGGTTGCCCAGGTGCTGGCGGTTGCATCCCAACGCTGCAACTCGCCGCCTTCCAGGGCGACGTGGCCGAGGCGGCCCAGATCCAGGGTGTTCGCCGGGGTGGGGACGACCTCGGGCAGGCCGCGGCGATTATCCAGCACCAGCGCATCGGTGAGGTTCCAGCCGCCGCTCGCCGACCCATCGGGCAGGTTGACCGGCTGGCTGTGCACATGGCCCTTGCCGTCCTTGATCAGTACATTCAGCCGGCCCTGGTCGTCTTGCATAAAACCCTCGGCGAAGCGGGTGCGGCCGAGCGTTGCGCCTTCGGGTATCGCTACGGCATCCGCTTGCAGCTCCAGCTGGCCGTTGTCCGTGGGGGTGTCGGCACTGTACAGGCGCCCTTCGTTGTCGATCAGCAGCAAGCGGTCGCCAGCCAGGCCGATATGGGTCGCCTCGGCATTGCCGCCGTCGAGCCGCAGCGGATGATCGTGGTGGCTGTCGGCCAGGCCGAGTTGCAGGCGGACCTGGTCGTCCGCAGCTTGCAGGTTTGCCTGGACGCTATCGGCGCGGTCCGGCCTGACCAGCCGCACGCTCTGCGCCTCGCCCTTGCCGCAGAGCAGGGCGGCGGTGCCGTCGGCGGCGACCGAGAACGCCACGGCGCCCCGCGCCGCCAGCGGCATGCGCGGCATGCTTGCGCTCAGGTCCAGCAGATGCTCGCCGTGCAGCGCATACAGGCGGCCGTCCGCCTGCACCGAGAGCTGCTTGAACGGCGTGCCATCGTTGGCGGGATGCAGGGCCCAGGCCTGTTCCTCGACGTCGAAGCGGTACAGCTTGCCGTCGTGCAGGCGCATGCGCTGGGCGGCGACGTCCTCATGGATACCGGTGAGTTGGGCGAGATGAGCCCGGCCGGTGGCGTCCAGGTCGCTGCGGCTGCTGTCCTCGCCGCCAGCCCTGGGCCGGGCGTGTAGCTGGATGCCGTGCGCTTCGCGTTGCAGGCGGTACTCGGCCACGCCGCCTGCGCTGGCGGCGTCGAGGTCGCGCTTGGCGTCGCTGGGCCGGCTGCTGCGCAACACGACGATGGCCGCGGGCGTCTGTTGCAGGTGCAGCAGATTGCCGTGCTTATCCAGCAGCAGTTGATCGCCGTCCGGCTGGCCGTGGTGGGCCAGATAGCCGCGTTGCGCTTGGCCGAGGGTGGCCTGGAGCAACTGGCGTAGGGCGGCGGGCGTGTTCTCGCCGATCGTCAGGCGGCCGCGCCTGTCCAGGCTCATTTCCAGGGAGGTGGTGACATGGCGCGACGGATCGTGGGACAGCAGGCGTTCGATGTTCAGGCCCTGGAAACGCCGGCCGGCGATACGCTCGAGGCTGGCGTTCGACGAGCCGGAGCTGCCCGCGTGCGCCTGCAGCGGCTCGGCCTCCCTGCGCTGGCGCAGGCCGAGCAGCCGGCCCATGCGCCGTCCCAGCTCGCCGAGCGACAGGCCGTCCGCTCGCTGCGTCGCCGGCAGCGGTCGTTGATTCAGGGTATCGCTGCCCTCCAGATGCAAGGACGTGGTGGGCGTTCGGGTGACGTGCTCGGAACCGGAAACTTGCATGGATGCTCTCCAACGAATGCTTGGCGCCTGTTTTTCCTGGCGAAGGCGCAAGGAAAATGCGAGGCGAAAGGGGCGCCGAGAAGGTTGCCGGAGATTTGTGACAAACAATCGAGAGGGGGCGTGGCGAGGGAAAAATGACGGATCGGCCCGGCAGCCCGAGGTCTGTCTCGGGCTGCCGGGCCTGTTGGCCTAACGGATCACACGTTACGTTCGGCGGCGTTCAACGGATGGGTGGATCGCATCTCCGTCATCTCCACCCCACCCTGGCCGCTGGCGTGGTGCGGTTCTTCCGTCACTATCTCCAGCTGGTTCTGGCCTTGGCTGGCAATGGCGGGCTGACCCTCGCCGGTAGCGCCCTGCGGCGGTTGCAAACCTTCCTCCAACCTGCGCAGGGCATCGTCGTCGGTGGATAGCGGCTGCGAGCCGGACGGCCGGCCATGCAGGTAGTCGGCGGCCTGGCCGAGCAGCGAGGAGGCTTTCTCCTGCAGATAAGTGGCCGCTTTATCGGCAGCCGGCCCGGTCATGATCGAGGCGCCGGCCCAGGCGGCGAAAACCGGCCCGCCGAGGGCGGTATTCACGGCTTGGCTGACCGCTTCGACGGCGGGTTCGCCAAGGCCAGCGTCGATCGCGGTCTTTTTCGCTGCGGCCTGTGCCACGGACACGGCGGCAAAACCGCCACCGAGCATACCGACGTTCTCCATCAGGGCGCTGGCGGTGAAGACCTTGCGGGTCGCTTCCAGGCCATCGGTCATGATGTCCACGGGAATCTGCGCCAGCCGCTTGCCCCCGTTTATCAGCGGGTCCTTCAACGGGTTGACCTCTTTCAGTGCCGTGTACTGCGCCTCCCAGTCCTGGCGGCCTAGCAGGTATTCCGGACCGGTGCGGTGGTAATGCTCATCGATGCCCTGCTGGATCAGCGCGGAGGCGCCACCCGAGACCACGCTACCGTTGGCCGAGATCCAGGAGTCGGTGTTCTTGACGTTGGCGTTGTATTTTTCCTTGGCAGTGCGGTCTTTCGTTTCAGCCGGGGTTTCGGCCTCTTTTTTTTCGGGGACGTTCGTCATCGTTAGGCCTGCCAAGCCGGTGCGCAGGGCGTTGCGCAGCGTGAAGGTTTGCAGATTCAAGCTCGACTCGACGGTAGCTCGCAGTTGGCTGGGCTCGCGGGTCTTGGCCGCATCGGCCATCACCGGGTCCAGCTGCTCGGGCTTGGCGGTCAGCCATTGGGTATCACTGGTAGCCCGTTTCAACACGCCAACCCCGACGGTATTCGCCACGCCCGCTATCGTTCCGGCGGCCAGGCCGATCATGGCCGGTCCGGCAAAGGGGGCGAGCACCGCCGGCACGGTGTCCAGCATGCGTGAGGCCGCACCGAAGGGTACGGAATTGAGCGCTCCCGATGCCCCCCGGGACACACGATCCAACATTTGCCCCTTGGCCAAGGTTGATTCGATGCTTTGCGGCGTCTCGCCCATCTCGTTCAGGCGAGTCGCCCGCTGTTCGATGAGTTGGGTGAAGGCCCCGCGGTTCTGCTCGGTGACGTGCGGCGCGAACAATCTGTTCAGCTTTTCGCGCAGGGCGTGGGTGTTCGGTGAGTCCGCCGGGTCTTCGACGCCCACGACGACGCTCACCTCGGAGCGGAAGGAGCCATGGGTGGTGCGGAAGGACTCTCCATTGGAGGGGACGGAATTTCCGTCGGCGCGCATGGAACCATGTGCGGTGCGGAACGACTCACCGTCGGAGCGCTCGGTATCTTGCGCTAGGAAAGGACTGTGGCTTGGGCTGTTTACGTGCATGGTGACTCCCCTAGAAATGAGAACTGATGCAAAGCGATCGGGGCCTGAGCCGCATCGATCGGATCCCAAGTCCAGTCCCATTTATGTGGAAAAAATTCCGCGCGGGTTCCATCCCACGCCCCTCGACTTCGATGAGCGCCGAGGGTTAGCCATCGTCTCCAGGGGCGGCGGACTCGGGGGTGGTTCTGGCCACGTAGCTGTGCGTACTAGGCGGGAAAATCGAGGGCGGGTTCTTCAGCTCGTCCGGCATCTCGATGACTTCCTCGCCGAGTTCTTCGTCCAGCTCGCGCAACAGCCGGTAGACCTGGGCTACGGCTTGCAGGGTATCCCTGGGGATGTAGCTGCCTTCGTCGGATTTGTAGAGGGTGCGGGCCAGCCAGATATAGCGGATGACCGGGATGCCGTCCTCCTGCGCCTGGGCGATCAGTTCGCGGGCGTCGGCGTCCTGGCCCTTGTAGAGGATGCGCGGTAGCGGTGTGGTGTCCGGGCGATAGTACAGGGCGACGGCGAAGTGGGTCGGGTTGACCAACAGCATGTCGGCCTTCTCCGTGCGCGACGGTTTCGGCTTACTAGGGGGTTGATCGATCAACTGCCGGGCCATCGACTTGCGGTGGCCTTTCGTATGCGGATCGCCTTCGGCCTGTTTGTGTTCGTTGCGAATATCCTCCTTGCTCATGCGCTGGCGTTTGAGGAAGAAGAACTTCTGCAGGCCGAAGTCGAAGGCTGCGATGGCCAGCAAAGTGCCGAGGGTGGCGTGGGCGACCTGGGCGAACAGGTCGGCGAGGGTGTGCCAGTACTGATCGAGGTCGGTCAGTGCGAGTTTGATCAAGACGCCCAGGGCCGGCTTCACCACGATATACAGCACCGAACAGATCGCCGCGGCTTTGAGCACGCTGGTCAGCAACTCGGTCAGCTTCTGCGCCGAGAACATCTGCTTGAACTGGTTGACCGGGTTCAAGCGGTTGAAGTCGAGCTTGAAGGCTTTGGGGGCGAACAGCGGGCCGAACTGCGACCAACCGCCGATCACCCGCAGGAGCACGGCCAGCCCCACCGCGACGATGGAGAACGACGCGAGCATCCAGCCGGCTTGCACCAGGACTTCTTCGAAGGTGCGGACGAAGGGTTGGTCGAGCCGCCGCAGGGGCAGCTCGATCAGCGACTGCAGTTGCCGCATGCCGTCGTCGGCGAGCGCCAGGATGGCCTCGATCAGGCCCCAGCAGATCAGCAGTTTGTGCACGTCCTGGCTTTGCCCGACTTCGCCCTTTTTGCGTGCCTCGCTTAATTTATGGTCGGTGGCCTGTTCTGTCTTTTCACCGCTCATGGCGCACTCAGCAGCAGAGGGAGGATGTGCGGCATATCGCGCAGTTGCAGCAGGCGGCCGTCGGCGAGGTATTCCAGCATGGGCAGGTAGATCAGGACGAAGCCGATGCCGACCAGGCATTTGGCCGGCATCGACAGCGAGGACACCTGTAGGTGCTGGCTGTACAGGCTGAGGATCGCGACCGCGAAGTCGATCATCAGTAACAGGCCGACCAAGGGTGCGGCGTAGAGCACCATATGGCTGAAGGTATCGGCGAGCAGGCCGAGGTAGACATCGAAGCCGTCCGCCGTCGGTTGCGGCAGCCACAGGGTCGGCGGCCACAGCAGGTAGCTGTCCCAGATCACCTGGGTGATCACGCCGTAGCCGAGGCCGATGATCAGCAACAGGATGAACACCTGCTTGAGCAGGTGGCCGAGCGGCGTGACGTCCTGGCCCAGGGCGGGGTTGAGCTGGCCGCCGACCAGGGCGCCGCGCTGGTTATCGAACAGCGCGCCGACCGATTCGAACAGCCAGAACGGCATGGCCAGCAGCAGGCCGATCAGGATACCGAGCACGACCTCCTTGAAGATCAAGCCGACGACCCAGGTCCAGGAGTGCTCGACCCCGGTGAGGGCGTACTGGATGCTCGGCATGGGCACCAGCGCCAGAGCCAGAACGATGGCGTGACGCAGCATGCCCTTGAGTTCCTTGAAGGCGAAGATCGGCACCAGGAACAGGCAGGGATAGATGCGCGCCATGCCCAGGGTCAGCGCGAGAATGGTCTCGAAGATCTGCTCGATGACGCCGGGAACCATTTCAGGCTCCCGTCTGCGCGATCATGTTGAACGCCAGGGTGGTCAGCTGAATCAGTTGCACGCCGACCCAACGGCCGGTCATCGCCAGGGTGAGGCCGACGGCGACCAACTTGACGGCGAACGGCAGGGTCTGGTCCTGCAACTGCATCACCGCTTGCAGCAGGGAGATGATCACCCCGACGATCACCGCCACGATCAACGGCGGCGCGGAGAGCATGACCACCAGCAGCATGGCCTGTTTGAACAGGGTCAGGATTTCCATCGCTCACCTCACAGGTAGCTGTAGAACAGGCCGTCGAGCAGGCGCGTCCAGCCGCTGGCGAGGACGAACAGAAGGATTTTCAGCGGTAGGGCGAGGGTCATCGGCGAGACCATCTGCATGCCGAGCGCGAGCAGGATGTTGGAGACGATCAGGTCGATGACGATCAGCGGGATGTAAACCAGAAAGCCGATCTTGAACCCCGCCTGCAGTTCCGAGAGGACGAAGGCCGGCACGATCAGCAGAAAATCGTCGCGCTTGACCTTGCTCGCCATCTCCGCCGGCCACATGCGCGCGCTGTTGTCCATCAGGTGGGTGAGGATGTCCGGATCGGTGTTGCGCGACATGAATTTCTGCAACGGCTCGAGCACGTGCTTGGCGCCGTCTTGCAGGGTTTCCATGGTGGAGAGATCGATGCTGTCGTCCTTGAGGCGTTCGCCCATGTCGCCGAACACCGGCGCCATGACGAATAGCGTGGCGGCCAGGGCGATGCCGTAGACCGCCATGTTCGGCGGCACCTGCTGCACCCCGATGGCGTTGCGGGTGATCAGCAGCACCATGGATATCTTCAGGAAACAGGTGCAGACGATCATGAACAACGGCAGCAGGGAAAGCGATCCGAGAAAGAGCGCCAGCAGCAGGGGATCTACGTGTCCGATATTCATCTACCGATTTCCAGGCGGGTTATCTGTAACCCTATGTGGCCATCCACGTCGACCAGTTCCCCGTGAGCCAGCGGACGGTCGTCGTGACAGAGCGTGGCGAAGCCGGGCGTGCCCTTGCCGAGGCTGAGCACCGAGCCCGTGCCGAGGGTTTTCAGCTCGCCCAGGGTCAGCGACAGGCGCCCGCAATTGAGGGTCAGGGACAGGGGCAGGTCGTCGAAGGCATCGGCAACTTCCAGGGCGATGTCCTCGCTGGCGTCCTCGACAGTGTTCTCGGCGACGGCTTCGGCGGTGGCGTCGGCGGAGAGGATCGGGTCGGCGGCGAATTCGCTGGCAAAGGCATTCATGGCGGTTTCCTCTAGGGCGGTGATGACGAAATGCGGGGTGGGGGAAGTTTCCAGGCGCCCGTGCAGGCGTTGGCGGCCAAGCAACAGGCTGCCGTTACCGTCGGGTTGGAACAGCGCCTGCTCGGGCAGCACGACATCGCCACGGCGCAGGGACTTGAGTTGGCCCATGGTCAAGGCGGTACGCCCCAACACCAGTGGGGTGGAGAAGCGCCAGTCGGGACTCGGCCGGTAGCTCAAGGGGCGCCAGCCGGGCCGGGCGAGCAGCTGTTCGAGGGTGGCGGTGGGCAGCTGCGCCGCGCTGAGCACGAACTGCTCGCCAAGGCGCACCTCCAGCTCGCAGGGCAGGCCATCGCCCAGGGCTTGCGCGCTCGGGGCAATGTGGCCGAAGAGCTCGCGCAGTTGCGGGCTGAGGCATTGGTTGTAGAGCGCCCAATACCAGTCGTGGTCGCCGCTCTCGTCGGTGTCGTCCGGCAGCAGGGCGGGGCAGCTCGACAGCAGGCTGAGCAGGGCGGAGGCGCGGTTCAGGCGCAGTGGGCCCAGGTCGCTGGTCAGGGTCACACCGCCCTGCTCGCAGGCCTGGTTGGCCTGGCGCAGGGTCAGCACGCCTTGGCGCTCGCCCAGTTGGAAGTCCAGCGCCAGGCCCCGGCCGATGCGCCGACGCAGCTCGGCCTGGGCGCCGGGCAGGCGCCGGAATTCGAGGAGTCTGGCGCTCATGCCCAGCGCTCCCTATCGTCGAACTCCAGCCTGATCGGGCGTCCCAGCGAATCGGCCAGGCTGCGCCGGCAATGCTCGCGGCTGTCCCTGAGTTTCTCCAAGGCCGAGCGCTGGGCAAAGCGCAGGGTGATGTTCCAGCCATTGCCCGGCATGGGCTTGAGGGCAAAGCCGACTTCGCCCAGGTTGGGCATCATCAGGGTCGCCTCCAGCATCTGGCCGGCCTGGCCGGGGCGTTCGGGCAGCAGCTCGGTGAGTTTCTGTTGCAGCGGCCCCCACTCGGGCGGGCTGGCGGCGCTCGCGGTACTTTCGCTGGTTTGCGCCGCAAAGCTGTCCGTGGATTGCTGCATCTGCGGTTGCCAGGCACCCCAGGCGAGGCTATCGGCATCGTCGAGCAATTGCGTGAACAGCTCACTATCGCGGCCATTGGCTTGGCTTTCGCGCTGGCGCGGATTTTCCGGTGTCCTGTGCGGCGGCGGTTCGATTGCCCGCTGCCGGGGGCGATGGGCAAGATTGGCGGTGTTCACAAGGTTCCTCCCAGGTTCTTCGACAGGTAGTCCAGTTTTTCCACCGCGCGCTGGCTTTGCAGCATGGCGTCGCGGGCCGAATCGATACGTTGCTCCTGGCGGCCGTGGTCCTGCGCCAGTTCGTCCAGTTGCACCTGGCGGTAGGCGAGGGCGCCGATCATGGCGTGCTCGCTGGCGATCCAGTCCTGCACCTTGGCGACCGGCTTGGCCTCGGCTCGGTGCTCGTCGAGCAGATCGGCGCGTCGTTGGCGGCTTTCCCGCTGCTGCTGGTGCAAGGCGGTGCGGCCTTGTTCGAGGCGCTCGACGAGCGCTTCGAGGCGTTCCTGCTCTTGCCGCAGTTCGCGTTCGGCGCGGCTGAGGCGCTGACGGCGGATCGGTTTGAGGATATTCAGGGTGCGGCCCAGTTCGGCCAGGGCCGGGTCGTCGGCTTCCGGTTCTTCGGGCATGAATCTAGTGCGGCGCATGGGCGGTTACCCCTGTCAGTAGGTCGAGGACTTCGTCGATCGGTGTCGGTTCGCGCATCTCTTGGCGGAGGAAGGCGTTGATCGCGTCCTGCGACTCCACCGCGTAGTCGGTGAAGGCGTCGTTGCCCGGCTGGTATTCGCCCAACTTGATCAACATCTCGACCTGTTGGTAGGCGGCCATCAGGCGGCGCAGCATGGTGGCGTGGCGGACATGCTCGCGCTCGACCACGTTGGTCATGGTCCGGCTCAGGCTGGCGAGGATGTCCACGGCCGGGTAATGGCCTTTCTCGGCCAGACGGCGGGCGAGGACGATGTGACCGTCGAGCAGCGAGCGCACCTCGTCGGCCACCGGGTCGTTCATCGAGTCCTGCTCGATCAGCACCGAGTAGAGCGCGGTGATGCAGCCGTCGTTGGTTTGCCCGGCCCGTTCGACCAGACGCGGCAGCAAGGTGTAGACCGAGGGCGGCAGGCCGCCGCGGCCTGGCGGCTCGCCGCTGGCCAGGCCGATTTCGCGCTGGGCGCGGGCGAAGCGGGTCAGCGAGTCGATGATCAGCAACACGCTTTTGCCCTGGCGCCGATAGCCTTCGGCGATGGCGGTGGCGGTGAAGGCCGCGCGGGCGCGCTCCATGCTGCTGCGGTCGGAGGTGGAGCAGATCAGCACGGTGCGCTGGCGCAGCTCGTCGTCCAGTTCGTGGTCGAGGAATTCGCGCAGTTCGCGGCCGCGTTCGCCGATCAGGCCGAACACGATGGCATCGCAGGGCGTGTTGCGCGCCAGTTCGGCGAGCAGGGTGGTCTTGCCGCAGCCGGCGCCGGCGAACAAGCCGACGCGCTGGCCCTGGCCGATGGTCAGCAGCCCGTCGATGGCGCGCATACCGGTGTGCAGCGCTTGGCTGATCCGGGGCCGTTCGGTCGGCGCCGGCGCATCGGCGATCACCGGCAGCGCGTTGTCGGCATCCTCCGGGTTGGCGAAGGCGCCGCGGCTGTGCTCGTCCAGCGGGCGGCCGAAACCGTCGAGCACGCTGCCCAGCAGGTCGTCGCCGACGACGATGCTGTGCGGACGGAACAGCGGCGTGACCCGGGCGCCGATGGCGATGCCGTCCAGTGCGCCGAGGGCCGATAGCAGGGTGACGGATTGGCTGAAGCCGACGATTTCGGCCAGCACCGTGCTGCCGTCGTCGCGCTGCACGTTGCACAGGTCGCCGATCTTCGCTTGTGGCAGGCAGCTTTCCAGGAGAATGCCGCTGACCCCGACGATACGGCCATAGACGCCGACCGGGGCGAAGCGCTCCAGGCGTTTGGCTTCGTCGGCGCTCCAGGCGTCCAGGGCTTGCAAGGCGGCATCCATCACCAGGTCACCTCGATCCGCTGGGCGCCGCCGAATTCGATGCGCTTGTCGTCCAGGGCGATCAGACGCAGGCCGTCGATCTCGTCGCCGACGAAAATCCGCCGGCCGCTGGCGGTGACGATATGGGCGCTATGGCCGCCGTTGATCTGCGCGATGGCGAACGGCAGCGCCGAGATCAGCGGGGTGGTGCGATCGATCACCTTCAGGGCGCCGGCGTACTGCCGGTCGAAGTGCGCCAGCATGCGCTCCACCAAGGCCCGCTCGGTTTTTTTCAGGCGCCCCTGCAATACCAGGCTGCCGTTTTCCTCGGTCAGCGTGAGCCGGTCGTGCAACTCGCGGTCCTTGATCATGCGCAGCAGGGTTTCTTTGCCTTCCATCAGGGAGGGCACGGGTTTGCTCGCCTGCTGGCCGGGCGGCTGCTCGATGGCGGCCTCGCCGGTGAGGATCCAGCCGACGGTCGCGGCCGTCAGGGCCAGGCTGGCCCCCAGGATCAACAGCCCGGACCACGAGCGCGAAGGCTTCGCTATGCTCGAGCGGTCTTCGGGAGAGGCGACGACTTCGGCGCTTTCCGCCTGCGTTGCGGATTCGTCGAACGCATCAGGCGTTTCGATCTGCGTCGTTTCGCTCTCGTCGTCGGCCGGCCATTCGCTATTGGCGCTGACCAGGGTCAACCACACGCCACCCAGGGCGAACACGGTGTCGGGTTGCAATGGAGCGATCTGGCTGACGCGATGGCCTTCGCTGTCGCTGAGTGGGCCTTGGCGGCTGGACAGCGACCAGTTTTCATCCTGCCGTTCGAGCAGGCAGTGCTCGGCCTCGATGCCGGGGTCGTAAAGCGCGAGTTCGGCCTCGGCGGAGGAGCCGATGCGCCATTGCCCGCCGCTTAGCGGCAGCGCCGCGCCACGATGCAAACCAGTCAAAACACGTAACTCGAACATTCTTTTTGCCCTGGTCAATCAAGCGGAAAATTTCTCAGGCAAGCATCGCTTGCGTTTCGTCGAGATCGATCCGGCCCAATACGTTGACCGGTATCGAGCCCTGCAACTCGGCGAAGGACAGCACCGGCACCCGGTTGAACTCGTCCTGTAGCAACGAGCGCAGCGGGCTGCGCAGATCCTGGGCGACCAGCAGCAGCGAGTTCTGCTGGGCGCGTATGGGAAAGGCGCCGCGCAGCTGCTCCACCAGGGCGCTGCCCAGCTCCGGCGACAGGGCGAAGAAGGTGCCGGTCTGCATTTGCCGCAAGGAATCGCGCAGCAGCACTTCGGTTTCCGGGGTCAGGAGCCAGACATGCAGCCCATCGGCGGTGCAATGCTGATGGCAGAGTTGGGCCTTCAGGGCGATGCGTACGTAGTCGCAGAGGACGCTGACATCGCGCTCGTGTTGGCCGTGTTCGATCAGTGTCTCGGCGATCGGACGGATCGCCCGCAGCGGCACGCGCTCGGCGGCCAGGCGCTGGAGTACCGCGGAAAAGCGCGACAGCGGCAATACCCGTTGCAGCTCTTGCGCCAGCTCCGATTGTTCGGATTCCAGCCAGCTGAGGATGGCCTTGGTCTCTTGCAGACCGATGAACTGCGAGCTGCTGTTGTACAGGGCCTGAGTCATGCGTTCGAGAATCAGCTCATCGCTCGTCAGCCCGTTCACGCCTTCGCGCTGTAGCAACTGGTGCTCGGGGTCGAGCCATAGCCAGTGCGCTTCTTCGCGCTCCGGATCGCCGCTCTGCTGGTCGCCGGCCTCATCGCCGAACAGCGCCCGTTCGACCGCCAGCTTGCCATTGGCGAAACTGGCTTTGAGCACCGGCACCTCGTGCACGCAGAAACGGAATTCGTCCACCGGCAGGCGTTCGCTGTACTCGATCTCGAACGAGGGCAGGGTGAAGCCGAAGCGAAAGACCAGGGTGTTGCGCTGTTGGCGGATGCTGTGGATCACCGATTCCGTCAGCGGCTGGCCCGCATGGTTCGGATGGAACTGCAGCAGGTAGGCGCGGGTGGGGACGAAGCGGCGCAGATCTTCGACGCCGTTCTGTTCCGGTTCGCAGTTGGTGACGGGCCGGTTCTCGCTCAAGCCCTTCTGTTTCGCCCGCCAGAGCTGCAGCAAGCCGCTGCCCAGGCAGACCATGCTGATGGTGACGAACACCGCGGTCGGCATGCCGGGAATCATGGCAAAACCGAGCATGGCGAAGGAGGCGATGATCCAGGCCTTGGGCTGGCTGGTCAGCTGTTCGGCGATTTCCTGGCCGATGTTGGCGTCGACCGCCTGGCTGTCGGAGACCCGGGTGATGATCATGCCGGCGGTCAGTGAAATCAGCAGGGCGGGAATCTGCGCGATCAGGCCGTCGCCGATGGTCAGTACCGAATACAGGCGCATGGAGTCGCCGGCGGCCATGCCGTTCTGCATCACGCCGATGGCGAAGCCGCCCAGCATGTTGATGAAAACGATGATCAGGCCGGCGATGGCGTCGCCCTTGACGAACTTCATGGCGCCGTCCATCGCCCCGAACAGCTGGCTTTCCTTGGCCAGGCGTTCGCGCCGCGCCTTGGCTTCGATGCCGTCGATCAAGCCGCCGCGCAGGTCGCTGTCGATGGACATCTGTTTGCCCGGCATGGCGTCGAGGGTGAAACGTGCGGCGACCTCGGCGACCCGCTCGGAACCCTTGGTGATCACCAGGAAGTTGACCAGCGTGAGGATCAGGAAGATCACCAGGCCGACCGCCAGGTTGCCGCCGACCACGAAGTTGCCGAAGGCCTCGACGATATGCCCGGCGTCGGCCTGCAGAAGGATCAAACGGGTGGTGGCGATCGACAGCGCCAGGCGGAACATGGTGGTCAACAGCAACACCGCCGGGAAGGTGGAGAACGCCAGCGGGGTGGGCAGGTACATGGCCATCATGATCAGCAGGGAGGAAATACTGATATTCATGGCGATCAGCACGTCGACCAGCTGGGTCGGCAAGGGCAGGATCATCATGAACACGATGGCCATCACCATGACCGCGCCGACCACCTCCGAACGCTTCATCGCGCTGATGGCGATGCGGTTCAGCCAGACGAACAGCAGGCTCATGCTTGCACCTTGGCGGCAGCCGACTGGGCTTTAAGCACGCGCTCGGTGCGCGCCTGCTCGTCCATTAGGGTGCGCATTAAGCCCAGCGCGCTCTGGCGGGTTTTCGCGTCTTTCCAGAGTGGCATCGGCAGTTCCTGGACGACAGGGTGAAGGGCGTTGAGAAACGGCGCCTGACGCAACGGATCCTTGCCGACCACTTCATGGCTGAGGTTCTGGAAGTCGCGCATGAACACCCCGTTGGTACTCAAGCGCAGCAGGTTGCGCGTCAGTTGCACGGGGCTCAAACCGGGAGTGCTGGTGTCCGTAGTCATACGTTCGAGCACCTCACGGCTGCTCTGCAGGGTATGGCTGAGCTGACTGGAGGCATTCAGTTTGCCGAGCAGCCCGCGCAATGCGCTGGGCGTCAGCGAGGGCGCCAGCGCGCCTATATCGTCGGCCAAGGCGCGCTGCAACGAGCGCAGGCCGCGGCCGAAGTCCTTTTCCTCGAAGCGCTCGAGCAGTGCGTCGAGAATGCCGCCCACCGATTGCTGATTGACCACCGCCTGGTAGTAAAGGTGACGCATGGACTGCTTCTGCTCAGGATCGGCGCTGAACTCGGCGATGGCGCTGGCGGTGTTCAAGCCGGCACGGATCTGCTCGCCATATTCCTCATGCAGGGTGCCGAGGTACTGCTCGGCGATCTGGCTGTCTTCCTGATTGCCATGGGCCTGGGCTTGGCGCTGCACCTGCTGGAGCACGATGCTGGCGCGGGTCGGATCCTTATCGGTGAGCTCGAGCAAATCCTCCAGCGAGGGCTGCTGCTTCAACAGCGATTGCATCTGCTGCGCCTGCTTGCCCAGGTTCAGCAGCGAGGGTTGGTCCAGCAGCCGGTAGAGCTCGGCCAGCTTTTCCACCCGCTCGACGTTGCGGTGCTGTTTCTTGCCCGAGATTTCCCGCTGGTTCAGCGCCTTGCTGTTGCGCTCCACGCTGGCGCTGAACACCATCGCCACTTCTTCCATCGCGTTCGTCAGCGGCTGATTGGGCTGTACCAGCTTCGCGTTCTCGGCGGGGGCTTTGAAGGTTTCCAAATGCGGCAGAAAAGCCCCGGCCTGAATGCCGCTATAAGAATTGATCGACATAACGCTGAGCTCACTTGGAAGGGTGTTTTCAGCTATGTGGAAAAACCCTGAAAAGAGTTCCCTGGCGAGCGGTCGATACGAGTTTTATCGGCAGAATATTGTTTCAGGAATATTGCATCTATATGAAGACTTTCTGTTGTGCAATTTATTGCGCTGGGTTTTTTGAGTTATGCAAGCGATTGCATTAATTGAATGTTCAGTTAAGTATAAAAACGTTGTTTATCAATAATTTAATATTGATTAAGTGTGTGGCACAGCCTCTGCAATAGGTGTATCGCCAAGTCCTGGCATTCCCTGTTGATATGAGGAAAGTTCGATGGAAACTATTGCGATTCAAGGTGTTGAGCGAGTTCAAGTTAATTGGGGAGAACTGGCAAAAGAGTGCGAGCAGAAACTTCGCAGGTTCATTCGCAAACGTGTCATGAATCAGGACGATGCCGACGATCTTATGCAAATGACTTATCTGGAAGCCTTGCGCAATCAGCATAAGTTTTCCGGTACGTCGAAGCCGGAAACCTGGCTGTTCGGCATCGCCGTGAACCTGGTGCGCAACCACTTCAAGACGCTTTACGGCCAGCCGCAATGTGGCGACTTGGACGAGGTGATCGGTTTGCTGGAATACGAAGGCGACCCGAGCGCGCTCGTGGAGCAGCAGAGTGTTTTGGCACGCACCGCCGATGCCATCGAGTCTTTGCCGGCCGACGTGCGCACGCTGCTGGATCTGATCGTCGAAACCGACCTGAGCTATCAGGACGCCGCGCTGGCCCTGGGCATCCCCGTGGGCACCGTGCGCTCGCGCCTTTCCCGCACCCGCGAGCAGCTTAAAAACACGGTTTTCAACCAGTGAGCGGCCATTGAAAAGGCTATGTCCCAATAACGTGTTGCAGGCGGCTTTTGTAGGGTGGGTCGGGCCGCGCAGGTTAGTGGCGCGGAACCGGGATGGCGAAGCAACTGCAATATCTGTGCGCCACGTAACCCACCAAGCGGTCTTCGGCCTGGCCCCGCTGGTGGGTTACGGCGCAACTGATTTAGGCATCGACAGATAGCCCGTGGTCATGCGCCTAACCTGCGCGGCCCGACCCACCCTACGAATTGCCGTACCCAGACAATGCTTATCCGGCCCACACACCGCAACACATAACGGGTGCATAGCCATTGAAAAGCCGACCCGGAAGCCTGTCGGAGTTGACCTCGGTAGAACGGCGTTAAGTCCGACAGGCTTTTGCGGAACCCGAGGGTCGATGTCGCCACTCAGGTGATCGAGAAATGTTTCGTTTCTCGAAACATATTAGGAGATCAGTTAATGACCAAAGAAGACGAAGTTTTGCAAGCTGCCCATGAAGCGCGTTATGCCCAGTTGGTCGCGGAGTTGGCGGATGCGTTCGGCGTCGATGCCGCGGCTCTGCAGGAGTCCGGGCACCTGATCGTCAATGGTGTGGACGTCGGCCTGCTCAACTACAAAGTGTGGGATCAAGGGCGGATCACCATTTTCTTCGACCTGGGCAGTATCCCGGCGGCACGCCAGGCCGAGGCGTACCGCAAGTTGCTCGAGCAGAACCTGCTGCTACCGAGAACCTTCGGCACCTACGCGATCATTCCGGGAACCGATCACGGCGCATTGGCCTACACCTTCGACTTCAGCAGTGGGCTCGATGGCTATGCGTTGGCCAAGAACATCTGCGAAACGCTGAAGCAATACAAAAGCATGGAGAAGTCCCTGCAGGATGCCAGCCAGAACAGCCGGCTGCGCATGGGAACCTCTCTGAAAGCGTCCGGGATAGGCCTTTAGTGGCCTCCTTGGTCCTGTAATGAACGATGAATCGATCCTTCATTTGCAAGCCGATAAAACATAGGTAACGACCCCATGCATGTGAACAATTCAACTGCTCATATCTCCATCGATATACCCGAGCCACCACCCGCCCCCGCACCGAGCGGCCCGCAGAGCAAGGGGGAGAAGGTCGCGGCCTGGGTGGGCGCCGCGGGTCAGCAGGCCGTCGTCAGTGGCGCGGCCTGGGGCTTCGCCAACAAGCTGCCGGTGGCCATCGGCACCACTGTCGGTGCGGCGGTCGGCGGGCCGGGAGGTGCCGCGCTTGGCGCCGTGGCCGGTAACCTGATTGGCGGCGCCACGCTGGGAATCACCCACTACTCGGCCGAAGTCGCCTGTAACAACGCGCGGGTAAAAATGGGCCATGGTTTCCAGTACCAGCCGGATCCCGGCGCGGGTGCCGCTAAGTTCACGCAGAACAGCTTTATCGGTACTTTCAGTACGCTAGGGGGAGCAAAGAGCCTGGCCAAGGCCGGCATCGAAGCCGCGATCGGGGATGGCAAAGACTGGGGCAAAGCGTTTGCGGGCGTGGCGGTGGACACGGGGTCGTCGATGATCGGTGGGGCCATTGCCCAGACCATCATCAATGACCGCCAGCACCTGGTCGGCGAAGATGGCTTCAACAGTGAGATCAAGTACAAGGAACTCAAGCATAAAAACTTCGACATGAACGAGGCGACGACCCGCATGAAGGGTGGGGTGGCCGCAGGCGCGTCGGGGGGCTTGCTGGCTGGCGGCATGGAGCTGGTGCAGAACTCCGCGAGCAGCGCTGCCCAGCTGGCGACGGGGGCGATGATGGGCGCGGCGCAAACCTCGATCATGCTGCATACCTGGTTTAACGCCCGGGAGACCTTTGCGGCCCCACCGAAGCCAGCAGCACCGCCACCTACAGCACCGACACCACCACCGGTAGCATCGACAGCGACAGGCACTTCCGGTCATTTGGGAGGGTCGACCCGGATTCCCGGGCTGTCGGAGTCCTCACGCTATTTCGACACCGTAGCTGAGCAGGATGATCATGATTTACTGAGCGACATGGAGATGGGGTACCTTCATCAACAGTCGGAAATCACCGAAGAGCACGAACACCATCAGCCACATTCGGAAGGGCGGGCGTGAGTCGGTCGGCATAAGAATCCAGCCCGGAGTATTCCGGGCTTTTTTTCGACTGTATCCCAGCCAGCGGCGGACCGCGCAGGTTAGCGGGGCATCCGGCATGACCGTTGGTACGCCGCGCATAAATGGATGACTTGCCTGAGTGCCACGTTGGCGGCTAACCCGCCCTACAGGGTTTCGGCGGCACTCTGTAGGAGCCAGCTTGGTGACGCCCTTGCGAGGGGGAACGAGCGCGTAGGATGGGTTAGCAGGCCGTTGAAAAACGTAGGCGAGGCAGACAAGACAAGGCAAAAACGGCCGAAAAAGCGGAGTTTACGTGCTGTAAATGAGCATTTTGAGGGCGTTTTTAACGCAGTATTGCCAACGCAGGTAGTTTTTCAACGGCCTGTTAGGCGCTCGCAAACTGACCTGATACCAGCGGAACAAAGGCGCCGTAACCCATCATCGATAGCCGCCATGCCAACGGGCTCGTGGAAATTTAGATTTATATAAAACAATGAGTTTTTTGTTTGATGAGAGGAGCTTTAGCCGCGATATTTTCAGCGCACTCAGGAGCAATGGCGGCTGAAGAGGGTACCGCCTAGCGGGGTGCCCCAGACCCCAGGGAAAGCGACAGATTGGACAGGTTTTTCGTGTCGCGACATCAGTTGCCCGGCGCCGGGATGATGGTTCCGCGGGGCCGGCCAATGTCGACTCGGCCCCGCGCGCCACACCTATTTCGGTTTCGCTATCCCGAACTGCTCCAGTGTCGGGTTCACCGTACGGCTGAAGGCCTTGCGCTCTTTGCGCTCCTTCACCGCGTTGACGATTTCGCTGATGCCCATACCGACGGCCATCAAGCCGCTGACCGCCCAGCCCACGGGGCCGGCTGCGGCGCCGATCGCCGATGCCGCTGCGGTCCCGGCTGCCTGGCCTGCGACTGCGCCGACCACTCGGCCACCGACGGCGGCGGCTATGCGTCCGCCTAATCCAACGGCGGCTTTGCTGCCCTCGCGTTCGAAGCTATTGGAAGCGAAGCCCACGACCCGGTGAAGGGTATCGGCGGTCACGTTCAGCGCTTCCTTGGTTTCATCGACCGGACCCGCTCTCTCGGGGGATGTGCCATTTCCGGGATGCAAACCTGAGGTTGTGTGACGGGCGTCTTTATCGATCACTTTGGCCAGCCGCGGATCTCCGTTGACGATGCTGGCCGCCTGCTCATCGAGGTTGCTTGCCAGGAAGGCCTGCACGTCGGGATCGCCCTGCAACTGGGCGATCTTCTCGGCCAGCTCCTCCTCGGTCCGGCGCGTATCGCGGATACCGCCGCCGGCCTCGACCTGCTCGCGGGTCTGTAGCAGTTTGACCAGCACGGCGGCTTTCTGCTCGCCGCTATAAGCCGCAGGCTGGCTGAAAATATCGCCATTCAACCGGCTGATATCCACATCGGAAACGGCGCCGATGGTGGCCGCATCGCCCAATGTTCTGGAGAAGTCTTCGCGGGTGCTCGGTGCCTTGTCCTCGATCCACTTGGTGATGTCTTTGCTGCTCGATTGTCCATCCGGCCCTTTCTTCGCCAATTGCTTGCCGTTGGCACCGCCCCGGTCGAGCAGGTCGAACATGCCGGGCTTGGACCAGGTGGTCGCGGCGTCCTGCAGGACATCCGCCAGACCGTCGTTGCCCTGCAAGGCGGCGAGGCCGGCGGCACTGGCGCAGCCGTTCACCTTGCGTTGCTTCTCGGCCCCCTGGGCGCTGGCCGGATCGGCTGCCTGGGTCAGCGGTTCGTTGGCCAGGAGCAATGCGGCGGAACGCACCAATTGCTTCGACGACGGGTCCGCCTCCGGGTGCTCTTTCTCGTATTTGTGCAGGGTCTTCTCGGCTTGGCTGAGGCGATCTTCCATACGGTTGGCGAAGGCTTTCAGGTCTTTTTCGGTGATCTTGCCATCGGCCCTGCCGCCATCCTTGCCGACATCCACGGCGGTCATCAGCGCCGGGTTGTCGCGGATGAAGGCCCAGGCTTTCTCCGCATCCGGTCCGCCTTGCGCTGCGATTCTGGCCGCGGCGATAGGTCGGTTCAGTTCCTTGGCCGCCGCTTCTCGTTCGGCTGGCGGCAAATCGCCGAGCAGCGCTTGCCATTTTTCCAGCGCCTTGGGCGAGCTGTATTTGGAGTCGTCGAGAAAGTCGTACTCTTGCGCTTTCTCTTGGCTGGGCGAGTCATGCACCGGGGCCGCTGGCGGCGTGTCCGCCTTGAGCGAAAGCAGGAAGCGCTCCAGCAGCGCGTGACCGGACGGCTGGGTGCCCGGTTGGGCCGGTATTCGAGAGGGCATAGCGCACGGGTTCTGACCGAATTCAATGGATTTCAGGGGGCCATTCTGTCTTGCCGGTGGTTCGCTCGTTTTACCGGCTGCCGGTTCCTGTGGCGGGTAGGCATCGAATGCGCGGTAGGCGTGACTGGAAGTTGAGATGCGGTCGATCATGCTTGGCCTCAGCGTCGATTTTGGGTGTCCGTATGCGCTGAAGCCTGCAATTACTCCAGATCGTGAACGCCCAGGAGCAGCGCCTTAAGGAAGACGCTCGCTTTTTCACACATGCTGAGTGGTAGAGGGGGTCGAACGGTTCCCCATGCCCCAGGCGCTGGGGCCCCATTTCGGGGGGAGCGCGCAGGCGAATACGACGGCGCAATGGAACGAAAGCCGAAGTCGCTCCACTCAAAAACGCAAAGAACGCTCAACGCGCTCTTTGGACGGTCTTTACCGACTATTGGGACGGCGAACGACCGGTATGGTGGGTCCAACAATCGACTTATTGAGGCAGAAAAATGGCTAAGAAATTATCCGACCGTCGGCGCCAGGCCTTAGCCCTGCGCAGTTTAGAACGAGCCCAGAAGTTCAGTCTGGACTTCGACGACACCGAACGCATCAATCAGATTCGGGCGAAGGCGGCCAGCTACATCGCCAACAACCCTCAGCCAACAGCCGTGTATCTATTGGGTTGATGCTCGTCGCTACGGTGATGAACAGGCGTCGCTATCGGCGGCTACTTTTCTGGATATGACGTGGGGTATCCCTGTGTCATATCCAGAAATCCGCATCACGACGGGCTTAACAGCGAGCGACGGGTTGTGGGTTGGAGTGGAACAGGTTATTCAGCGGTCTGCGCCCGATCTGTTTGCTCTCCCGTTCGGGTTGTGGAAAAGCGACGAACTGTTTCTGTGCCGGTTGCGCATGGTCGTTCGGAGGGCTGAACACAACGATGGTTTTGCCTTTGATTTGCACCATCCCCTGCGCTTCGAGTTTTTTCAGTACACGCCCCACCATTTCGCGAGAGCAACTGATGAGGCGCGCGATTTCCTGGCGGGTGACTTTTATCTGAATACCGTCGGGGTGATTCATTGCGCCAGGTTGCTTACAAAACTCCTGTAATACGCTGGAGACCCTGCCGGTGATATCCAGAGTGGTCAACTGGACGGCTTTGTGTGTCGTATGACGGATACGCTCGGCCATTTGCCGGATGACCGCATAGAGAATCTCAGGATCTTGCTTGGCCAATTCCCGGAACTTGTCGTAACTCAGTTCAGCCACTTCGCATTCAGTCTTTGCGACCACCCAGGCGCTACGTTGCTGTTTAGTCCCTTCCCTGTCGAACAAGCCAAGTTCTCCAAAGAATTCTCCGGGTTGCAGATAAGTGACGATCAGCTCTTTTCCCGTGTTGTCGTCTATCAAGACGCTCATCGAGCCTTTAAGAACGAGAAACAAGGTTTCGCAATTGTCGCCCAGGCAGACAACAGCGCTTTTTGCCGAGTAGCGTCGACGATGGCAATGCGTCAGAAGCTTTTCCAGATTTTTGATTTTCGGCGAGAGAGTCGATAGCGGCATATGCCCGAGTCCTTATAGAAGAGAGTGCTTCTATTCTTGTTTGGTCAGGAAAGCTGCCAGCAAAGGACCAGAACCGCCCATGCATCTGGACGTTCTGCATGTCCATGTAACCTCCATATGCGACCCCTGCATCAGGTAGGGCTGCCGCGGTTCTGGACCGTGGTTGTGCCGCGCTGAGTGTTGTCACTGATTTGCCTGCCAGCAGTCGTTACTTCGTAAATGCTCTGCTACGAATACGCTCTACCGTGGCGTTTCTCGGCGCCCGGGACCATCGGGGGCGACTGGTTTTTGGGTAGGGGGATGACAGGGGTTTGTCAGGTATTCCGTACGTGGCGACAGGGGCCGGAAATTCACGGGGACGAAAATTGAAGGCCGTATAGCGGCTTTTTGAAGCCCCATACGGGAGATGACCGCTCGATACAGGCATGTCGGAAGTGATGGGGCCGGGCGCTGCATGGCGGCCTGTCTGGTCAAGGGCGAAGGTTTCACCGTCGACGCAGGCCTGCGCCTTATACGCCGGGCGTCGGGCTGGTCCACTGGGTGATGAAGTCGCCGATTCTTTCCGCGATGCGGCTCTCGACCGTGCGCAAGCGCAGAATGGGAATGCCGCTTTTCGCTAGGACGCCATTCTTTAAGGCGTCCCGCGCCGCCTGATCGGACCGATCATGGAAACCACCATCGACCTCGATCACTCCCAGCGGGGTCTTGCCCACCTTGAAATAGATCACGAAATCGCAACTGGCGCGCGCCATGAAGGCCCGCTCGCGGTCTGTCCAATCCTGGTTACTTGGCGATGCGATCTGATCCAGCTTGATCTGCGCGTGGTACATCAATGACTGGCACGCAGGGGCGGACAGCGCCTCGCGCAGCAGTTGCGCCATGATCTGCTCGGATCTGTAGCGTGAGTCGTCAGGCCGCAGGCGGGCGTCCAAGCGCGCCAGGGACAGGTCAAACTCCCGATACAGCAAGTCGAAGGCCGATACCACGGGGGCGCGCACGATCTGCTCCTCCTGCGCGTAATAGGTAACGTAGCGCATCAGAGCCGCGATGTGGCCATTGTTGCCGGTGAATACCTCGTCGCCCGTCACCAGGGTGAAGCGGTGCTTGGCCCGCGACACCGCCACGTTGATCATGCGTGGGTCATCGACGAAATCCAGGCGTTTACGCTCTTGGTTGTAGCGTTTCTTGTCCAGCACGGTGGTGAAGACGATCTCATCGCACTCCCGGCCCTGGAACTTGTGCACGGTGTCCTTGACGAAATCCGCCGGCAGGCGCGCGCCAGAGAGGTTGACCTGAGCCCGGAACGGAGCGATGAAGCCACGACCGTTGCCATCCATCCCGACGGGCTCGCCCTCGTCTTCGAGCACCTTGAGCAAGGATTCCAGCTCCCGCAGGTTGGTGTTCTGGCGGGTGTGGTTGCCCTTGGCCGTCACCACCAGCCGCAAGGGCGCTTCGCCCTTGTCTTCGGTCATTGGCACCAGCGCATTGTTGTAGAACTGCTGGTTGCAGAACTGGATGATCCTGGGGTGGCAGCGGTAATGTTCTTTCAGCAGGGTTCTGGGAAGGGCCTCCCTGAACACGCCGATGCACGAATCGAGCAGGCTGTGGCGCTCGCAATCGTAGGCCTCAGCGGGCGCCTGTAGGCCTAGTACCACAGGGATGTGCGCCAACTGGCGGTTGTCGCCGACGACGATCAAATTCCTCGCGCAGCCCAGCGCTAGAATGCCCGGCACGATGTCCTGCAGCGAGGCTTCGTCGATGATCACGTAGTCGAGGATTGCCCCCGGCGCGATCGAATTGACGATGGAGTGCGTGCCGCTGCCCAGAATCGGGAAGCGCTGCACGAAGGCATCAAACTGTTGACGGTACGTATTGGCATCGAAGCTGTCCGACGACGGTGTCTTGCGGTGTAGATGCTGCTTCAGGTGGCGCATCGATGCCGTTTTCAATTCATCCAGCAAGGCCGTGAAATTTCCGCGGGCCAGCGATTCGCGGCACGCCTGCAGCTCTGCTTCCGTGTCTTGCAACGCCTTGTCGTAATAGTGCATCTGCAGGGCATGAAAGACGGACAGGCGTGCATCGCCCTGAGCGAATGGCTTGGCGCGGAAAATCCTGAAGTTGAACAGCAGCTCGACGCGATCCTTGAGGCGGATGCGCTGCTCACCAAGATGGGCCAGGTAGGCCATCAGGTCCGCGGTCTTGCGCGGCGACAGTCCGTACCTGTCCAGCGAGTTGGCAGCCTGTATGCCGCTTTCTGCCTGCCATTGCTGCAGATAGCGTCGCTCGATGGTTAGTTCATCGACCTCGACCTGCAATTGCGCCGCCCGATTGTGGTCGTGCAAGTGCTGCCTCAAGCGGTCCAGCAAGGCTTGAATCTCGTCCAGCGTCGGTGCGGGCTCGGCCTCGCTCGATGGCCAAGGCGGCAGGTCAGCGAAGAAGTCCTTGCGGTTGTCCTGGTTGCCGAGTTTGGCGATCAGGTGGCCCAGGCCGCATTTCTCCAGCTTCTCGTAGACGTTTTCCACCGCCGCATTGTTGTTGGACAGCACCGCCACCGTCTGTCCGCGCAGCAGGATATTGGCGAGGATGTTGAGGATGGTCTGGGTCTTGCCGGTCCCCGGCGGGCCCTCGATCACGCTGACCTGCGCGAGGAAGGCTTGCTCGACCGCCGCGAGCTGGCTCTCGTTCAGCCCAAACGGATAGATAAGCCCCTGGCCCGGCGTCAGCGTGCCGTTGCGACCCGTACAATAGGCCTGCAAGGCGGTGTCGCCACTGGCGGGCAGTTTTTCCAATTGGCGCACGACATTGGCGGCGATCTCACGGTCAGTCTTCGACTCGGCGCGATCCTGCCGGGCATTCGCCACGGCTGAGAGATAGTGAAAGACCGGCGCGTCCTTCATTGCCGTCGGCTCGGCAAAGCCGATGTCGTCCATCTTGTAAACATAGGGCTTGTTGGCGTCCGGATAGTGCACGACGGCATATCGCTCGCCGTAGATCGTAGCTTTGGCAATGGGCTTGACGATCATGCTGCCGGGCTTGGTCAGCAACATTTCACCCAACTCGCGGGTGGGAGAAACACGGCAGTCGCTGAGCGGGCGCGTGTAAGTTTTCTTGGAGGGGTAGTAACAGGTCAGTTGCAGGGCTTCGTACTTGTCGCTCCAGTAAATCGACCAGTCGCTAATCTTCGCGGTCTTGTCCTCACCACCCACCTGAATCGAAACCATACATCCCTTATTTGTATGCGCACGGCATCCGGGTGCGCCTCACGGCGAACATCGAATGTCGTTAATTCTCCAATAAGGATCATCTTGCCATCATTGCGTGTAGGGCCGATAGCCGGCTCATGCAGTTGGTCGTTTGCCAGTCCCTCAGCGCTTGCTTGAAGACGGAATGCTGTTCGACTTTAAGCCGAAAAGGGACGGATGAATCGCCACTAGTGTCCCGTCCACCATCATGTGTCGGTTTAATGCCGGCCCCTCCCACGGACTGCGACAAATGATTCGTGTCGCGACACTAGTGTCGTAGGCGCAGCCAAGCATCGCCTTTGGGTCGACTCCGGCCTGTCACGACCGGCAGAGGCTGGTCAAAGCGGACGCTCGCACACGCCCGCTTATGGCCAGCAACCCTTAGATAAATATCTGCCGAGCTACGCCGCGCGGGATGCGGTTTCTACCTGGTAGTTGCTCCAGGCGCTGTTGCCATGCAGCGCGAGGGCTCAGAGTAGCGCTTGGTTTCGCCATTTTATCCGTTACAAGGGCCGCTTTCTCTGCTTTGGTCGCAGCTCTAAGCTCAGCGAGACTCGGTGTCTTTCGCACAGGCTCAGCAGTCCCTTTTTCAATGGTCCGGAGGCAGAGCTTGCATGAAACCTGAGTAGCATCCTGGGTACTGCTCAGGTTCGAGCCGGTGCGTCCACATGCGACATTTTCCGCGGACGCGGTGTAGTGAATAGCCAACGTATTGTCTCCTGCATTTTCGGGCGCGGGATTCTACACGGTTGGACGATGTATCGAGCGGCTTAGCTAGGCTGCGATTCTGAATCGCCCTGCATTCGTCGGCGACGAGCGCTTCGTTGGCGACTCCTGCCTGTCCTGACCGGCAGAAATCAGCATCTGGGACATTCACGACCCCAGTTGCCATGGCATAGGCTGAACCACCAAGGCTATTGACCCCGCTGCATCGGAGCCAAGGCTGTGTCTCTTGGTCGGCAGGTTGTCATCCGGCAGCCATGAGGCCCGGTTGCCGACGAACCAGACAGAGGTAATAAGCCAGCAAGGTCAACCATGCGCCAAGCAGGATGGCCGGACCGCCCATTTGCGCGGCCATTAGCCCAGCGAGCAAACCACCAATCGAAGCCAAAGCGGGCTGCTGCTTCCGCGCGTTAGCCGCAAGCGGCGTCCGGCCGAGCTGGCGCTCCAGCCTGTTTTTAACGCCCCCTTTCTTTTCTAAAGAGGGGCAACGTAGGTCGTTTTTCAGCGGCCTGCTAGCGGCGCAGGGCGCGATAGCCCAGCAGCAGGGCGGATACGCCAGCGAGGATGGCCGCACCTATCATCCCCACGAGCGGAATGATGCCGGCCATTTCGTCGTAACTGATCTTGAAAATCGGATCCTCTCTCAGGCGCATACCAATGCCGAAGTAAATCGCCAGGAACACCCCGACGCCGAAGCAGATAAGCAATACCTTGGCGGTGGTGTCCATACAGATTCCATATCGCGAATGGGGTAGAGGCCCGGTAATACAACATGGCGGGCTCGGCCTGGTGATTCTAAACGCTAGACCAAGTCCGTGAAGACCGTGGCTAATGATGCAGATCAAGATGGCCTTTTGGCGTCATTCTACAAGTTGCGTGCCAGATGCGTTCCGCAGCCCGGCAAAACGATGTTTACGGAGGCAGTATGTTGCCGAAAAAGCTCCTGACCGCTATCGCCGCCATTGTCTTCGCCATGGGTGCCCAAATGGCACCAGCGCAAAACCCGCTTCCGTCTACTACAGCGACCGGCGCCGAAACCGTTGCCCACGGAGGCGGCTGCCGCAAGGACTCGCCTCCCGGACAATGCTGTCATGCGGGCTCTAAACCTTTTCACTGCCACTGAGTTGGCTATTTGATCCAGGGCCCGCCGGGGTGCTTGTGCGGCGGGTTTACGGGGGATCTTCCGCAGGCTCCGCGCAATGCCGCTGCAACGCTTCCTGCGTTGCGATTTCTTTATAGCGACTGACTCTCGATCCGGGACGACACGCCCACACCGAAGCGAGTACGAGTCGAACTGTTTTAGGCATTTATTTACCTATAGATAGTGATATTGAAATTTGATAGGCAGTTTATTGCCTTTTTATGAGGCTGCGGCTAATGTTTGGGCATCAAACTGCCGGTTCGCGCGATGCACAAACTCACTCTGCAAATCTATATAGGCGGCCAATGGCAAGACGCCCTCGGGCTGGGCTTTGAACAGCCTGGCCTCGGCCTAGACGAAGCCTGTGCCTATGGTTACGAACAGAACTATCTGGTCGACTCCCTGGGCGCCATGGGCAGCCGCCTTGGCCATGCAGTCAGCGCTACTGTGCCTCTCGGCTGGGATTCCTGGCGGAGCAAGCAAGCTCCCGCTTTTCTCTTCGATATTGTGCCTTCGGGGGCTGCTCGGCGTTTTTTGCTGAAGCGCTTGATCGGCGAGCGGCCAGATAATCTGCATTTAGATCTGTTCCTGTTAAGGCGTTGCACGCCTGCACCCGTTGGAAATCTACGAATAAAGGAGTCTGTAGAGGCTATCGCGGATAGTCCTATTTTGGGTTTCTCGCGAGATGAGGTGGTTAGCCGCGATTCAGGGTTTCTGGAGTACGCCTATGAGCAGGGTGCTGCTATTGGCGGTGCCACTGGGGCAGGCGGTGAGGCTCCAAAGTTGCTGCTGACAGAAGACCGTCAGGGTGCCTTGTATCCAGATGCTGTATTGCCTGATGCCGATGCTATGCAGCACTGGTTTGTGAAGTTCGCACGTAACAAAGCCAGCCAGACTGACCAGGATATTCTCCGTAGCGAGTATTGCTTCTATCGAGCGGTTCATAAGCTCGGATTCGATACCGTTGCGGCTGAAGGGTTGGCATTGGAAGAGGGAAAAAAGCCCAGCCTTTGGATGCGTCGGTTTGATCGAGATGTCAGCGCAGTAGGGGTAGGCCGGATTGCCGTCGAGTCGATGTATTCACTGTCCGGCGTGACCGAACCGGAAAGCTATATGTTGCATTCCGACGTGCTGCGCAACCTGGTCGAGCTATGGAAAAGCGTTGGCCAGGAGGATCAGGTCGGTGACTTGGTGTTTGAGTATATGCGGCGTGATCTGCTGAACCAGATTGTGGGCAACTCCGATAACCATGGCCGCAATACATCCATTCTGCGCACCGAAACGGGTGTGAAGCTTGCCCCCATCTATGACCTGGCTCCGATGGTGATGGATGATGAAGGAGTCACGCGCACAACAAAGTGGCCGAAGCACATTGAGTTAGCTGGTGAGGTCAACTGGAAACAGGCCTGCGCTGAAATGTCCGAATGGGTTAACCCCGATGAGCTGTTTGAGCGCCTAAGGGAGACAGCTCGATCCTTCCTGGGCTTGCCCGATATGCTGGGTGACGATGGCTTGCCTGCTGCCACGATGAACCATCCGCGAATAGCCCTTCGTGACTTACCTAAACGACTCGGCAAGTGGGAGCTGATCTAAATGGATGCCATTGAGCGCAACCAGGTTTTGACCGAGTTACAGCGACAGCTGGCCACCGGCGAAATTACCATCGGCGCTGCGGTGCGGCGGCTGCGTAAAGAGGTGACGGGCTTGCAACAGGCGCGCTTCGCTCAGATGTGCAAGCTCTCACTACGTGCCCTGCGCCAGCTGGAGCATGACGAAAGCAACCCCACCGTGCAGACCTTGAACAGCGTGTTCAATCCCTTTGGCATGCAGGTTGGTATCGTGCCGAAGGTTTCACGCTGAGTGCATCCTGATTATCCCAACGGCCTGTTAGGCGTATGAAGCGCCCGGTCGACGATTACTGTTCACTGAGTGCTTGACTGGCGGAATGGATCAGGCGATTTGCCGAGCCGTTCCTTCGACGAGCGATGCTACTTAACGTGTCTGATAGGACCAGAGTACTTCGCTATGGCTAGGTCGCTGGTGACCAGAATGAAACCTTCGGTGGCAGCTTGACCAATGAGCATTCGATCAAATGGGTCATTGTGAATGGGGGGCAGAGCCGCTGCTGTAGTGCCATGCTGTCCCGTCATCGTCAACTCTTGGTAACCCGCATCGAGCAAGGCTCTTCTGAGCACCGCCGGGTCGAACTGGAAATTGGCTTTGCCCATGGCGTTCTTGATACCCACCTCCCAGATGCTCGCTGCGCTGAAGAGCAACTCGTTGTCTCTGTCGTCGATCAGCTCAGCCGCTTCGGTTGGTAGCGAGAAGGGGGCAGCACAGGCCCAAAGCAAAATATGGGTATCGAGCAGCAGCTTCATGCGCCAAACATCGCCTCGATTTCATCCTGAAATGGGGTGTCGATGTCGTCTGGCACGCTGAACACGCCAGCAAGCATCCCAGTGCGAGCCTTAGTTTCTTGGCTGATCGATACGACCTTCACCATTGGTTTGCCCGCCTTCGCGATGATGAAAGGACGGCCTTGGCTAGCTTCGAGAATTAGCTGAGACAGGTGCGTCTTGGCGTCGTGGATGTTGACCGTTTTCGGGCTATTGCTGTTGAAGCTTTCGGTTTTCATGGTGGGATACCGGGTTGACTAACTTGGTTAGTCTATTCTTCGGTTCGCTTCCCCACAACTGTTTACGGGGCAGTCGTGTGGCGGGGGGATATGGACCGAACGCCATGTTTATACGGCTTCTGGTCAATGGCTCGCGGTAATTGAAATTCCACATCATCGAGCCGCTGGCGCGTACCCGAAGTTGCAGGCCGTCGCCATCGCTGAGGACGAAGTCTTTGCCAATTGGCTTGACCGCCTTGAGCTGGCGATCGGAAAGGCAGGCTGCATGAGTAGGTATGGGAGCTGCCTCTGACACAGTTTTGGTATCCGGAAAATAGCACTTGCCCGCTTGGTAGCTCCGGATATCCCCCGGGAGACCAAAGACGCCTGGAACTCAAAAATCCTCCAAAGCCCACGAAAGCCCTGAAGCCCGCGTATTTACTGGATTTCAGGCACAAAAAAAGACGTCCGTGGACGTCTTTAGATGTTCAAATGGTGGAGCCGGGGGGATTTGAACCCCCGTCCGCCAGTGTTCCGCTTTTGGTACTACATGCTTAGCCGTGTCTATTGAGTTAATCCGCAGCCGCCCGACGGGCA
>NZ_CAMPHN010000045.1 GCF_946885885.1 uncultured Pseudomonas sp.
CTCCCACCCTGGCGGATAGTGGAAAATGCCGGTGCACCGGGTAGCCCGGATGCAATCCGGGGAGCGATTGTGCGGTCGACATTGCTTCCCGGGTTACGCTGCGTACCACGACCCGTGGGAGGCGCTTCAGCGGCGAGCTTTTCGCTCCAGCTGTCGCGGCTAAAGCCCCTCCCACCCTGGCGGATAGTGGAAAATGCCGGTGCACCGGGTAGCCCGGATGCAAGAGGCAGGCTTTTCGTAGGAGCGGCCTTGGCCGCGATTGGACGTGAAATAGCGATCGCAACGGGCCTCGAACGGCCGCACGCGCGGGAATTGCCGCTGTTCAAATGCTCACGAGTTCTTTATGCTCGCAACTACTGTACAAACAACCAGTTTCCTATAACCCATCAGCGTGAAGGCGTAGAGGTGATGAATGGCCGTCGAAGTGGTGTACCGCAGCAGCCGAGATTTGGAGCGTTTGTTTATGGATAAAGCCGAAGCCGACCGTCACGACAAGATGCTCGAACTGGCCGAGCTGTTGACCGACGTCCTGCAAAAAGCCGTGCCTTCGCTGAACGAGCAACAGGGCGAGGAGCTGGGGATTTTCATGGCGAAGAACCGCGAAATCTTCGCCAAGGCGTTCAAGAACCAGCCGGATGCCCTGAGCGAGCTGGGCCAGAACGCAGCCGAGTAACCTGCAAGCCAGGCGGCCTTGCGGCCCGCGTCACCGCGAGCTGTAGGGTGGGTTAGGCGCATGACCACGGGTTATCTGTCGATGCTTGATCGGTTGCGCCGTAACCCACCAGCGGGGCCAAGCTGGAGACCGCTTGGTGGGTTACGTGGCGCACAGATTCCACAGTTGCTTCACCAACTCGATTCCGCGCCACTAACCTGCGCGGCCCGACCCACCCTACAAAAAACCGCCTGCAACACATGATTGGGACAGAGCCTTTTTCAACCGCTAGGCTTCGCCGGTCTGGAAGACATAGGTTCCGGGCGCGGGGTCTAACGCCGGGTAATCCTGGTTACCCAGAATATCCAGGGTTTCGCGTTGCTCGCCCGAGCGCTGCTGAACCCAATCGAGCCAGGTCGTCCACCAACTGCCCTTATATTGCTGCGCCTCGCCATGCCAGACCTGAGGGTCGTCATACAGCGTGTCGTGCTCCATGTACTCGGCTTTGGGATTGCCCGGTGGGTTGAGGATGGCCTGGATATGCCCACTTCTGGATAACAGAAAGCGCTTCTTACCGCCGAGCGCGTTAGCCGAACGGTATGCCGTATCCCAAGGAGTGATATGGTCGTTGGCACCCGCCACGTGGAAGCTGTCCACATTGATCTTCTTCAGATCGACGGGCGTACCGCATACCTCCAGACAGTTGATTTTGAAGAAATCGAGAAAATCGGCATGTAGCGCCGCCGGCAGACAGGTGGTGTCGTTGTTCCAGAACAAAACATCGAATGACGGCGGCTCCTTGCCGAGCAGGTAATTGTTGATCCAGTAATTCCAGATCAGGTCGTTCGGACGCAACCAGGCGAACATCCTGGCCATATCCCGGCCATTCAGTACCCCATGCTGGTCGGAACGGCGCTTCGCCGCTTCCAGGGTCGGCTCGTCGACGAACAAAGCCGCGGGGCTCTCCACCTGGCAGTCGAGCGCCGTCACCAGATAAGTCGCGCTGGCCACCTTGCGCAACTGGCGCTTGCTCAGCAGATACCCTTGCAACGCGGCAATGCTCAGGCCACCGGCACAGGCGCCGATCAGGTTGACTTCCTTACTCGCGGTGATCGACCGACACGCATCCACGGCTTGCTCGATCGCTTGCACATAGTCCGTCAAGCCCCAATCGCGATGACGCGCATCCGGATTGCGCCAACTGATTGTGAATACCTGTAAGCGGTTTTTCAGGGCGTACTGAACAAAGCTCTTTTCCACCGTTAAATCGTAAATGTAGAACTTGTTGATTTGCGGCGGCACGATCAACACCGGCCGCGCATATTGTTGCTCGCTCATCGGCTTGTACTGGATCAACTCCAGCAACTCATTGCGAAACACCACGGCACCGGGGGTGGTCGCCAGGTTGCGGCCGACCTCGAACGCCTCCTTGTTCACCTGGCTGGGCATGCCGCCGTTATGCAGCATATCGTCGACCATATGGCGAATGCCCTTGATCAGGCTGACGCCGCCGGTATTGAGCAGCTCCTTGAGCGCCAAAGGGTTGAGCGGGCTATTCGAAGGGGACAAAGAATCGGCGACGATCTCCAGGAGGAAGTGCACGCGGGTGCGATCGTCGGCCGACAAGTTGCTCTCATCGACCCAGGCACCGAATTGCTTCTGCAGCGCCAGATAGGTCTGCAGGCGGCGCCGATAAAAGGGATTGAAGCGCCAGCTGGGGTCCTGAAAGCGCGCATCCTTGTCATCCGGGTGATGCACGGTGGCGCCGAGCAACACCCGGCTCAATTGACTGCCGAGTGCCAGAATATGGCGGGTGCTATGAATCGGCTGCTTGATGCCCTGCAAGGCCAACATGCGTAAGGTGGAAAACAGGTTACGGCCGCGCATGAGGGTGAGATTGCCGTGTTCCGCATCCATCTGGGATGTAAGTACCGGCAAAGAATCCGACGATATTTCTCGCATTTTTATTTCACTCCGTTGTTATACCGGCATAGCGCCAACCAGAAAGAACCGATATCAGGCGCGTCGGAAACCGATCCAAACTGCCGCGCAAAAAATTGAGCCGAAAAAACAGATTCTCGGAACGCGTCAGGTCGCGATCTGACGAAAAGGGCTGCATAACGCGGCGGATCGTCCAACGTCTGCGCACTCTTCGCGCTGAGTGCTAACGGCAACCGGGGTTAGAAAGCCTAGCAAAGCCTGCTGAGTGGCAAGCCAAGCGTCCTTATGCTCCATATCGAGGTAATGCCCGGTCTTTTCGATGGTGCGGAACTGGCAGTGACGCGCATGCTCGGCGAACAACCGCGCATCGTCCGCCGTGGTGTACTCGTCCCACTCGCCATTGACGAACAGCAGGGGGATATCGATAGCGGCGGCGCAGGCTTTGTAGCAATCCGTAGGGTCCTGTGCGAACGCATCGCAGATATGGAAGTGCAACTGCTGGTATTCACGCTCGGCCAGGTTACTGATATGGCGGTAGTTGAAGCGCTTGAACAGCGGCGGCAAATGCTTGCCGATGGTGTTGTTGATCAGCCGCGCGACATTCAGGCGGTCGCCCTCCGAGATGCAACTCAGCGCGGCCTTGATGTAGTCGCGCATCGGTTCGCTCATCCGCGCGGCGAATGAGCCGATCACCGCCTTCTCGATCCGTCGCGGCCGTTGCGCCAACGCCAGCAACGTGGAGGCGCTCCCCCATGAGAACGCCACTACATGGTTGGCGTCGAAATGCTCGATCAACGCCAGCAGAATCTCCGCCTCGTCTTCCTTGCGGATCGGCTCGTCGTGAAAGTTATGCAACTGCGACCGTCCGGCGTAAGGCTGGTCGTACAACACCACATTGAAGTGCGGCTGCAAGTAACGCACGGTTTGCGCGAAGGACGTGGTGGTGGCAAGCGAGCCGTTGACCAGAATGATCGTTTTAGTGGCCGCCTTGTTAGCGTAGTACTCGGTATAAACCCTGTATTTCCTATGAATTTCAACGATGGCGGTTTCCGGCCTCATATCGTTTCTCCTCCTGGCACGAGTTGGGCAATGAGCAGCCTGACCGGCCGCTCGAAGGGCAATATCGCTGACAACGGAACACCGGGACTGAACCCAAGAACCTCGCGAACAGATAAGTGACATATCCCCATTCGATTAGTTGCAAAGGTTTGGCAGCGCTTCCGGACACCCTGGAGCCCCGCTGTAGACCCTTCCCAGCGGGCACTTCGGGGCGTTCGAAAGCGCTGAAAGGCAGAATTCATGACTCATCGGTCACGCTCGACCTAGCCTTTAGTACAGGGCGAAGCGACCTCAGCAGGCGCTCGTTCGGCGACAAGATTCCGACGAACCGTAGGTTATTTTCCTGCGGACCTGTGACCCGGGGCGGCCGACCGCAAAGGCGGCTCGATGCCCCAATAAATGCGGCGACTGCTGCGCTCTCGCCATGGCAGCGCCGAAGCCTTGTCATTTGCCGAAGCTTGGGGCAGGGTCAGGGCATCCGCATTGATGCCCAACAAGGCGCTGGAGCACCGCATGTCAGACCTCTACCCCAGTATCGATCCCGATGGCCTGGTCGAATATTCGGTCGTCTACACCGACCGCGCCCTCAACCACATGTCGCAAGCCTTTCAACAGGTCATGCGCGACATCTCCAGCAACCTGAAGCAGGTGTACAACGCCGGCGCCATAGCCGTGGTGCCGGGCAGCGGCACCTTCGGCATGGAAGCCGTGGCGCGGCAACTGGCCACCGGCAAAAAATGCCTGGTGATCCGCAACGGCTGGTTCAGCTACCGCTGGACGCAAATCTTCGAGATGGGCCAGATCCCCGCCGAAGCCCAGGTCTTGCAAGCCCGGCCGATAGAAGCCGGCAGCCAGGCCGCCTTCGCCCCGCCACCGATAGACGAAGTGGTAGCGGCCATCCAGGCGCAACAGCCACAAGTGGTTTTCGCCCCCCATGTCGAAACCTCCTCGGGAATGATCCTGCCCGACCACTACCTGCGCGCCGTCGCCGACGCCGTGCACGCGGTCGGCGGCCTGTTCGTGCTCGACTGCATCGCCTCCGGCACGCTCTGGGTCGACATGCGCGCCAATGGCATCGACGTACTGATCAGCGCTCCGCAAAAAGGCTGGAGCGCCTCGCCCTGCTGCGCCCTGGTGATGCTCAGCGAACAGGCCCGCGAGCGCGTCGAAAGCAGCCAGAGCACCAGCTTCGCCTGCGACCTGAAGAAATGGCTGCAAATCATGCAAGCCTACGAACAAGGCGGCCACGCCTACCACGCCACCATGCCCTGCGACGCCCTCGCCCGCTTTCGCGACGTGGTCAAGGAAACCGCCGGCTACGGCTTCGCCAAAGTACGCGACGAACAACGGCGACTCGGCGAACAAGTCCGCGCCCTGCTCACCCGCAAAGGCTTTAAAAGCGTCGCCGCCGAAGGCTTCCAAGCCCCCGGCGTGGTGGTCTGCTACACCGACGACGGCGAAATCAAAACCGGCAAAAAATTCGCCGCCCAAGGCCTGCAAATCGCCGCCGGCGTCCCCCTGCAATGCGACGAGCCGGCGGACTTCCAAACCTTCCGCATCGGCCTGTTCGGGCTGGAGAAGCTGAACAATATCGAGCGCACGGTAAACACCCTGGAACAGGCGTTGGATAAGGTGCTGGAGAGCTGAAAGCGCGTGGGAGCCACGACCGAGGTCTGGCTCCCTGTTACAGGAGGGCAAATGACGTTTAACTGGCACAGCGACAAAATCACACGAAACACCACCGTCTGCGCAAGCTATAAAAACACCCAGAATGTGCGGCGTTTTATGCTTGAACAATGCGGACCGGGCTTTCGTTTCGACAGAAGCTTTATGGCCTGGATAGGAAATGACACGCCAAAAAACATGGGCGAGGTGGTTGTTGAATGGAAGGCTCGCCAAAGAGCCTGAGCGTGGTTGGGCGATTTGAAGGTCAATAGTTGGTCGTGAGTTATTTTTGATTAACCGGTTTAACATTGCCCTTCGGGACTGCTGGCAAATGGTCAGGAGCCGCCATTCAACATCAATATCGTGGTTTGTTCCCGACTACTTAACGAGTTCTCAATTCCTGTCGCCGAAGTTATGGTATTGAAACTGTGGCACAACGACTTCCTTGTCGCTTGCTAGTTTTTCACCACAATAAGGGCAGAATGCTACCTGAATCTTTACGACCTCGATTAACTGCCCCTCATACTCAAGATAAGGGTCGTTTTCGAGATCTTCCTCTGTCGCTATCCTGTTCAGGTTTAAATAGATATCGAAACCGTCTTCTTCAAACCATATTTATCCAAGCGAGCAAGAAGCAAAATTATGAAACAATGTTGGCACCTCGTTGATTACTCATAACGTTTGAGTTCAACGGACGACAAAAACACAGCTTTTGACGGTCCGCTGGAACGAATGATTATACCAAATAGTCATAAAGTTACCGACTGTGATGGGCCATTGCTGTTCTCATTTAGAAAAATTTGAGCGCCGTCTGAGAATTCGTAAAACAAAGACCAATGCTCTCTTGATGGGTCAATTCCTTCTGAAAAATTCTTTCCATGGCGAGCGCACAAGGAGTAGTAACCAAACATATAGAAGGCCACATTCTTGTCAATTTGATTGCTTCTGACGAGAAGAGCAATTTCCTCGAAGAAAACAAGCAGCTTCCTTTTCTTGTCCCACATATCTTCTTCGGCAAGACGGGGCTTATCTGCATCAATGAGGCAAAGGACTTCGTATAATTCTTTGTCGTCAAATAGACGGCGATGTTGTGATAAGAAAAATTCCGTTCTTTTTAAGCGAGCTGCCGTTTCCTTATCACTAATATCCTTTTCGCGCTGCTCGTTTAAGCGGCGAAGCTCCTGATAAATTTTGTACAGGCCAGCTGAACCAAATAAAACCGCAGAAATAACTCCAATTGCTTGCCAGTGGACAGCCCATTCCTGCATGGTGCGGCATATACTTGAAAGTGGTATGCAATAAAGTTCATGGGATTGCATTTATAAAATCTCTAGAATATCGTGAACAACATACCGTTTAACTACCCCCTGCGCACTAACAATCTTGGTGACTCTTAGGTGCATTTTTCCAGTTTCCCCGTCGTTGTGGTTCTGCATTGATTTTAGTGCCAAACCTCTCACACGTTTGTCGTCTGGATTGGCTAGCTCGAACGAAATCACACGACCTTCTTCATCAGAGAACAAGCGCCCAAACTGACTCAAGACATTAACCCGCGTGATGTTACCAAGTATGTACTCGGATTGTGTTTGCTCTTCTCGAATACTTACATAGTCCAGCGTGTCAGAGGTTAGCTCTAGCGAATCACCCACTCGCGGGCGGGACAGGAAAGCTTTAATAGAATTATCATGAGAGATTGCTCTATGAATCAATTGCATCGGACTTTCAAGTGCATCCGCGATTTCATATATGAACAAATCGTTCTTTTCTGAGATTCGTCTAACTTGCGCCGTTTGTGGCTCGTAAGAAAAGCCAACGGCAGCATGCCAAGTCCAATTTAGATAATCCCAAAACGTGTTAGCCAATACTGAGCGGCCAATTTTTTCAACAATTTTGTTTTCGAACCTGATATCAACTTGCTCTTCAAAACATCCCTTCTTCGACGAGTGGATAAAGGCTTTAGCTCCGTGCGCACTCTGATTCTTCTTTCGTACTTCTTCGTCATTGGCGAATGAATGAGACACAAGATTTACGGCTCGTGCTAGGCCGTATATTGTGTTTGCTGCGTCATACACATCGAGCAAGCCTTCGTCGGTAATCCCACCCTCCAACCTTAGAATTAAACTAACTTCCTTCTCGCTCATACAGAATTATCCTTTAGTGTTAGAGGGCATAACGATTAAGCTAAGGGGCCGGCTTTAGCCGATCCAAGTGAGCGAAGCGAACGATTTGAGCGACTTGTTAGGTGCACTTTCGGGGAGGCTACTGCTTAAATACCATGCCTTCCCATGCTTTTACTTCACCCGGAGATCCTTTATATAAAAGACTTCCGCGAAGGATTAGTTTACCTCCCCTGTACTCGACGTGCATGAGCAGGGAGCCGGCGTCAATTACTTTGTATGATACGGGCTCGGTGAAGGCCATGAAGTACATGTTTTTTATCGTCCCGACCACGTTGTATGTGGTTACATCGCCTGGCTCTCCGTGAGAATATATACCACTGATTTTGTCGCCCCACTGCTTAAGATTAAAATTGGCGTCTCCTTCTTCTGATGACCATTCGCCGTCTATTCTGACACCTCTGTAAACTTTGTCAGAAAACCATGGGATCAATATTTTTCTAAAAGCCTCTGAGATACATATAAAAATTGCTGTCGCGACTAGACTGCTGGCAATCCCTAGCAACAGTGGGAGAGTAATACTTTGTTGATCCATGGGATGTACCTAACGAGGTTGTAGAAAAACGAAATGGTAAATTTTGCGGCTAGGATTTTGGCTATTTTTTAGCCGAAAACCTGCACCTCTCTTGAAATCTAACGTATTCATCTCGCTTAATTTCTCCAGACTTCGCATACGACAAGGCTCTTGAATAAGCCTTGAGGTTTTCCTACAGCCCCAACGCTTGCAGCATGCGCCCCATGGAATGAAGCCGAAGACGCAATGTAGTGGGCGTCGCCGTGCCTGCACTTGTTAGGTGCCGGGGTTGTCAGAGCGAACCACACAGGGGCGATTCCAAACTACTCGTTCCTTTGAAAGCTCTGAAATTATTGCATTCACCAACGGCTTTCCGCCCGGAAATGGCAGATAAAGGCCAACGACTCTAGGGACAACAACCGTGCCGTCTTCGTAAAGGAGGGCCTTAATAGAACCAACTGCAACGATTGCATTTTGAGCGGTGGTTCGATTCAATTCGCTCTGGATTGGCAGTGCAGCAGCTATGGCTTGCCCATTTACTCCCAATGTTTGAACGGTAAGTGAACCTTGAAGTCTTTTAGCTTCGGCTTCAGCGCCGATTGCTCCAAGGCCTGAAATATTTGCAGCACCTTCTGCTGATTCAATGTTTGCAGTTACACGCAATCCGATTCCTACATAGACTGGTAGATTAAACTCTTCGTAACCCTCTGGAGTTTTGGAGTTTTCATCAGCCCTAAGGACCTCGAAAATTTCGGAACCATAGGTATACTGACCGCGATTATTGGGCGCAGACAATGCTACCGGGACTGTTGCGCCAGTGGAATATTCTTGAGCGAATTTTCTAATCCATAGTTTGACATTTGTTGTATCCGCGTTGATGTAGTCAACCGTTACTCGGTAAGAATCTGCTTCTCCACTTACTTTGCTTGTTCCGTAAGTTACGGCTCCGGATTTGAAAAATTGCTCTATTGACATCCTAACTGCGTTGTCAGGGAGTGATTCAAGCAGGTTTTTGTAGCCAATCTGACCCACCTCTACGCTTTCAGCTAGAGTCGAAAGTTCATTACTTTCGCATGAGCTTCCAGGATTCGTTTTAACCGAAAATGGATCGACTGGAATATATGTATAGCCAGACAAATGTTCAGCCGGGGGTTTGGGTATGGTGACTGCGCAACCACTGCTTAGAATAAGAGCGATAGCTGCAACACTAAAAATCTTGAGGCTCATCTGAATTCTCCCTTGTTGATTATCTGAAGCACTAGGCACCTAACGAGGCTGTAGAAAAACTAAATGGCAAATTTTACGGCTAGGATTCTGGCTATTTTTTAGCCGAGAACCAGCATCTCCCTTGAAATCTAACGTATTCATCGCGCTTAAATTCTCCAGATTTCGCGTACGACAAGACACTTGAATAACCCTAGAGGTTTTCCTACAGCCTCAACGTTTGGTTAAGGGGCGGGCTTTAGCCCATCCCAGCGGGTGATTTGAACCAGTTGTTAGGCTATGTTGCCCTCTAGTACGGCAGGAGTTCCAATATACGTCACGTATAAGAATGTACCGTTACTGAAGTTCTGCGCGGAGGTGGAAATTTGTACGCCTATAATTGCATTGGCTTCGGATGGTGCGCTGCGTATGAAAGCATCAACGACCTCTTGATATTCATTTTTCTTTCTTTCAAGAAGCCCTCGAATTACTCCTTTATTTGAAACCTCAACTGTTCCTGTAATCTGGATCATTCCGAAGATCTCTTTAACAACTATGCCTTCAGGGAGATTCTCAGTTGTTAGAAGAAGTTTTGTCATAGTGTACGTTCCTTGTGGTTTGGTGATTTGGCCTAGCGTTTTTTGTTAAGGGGCGGTTTTTTGCCACTTTAATTTAAAGCGTTTTTCAGTCTCGCTTCAGTGGCTCTGTGTAAACACATATTTTATGTGCGGTATGAGAGCCTTCGATCTTCCAAAAAATATGTTGAATATCTTTGACCCTAACTGTTTTGTTAGTGTCGCTGAGATTCATGGAGCCGCCATGGATGGCGTCTCCAACCTTTAATGCACCGAATGGTGTGCTGCTTTCATATGACGCAGCAACACAACCGCTGTCATCTGGTTCGTAGATTTCGAGGTGATACTCTGTTTTCATGAGTGACTCCTGGTTGTTGCTTGGGATAACGTAAAGGTGAGGGGCGGCCGGAGCGCGAAGCGCGGAGGGAACCTGCAAGCGCAGCTTGTAGGCCGTCCCTCTCGACCGCCATGTTAGCAATCATGCGCTTACGGACATGGCAGTCATTCGATAAGCCGGTCCGTCGATAGAGAGGCGACAAAATTTTTCCACCATTGGTTTCGCTGAATCTATCGAATTCCTGTAGTTTTCGAAACTGCCCATGTTGTTGCTTACGGCCATTAACTTATCCAGAACGCTCATTACGTAGGATAAGAATGTCCTTTGCACCAAGCTTAGTGACTCTCCGTCTTCGACTCTTTTGGTCACCTTACCAATGACGGTGAATTCGCCATCAGTGAGCTTTGCCTTTATCTCCTTCGGGTCGTAGTCAGTTACATCTAGGTCGACAACACCAAATGCAACTCCCGTTCTTGGATGACACAAAAGCATTTCAAGTTGCTTTGACTTCAAGTAGTCCTGCTCAATTGCCTCGATGATTTGCGTTATAGGCTTTTCGTATTTGAGAAATTCGTCAAGCGACTTCTTGTCTATTCCGAACTTGACTCCGAAGTGCTTCAGAATCTGGATGATCAATGGCGCTGACGTCTGCAATGTTTCGACTAATTGAAATATGTCTATTGGCTGTAGGATGGCCTTCGCTTTGATGTACTGGCCCGCTTCAAAGTCTGTTCCCGAGCCATTTTGTATTTCCTTAATTTCTTCAAGCTCGTCGACAACCGTCATATGCAATCCACCTAGGGTGTATCTCTTAACAGTTTTGACTTCATTCGCGCTTGCGCTACCCCCCTCAATTCCCAGTTCTGCCTTGCCAAGCAATCCTTGCAGGAACGAAAACCCTATCTTTGCATTGGCTTTGCTATTGGCTGAGCTATTTGTCTTTTCTTCTGACTCTGTGCTGACGCCCTTAAACAGATATGCGGCGGCATTCAAAACCATTTTTTCGTTTAGGTACAGAGGCTCAAGATATGCCATAGGGCTGTCCTTGTGATTGCTAACGATTAAGCTAAGGGGCGGGCTTTAGCCCGTCCCAGTGAGCGAAGCGAACGATTTGAGCGCATTGTTAGGTGCCAACATGCTCAGTAATGTAAGAAGTAAATTTTGATGCGTCATCTGTATGCGCGAAGGCGTTGTTAGGGATGACCACGACTTGACCGTGCGTTAAATAAATTGCTAAGTGCTGTGAGAGCATTTGCACGCTCGATAGGCAGTTCCATGGCAGAAGCGTTTGACCAAGTCTGCTCTTGAACTCCATTCCAAGATCGGAAACTGTAACGTGTTGATTAATTGGGAATGGCTCAAGAGATGCTCGTTGAGTGGCAAGAAACGCTCGGTGAATGTAGGCCCGGTAACCAAGATGAAAGGCTATGCCACCCAATGCACTTACGACCACGAAGAACATATTTGATATATACCAGTGCGGATTGTATCGCAACTCGTTTAAAGCTGAGACAAAACCAAAGCCAATAAAAATCCAAGTGACTAGATTTATTACTAGAGCAACTGACGTCCCCCGTGCGCACTTTGACGAGTGCTTCATAGCCAACCGTTGAGCGAGCGCGTAATCGGTCTTTTCAAAAGCGTAGGAGATTTCCATATGGCACCTAACGATTAAGCTAAGGGGCGGGCTTTAGCCCGTCCCAGCGAACGAAGTGAGCGATTTGAGCGCATTGTTAGGCGTCACTTTTTACAATAGCTATTTCTTGACTTGTAAGGTCAGATTTGTTTGTCCAAAGATCTTTTCTCATTGCGATTACCGCGTTCAAAAAATTCTCCCGACTTGGCTGCTCTATGAAAGCCTTGACACTAAGTACGACAGGCTTTGCAGCATAGAGAATCATCTCGTGATACTCCGCGTTAAGATATTCCATGACGTCTGACGCTGAGTCAATATCTGCTTGCCGGCTAGAAAGATACTTGATGTTTTTGGGATTAAAGTAAACATCCATGTAAAGCAGGCAAGACTTGTAGCGACGCTCTTTACTTTCAAGTGCTTTGAATGCAAGTTCTTTATATTTGGTCTGAACGTTAGTAATAATCCCGCCGATTCCGACAAGGCCGAGTAGAGCAAGAATAATTTCGATGAGGGTCATATGGTTCCTGCTGTGATGCCTAACAGTGGTTAGATGGAATTCTTCGCTAATCCGAAGTTAGTGGCTTCTGCATAAGCACGCACCAACGCGGAAGCTAGAAAATTAAAAACCTTCCCAAATCATTGTGTTACGTCGGCGTGGTAAGCGTTTTATTGTATTCGCTTGACTTCCCTATTTTGCTCTTCCATTACCACTGTATGTAAAAACAGTTTCGGGTCGATATGGTTCGCTCACTCGCCCCATAAGTTTGCCGAACATGGAGGATGCACTTCTCAGGAAGGAGCGGGGACAACTGGCATCCAGCCTGCGGGGTGCGTCATTGCGTTGGTTGAACGCTAGTCCACAGTACCCTCGGTCACAAGTTTTTTATGGCTAATAGCCACACTTTTTTTGCGCTTGCCCATCGCGCCTTGCCGGGCTAGAGTTCGCCCGTCACGGTCAATCCCGTGGCCGGGTGTAGGAACCTGTGGTGTCTGAGGCGCGGAAGCGCCATAGCTAAGTAGCCGGCGCTTTTTTGTGCCCGGCTGTAGCACTTCTATGGCGGGCCGTGCGAGGCAGGCTTCGGCCTGGCCGGTTCCCTCGGACGCCGGTTTCCTACCCTTGTACGGTCCGCCACCCAAACCCGTAGGAAGGTCGGTCGGCGGCTCCTTAATCAGTTCGAGGAGCATAAGGAAAATGCACTTTCCCCCTTTTACCCAAGGGCTCCGCCTTGGAGTCTGCTGTTGCCCGTCCACCTCCGCCCTGGAGGTGTGCCATGACTAAGTCCCACCCCGCTGTCATTCCCTTTCCTAAACGTATCGAACCGCTCGACTGCACCATTTCCGCTGTCTGTCACTTTCAGGCGGCGGCCGAGTTGCGGATGACGCTGCTGCATAAGCTGTTCGATATCCTGGCGCGCACGGATGCGTCCACCGACAACGCTGGGCACTTGCGCGAGTGCTGCGACAATGCCCGCGAGCTGCTCAACGATGCGCAGGTGCTGTACCGCAGCGCGTTGGCGCAACGGAGGGCTGGCGATGAATAGATATTTTGTCAGCCATCTACCCAGCCACGACGGCCAGCGCGGCGCGGTGATCCAGTGGACGCATAACTGCCAACAAGCCTTTGACCAGGGTGTGGGCAGCGCCCAGGCCTGGTTAAGCAACGACGACAGCGGTTGGCTGTGGGCCAACTTGATCGTCGAGCGCGACGCTTTGCCCCCAGGGCTGCCGCGCCGGGCGTTCGAGGTCGGCTTTCTCAGCCGGGTGCACCAGCGTTTGTGCTCGCCGTTCGGCGGTGGGCATCAGGCCCGGCAGACCTGTTTGCAGCTCTGAATGGCCTGGCTCGACAGCTACCGGTCACGGCCGGCAGCTGCCGAGCCCGCGCTGAAGCTCGGCAACATCGATGTCCCGATCTGCCCCTGACTGTTTGCCCTGGCTGTTCCATCGGCCTGGGAGAGCCCCGTATGAATGTTGAACCTATGCCCATGAACCCTGTGCCACGCCACACCCCCAGTTGGCCGTCTTCCCTAGAATCCGGGGGTCGGTGCCGAGCAGCTTTGCCGCCGGCAATGGATCGGCCGTTCAGACGAGTGGACTACACTGAAGGCCAATCGCTGAACCAATCACAGGCAAAGATCATGGCTGTCTGGTTACTACGGTTGTTGGCTGCATGGGCGTTTTGCTCCTGGGCGACGGCGACCGAGTTGCAGCTGTATACCGAGGAAAACCCGCCGCTCAATTTCAGCCGCGACGGCCAGGTCGATGGCCTGTCGGTCGAGGTGGTGCGCGAGTTGCTCAGGCGTACCGGGGATAGCGGCACCATTTATATGGTGCCCTGGGCACGCGGTTATATGCGTGCGCAAAGCAGCGCCAATGTCGGGCTGTTCGTCACCGTGCGTACGCCGGAGCGCGAGGCGTTGTTCCAGTGGGTCGGGCCGCTGCTGTCGACCACCACCAGCTTCTACGCCCGACGCGGCAGCGGTTTGCATATCGACAGCCTGGAGCACGCGCGGCAGGCGGCGACGATCGGCGTGCCGCGCGATTGGTACTCGCAGCAGTATCTCGAGCGCGAGGGTTTCAGCAATCTGCACCTGGTCTCCAAGCCCCATAGCATGCTCGAGATGGTGCTGTATGGGCGCATTCCCCTGATGGTCTACGAAGACCAATTGCTGCCGAGCCTGATGGCCGAACTGGGTGCTTCGATGACCGATCTCGAACGCCATTACAGCTTTATGCACAGCAGCAGCTATATCGTGTTTTCCCTGCAAACCGATGCGCGCGTGGTCAATCGCTGGCAGGCCGCCCTGGATGACATGAGGAGCGACGGCAGCCTGGCCCGCCTGCATGAACGATGGCTGCCGAACGGCGCTCTACCGGCACCGGCCGACTAGCAGGCCTCCCCTGCCCCGGACCTGCACGGTGCGCTGCGCCCGATTTCGACTCGAACTTTTTTCCCGCCAGGGTCATCACAGATAGGGCTTGCCGACTTCACCACCCAGAAAAACACCGCACATCGAGCCATCCGGCCCCCAAAACGCCTGCCCGACTCAGGGCTCGCGCAGCGGGCGCCAGCCAGCGACGCCCCAGCGCCTCGGGAGAAGAGACCGATGAACAGCACGCTTCTGGATCGTTACCTGCAGGTTCGCCGCTACACCGCGAAATTGGTCGCACCACTCAGCGACGAGGACATGGTCGTGCAGTCGATGGCCGATGCCAGCCCGGCCAAGTGGCACCTGGCGCACACCAGCTGGTTCTTCGAGACCTTTCTGCTCACCCCATATGCGCCGGACTACCGCGAGTTCGATCCCGCCTTCGCGTACCTGTTCAACTCCTATTACGAAGCCCTCGGCCCGCGTCAACCACGGCCGCAGCGCGGTTTGCTGACGCGCCCGCCGCTGGCCAGCGTGTTGGCCTATCGGACGTATGTCGACGAACACATGAGTTGGCTGCTGCAAGCGCCGCTGGGTGCCGAACTGACGGCCCGGGTGGAGCTGGGCCTCGCCCACGAGCAGCAGCACCAGGAATTGCTGCTGATGGACCTGCTGCACCTGTTCAGCCTGTCGCCGCTCAAGCCGGCCTATGCCGAGCACTGGCAGGCGGATGCAGCCGGTCGGCGCGGGCGTTTCGTGCCCGTGTCAGGCGGTTTGATCGAGGTGGGGCATGGCGGCGACGGCTTCGCCTTCGACAACGAAGGCCCGCGCCACAGCTGCTACCTGCAGCCGTTCGAGATCGGCGACCGGCTGGTGAGCAACGGCGAATGGCTGGCCTTTATCGAAGCGGACGGTTACCGGCGCGCCGAGTTGTGGCTGGCGGACGGCTGGGCGCTGGCCCAGGCCGAGCAATGGCAAGCGCCCTTGTACTGGCAGCGACTCGACGGCCACTGGCAGACGATGAGCCTGCGCGGCCTGCAACCGCTCGACCCGGATGCCCCCGTAACCCATATCAGCTACTACGAGGCCGCGGCCTATGCCACCTGGGCCGACGCGCGCCTGCCGACCGAGGCGGAATGGGAGCACGCCGCCAGCAGCGGCCTGCTCGAACAGGTCGACGACGTGGCCTGGCAATGGACGCAAAGCGCCTATGCCGCCTACCCTGGGTTTCGCCCGGCGGCCACCGCTCTCGGCGAGTACAACGGCAAGTTCATGATCAACCAGATGGTCCTGCGCGGCGGCGCCAGCGTCACGCCCAGCGGACATTCGCGCCCGAGCTACCGCAACTTCTTCTACCCGGCGCAGCGCTGGATGTTTTCCGGCCTGCGTCTGGCGCGGGATGTTGCGGCGGTCGATACCGCGGCAGCCGATGCTGGGGCGGTCGATACCGGGGCGGTCCGTACCGCGTCGGTCGATACCCAGAAGATCGGTGGCGCACCGCTCGCACGGCCAGGAACCTTCGACGGAGAATTCGCCCGCGATGTGATCGCCGGCCTGTCCGCAGCACAGAAGCGCCTGGCGCCGAAGTACTTCTACGACGCCACCGGCTCGGAGTTGTTCGAGGCCATCTGCCGCACGCCGGAGTACTACCCCACCCGCGCGGAAACCGAGCTGCTGAAGCGCATCGCGCCGCAACTCGCCGCGCAAATCCCGGCCGGCGCCGCGCTGATCGAATTCGGCAGCGGCGCCAGCGAAAAGACCCGGCTGTTGCTCGATGCCGCGCCGCAGCTCGCCGCCTACCTGCCCATCGATATCAGCGAGGCGGCCCTGCGCAAGGCCGCCGAGCGCTTGCGCCGCGATTATACGCAACTGGAAATCGCGCCCCAGGTGGCGGACTTCAGCCAACTGGCGCAGCTCTGCCTGGCGACTTCGGCGCAGGCGCGGGTGGGCTTCTTTCCGGGCTCGACCCTGGGCAACTTCAGCCAGAGCGAAGCGGTGCGCTTCCTCCGCTCGGTCCGCACCTTTCTCGGCCCGCACGCGCGCTTTATCGTCGGCGTGGATATGCTCAAGGACCTCGCCACCCTGGAAGCCGCCTACGACGACGCCGACGGCATCACCGCGCGCTTCAACAAGAACCTGCTGGTACGCATCAACCGCGAGCTGCAAGGCGACTTCGACCCGGACGCCTTCGACCACCTGGCGCAATGGAACCCGCAAGAGAACTGCATGGAGATGTACCTGGTCAGCCGCCACGAGCAACAGGTGCAGGCGGCCGGCCAGCGCTTCGCCTTCAAGCGTGGCGAGCGTTTGCATACCGAGTGCTCGCACAAATACAGCGTCGAATCCATTGCCCGGCTCACCGCCGAAGCCGGCTGGCAACTGGGCCGCTATTGGCTCAGCCCGGCACCACAGGTTGGGTTGTTTATTTTGCAAAGCTGAGCATCATCGCTTGCGGTCGAGCGCATGAAAACCTGCAAAAGCTTCGGCGTGTGATCACTTGAAAGCCCAAGTAACGGCCACAGCGAAATCGACCCGCGACTAAAAGCCCGAAACCCATCCATTAAGAACAGACTCTTTTAATGCATTGACACTTAAATTCTTAAGCAGGCATTTGAGTGCCCGCTTTAATAAGTGTGTTTGACGCACCGGAAGATCGACCAAGCGCTTCGCAGCTAGGAATAAAGTCTTATATACAAAACAGCTTCCGCATGCCGGCGAATAGCTTATTGCAATGGACCACCCGCTAGCTGTTATAGTCGGGAACGCATTTTACCCCCGTAACGAGCCGATTATTTGCGGAGTAACACCTTTGCGTTCGCGTCTTTCCCGCCTGCAACAGCAGGCTCCGCTTTTACTGGGCATACTGCTGATCGTGCTCATGAGCATCAGCCTGGCTTGGCAAACCCTGGGCTGGTTCCGGCTGGCGCGCACACCGCCGGCCGGCCTCGATACGCCGTCGCCCAGCGATCACCGGCAGCACGCCGCACCCGCTCAACTGGCCGCGCTGTTCGGCACCGTTGCGCAGGAAAATGGCCCGCCGCCGACCACCAACCTGCGCCTGACCCTGCTCGGCAGTTTCGTGCATGCCGATCCGCAACGTTCGAGCGCCATCGTTCAACGCGAAGGCAGCGCATCCCAGCGCGTGGCCATCGGCAGCGAGCTGGCGGACGGCATCCGCCTGCACGCCGTGTACCTCGACCGCATCGAACTGGAGCGCCAGGGCCGCCTGGAGACCCTGCCTTTCCCCATCACCCCTCCCACCCAGATCGTTGCCGCCGATTACAGTGCAAGTGCCTATGATGACAGTGCCTATATCGAGCCGCCCCAGTACGACGAACCAGTGGGCGAACTCGGCGACTATGAAGAGGAAAGCCCCGAGCAACTGGAAGAACGCTTGGATGCACTGCGCAAACAGGTGATGCTGACCAGCGACCAAGTGATCAAAGACCTTGACGAAGCCTCTGCCGAACAGCCTACGGAACGAAACTGACGCCCAATTGCCCCGCGCCAAGCCTGGCCCTCATCCTCCTCAGCCTGTCCCCGCAGGCAGAAAGCCGCGCGATCGACTCCAGCTTCGCAAGCGCGTCAAGTTCGGCGCCCTCGATGATAGTTGCGCTGCTTTAGGCGGTTTATAGCTGGCGGTTGCAGTCGCGTCGTAACTCATACCGCAAAGCATCCAGACAGGCGTTTGTCTGCCATACGTCTAACAAAAAGAAATATAAGCTTATTTATTTAATAAGTATCGCTATATAACGACCGAATCTGAAAGAACAACCTACATGCCGTAGGGGGATTCTTATATATATCTAGGTTCCTTCCCGATATACCGTGCCCAACCTCATCGATAGACTCAGAGTTGTCGGCCAAGCCCAAGTTTTTACAGGCCCACTCGAAATACCTGAGTACGGGGATTATAAGAACCAAGCGAGAGCCACCGCGTCACTAACAAACAACTCTACATAATTGCAAGCCAGGACACTTAAAGCTTTAGGCAGCTTGGCTTGACACTTAATACAACAACAAGAAGGAAGGCAATTATGGCAATGAATAAACTCGGAAAGGCTGCAATCTCATGCCTGCTGGCGGCTTCAAGTTCGCTGGTGCCCCTGGCGCAAACGGCGGGAGTACGCATAGCGGCCGTCGGTGCGGCGGTGTTATTGACGCCCTCGCTGGCGCAAGCGCAGACGAACAAACGGATATGCGGCTCCGTGTACACAGCGAAGGCCTGGAACCGTCTAGAAGGCTTGATGATGGAGGTCAACAAGGCCGATTTCGTCACCTGCGCTGGGATCATCAAGATCACCAGCAGCAATGCAACCCCTACCAATTTCGTCCAGATGGCCAACCATATCGTCAAAAGCTGGCACAAAGGCTGGCCCGACGCCAACCGAGTCGCCATTCTGAGGACCTGTGAAGCGGTCACCAGGGACTGGTTCCCGCCAGGCGCTTACAACGGCGACGTCTGCCATTCCATGCAGGATTACCGGCTCTACTATTTCGAGTCTTGGTCGAACAAGAGGACCTATCTCAAGAAACTTTAAGAACTCGAAGAGGCGACTGACGTGACATACGCCCAGGTTTTCCTGATAGCGCACGGCACCATCCTGGGTGCCGTGATCGCGGCCACCATAGCGACAGTTCTTGCCTCGGGACTCAGGTTGGGCGTGCTGGCATTGGCCAAGTACGTCCTGCCTGCTCTCCTGGTCTTCTATGTCGCCGGCTACCTGATGGACCTGCAATGGGAGGGGTCGCTGAGTGCTGCAATGCTGGCGAGTCAGCTACTGATGGGCGTTGCCTGGTTTCCAAGATGCTTTCGCCCTGGCCCGCACGCCGCTGGCCGCCCGGGATGGCGCTGGTGGTCCCCGCTGATGTTGGCCGTGCTGGCAGAAACCCTCAATACGATAATTCCCCTCATCGTATGGCGGATGCTGCTGCAGTAGCCGTTTTAAGAGCCCGAGTCGGGCGGCGCCCCGCCCGACGACCTCACGCTCTTCATGCTCCGAAACCTTTCTCGAGTCCCTTTTTCTCTGCAAAGGTGAACTGAGCCACGCCTGGCAAACCCCATGCCCCGTAGGATCGCCCCAACCGATCCGATTCGTCTGCAAGCGATAAAAGCCCCAATCATGAACAAACGCCGATTCGCCCTGTTGGCCGCCTGCGTGCTACTACCCCTGATCGCGCTCGCGCTTTACGCAGGCGTTACCCGCATCAATCCCAACAGCCAACACCAGGTTGGTGATCGGCTCGATAAGTTGAATGGCGTCGCCATCTACTACAACGGCGGGGTGAACAGCGTACAAGGTCGCAATCTGACCGTGGACGGCTACAACCTCGGCCTGCGCTACCAGTGCGTGGAGTTCGTCAAACGCTACTACTTCGAGCGCCATGGCCACCGCATGCCCGACACCTACGGCCATGCCAAGGATTTCTTCGACCACAAACTCGACCACGGCGCCTTGAACGCCCAGCGGGCCATGCTGCAATTCAGCAACGGCGGCCTCGAGCAGCCGCAGGCCGAAGACCTGCTGGTGTTCGGCCCCTCGCTGTTCAACCGCTACGGCCACGTCGCCATCATTGCCCGGGTCGACCAGAACAGTCTGGAAATCGCCCAACAGAACCCTGGCCCCTATGGCAGCTCGCGCGAACAACTGCCGCTTGCCCAGCACGAAGGCCGCTGGTCTATCGAACATCCACGCGTACTCGGCTGGCTCAGGCTGGCGCCCAGAGAAGATTCCGAGGCAACGGTGGCGGCCTCACCAGCAACCCCATAGATGTCCGCCTTTTCACCGTTTGGATCATAAGGCTGTCCATCTGCGTAATGCTGTTCACCTAAGGCTCCGACACCCCTCTGCCGTAGGAGCCAGCTTGCTGGCGATCCTGCTAACGCTATCGCCAGCAAGCTGGCTCCTACAAAAGCACAGCGGTCGCATTGCTTAAATGAACAGCGTTAGTCCATCTGCGGGTTATTCGCTGTAGTGGCGTCGTGGGCTGCCTAAAATTCAGTTTCACCGGCGCAAGCACGCACAAAGGCAACAACCAACGGCGCAGAATTACCGTTGAGTGCACTGCGCTCCGGTTGAAACAGGGTCGCGACGAAGAATGGATGTCCGTCCAGCTCCACCGCGCGAACCTCGCCCGCCTCATCGTATGCCGCTGCCCGAAGCGGGCCGGCGACGAGCGCTGCTTGGAACTCGGGGTTCAGCCCGTAGTTGCAGCGGTAACCCTCGGTGATCTTACTGACGCCATAGGCCGACGCGATTCGCGTGTTGGTGCACAGGCGGACCGGATTCGTAACCTCGACAAGCGAACACGCCAGCGCAGAAATAACCGCGCGAGCGGCACCCGGTGCGGTTTCCGCATGCTCGGCATCGAGCCAGCCCAGGACATTCCGTGCGTACTCGACGACCGCGTGCTGGAAGCCGCCGCAGGTTCCCAGAAATGGAACCGCATGGCTGCGCGCATGGCCAATGGCGAGCAACGCGCCATCCATATTTCGATAGGGACTGGCTGGCACGCACCACAAGCCGTCGAACCGGGCAATGCGCGAGACAGAGGTGATGTCTTCAGTGGCGACCCACTCGAAATGGACATCGAGCTGCAGCGCCTCGGCCGCAAGTTGCAGCGCGAGCGGGATGGCTCGATGCGCGGGAACGGACTCGTCGTAGTCGCCAATCAAGCCGATGGTGATGTTTTTCTGCATAGCGGCGTACTTCCCTGTTAATTCAACCTGGGGAGGGCGGATTGATCTTGCCCCAACGCGGAGCATCGGGAACGACCGATAGCCTTGCTCAACAACGCCATAAATGCCAGCCCTTTCCGCATCCACACGAAACTGTATATGCATACAGTTTTTGCTTGCCTGAATCCCTATCACTGCGCATGCTATGCAGCATCCAACCGACAACCAACGATGGCGGCTATGCGGCTCTTCCTCTGCGAAAAACCTTCCCAGGCCAAGGACATCGCCAAGGTGCTCGGCGCCAATCGGCGTGGCGACGGCTGTTGGCTGGGTGCCGATGTGACCGTGACCTGGTGCATCGGCCATTTGCTCGAGACCGCCCCGCCGGATGCCTATGACGCGCGCTACAAGCGCTGGGTATTGGCCGATCTGCCGATCGTTCCCGAACGCTGGAAAATGCTGGTCAAACCGAAGACCGCCAGCCAGTTCAAGGCGGTGAAGCGTTTGCTCGGCGAAGCACGGGAATTGGTGATCGCTACCGACGCCGACCGCGAGGGCGAAATGATCGCCCGCGAGCTGGTCGAGCACTGCCGCTATCGTGGGCCGATTCAGCGGCTGTGGCTGTCGGCGCTGGACGATGCTTCGATCCGCAAAGCCCTGGCGGCGCTCAAGCCGGGGGCGGAGACGTTCAGCCTCTACCACTCGGCACTGGGCCGCTCGCGCGCCGACTGGTTGATCGGCATGAACATGAGCCGCCTGTTCACCCTGCTCGGCCGCCAGTCCGGTTATCAGGGCGTATTGCCGGTGGGCCGGGTGCAAACGCCGACGCTGCGCCTGGTGGTGGACCGCGACCGCAGCATCGCCGACTTCGTGCCGGTGGCTTATTGGGCCATCGAGGTCGCCCTATTGGCCAACGGCAGCACCTTCACCGCCCAATGGCGCGCCGCCGAGGACGCCTGCGACGAACAGGGCCGCTGCCTGAACCAGGCGCTGGCGCAGCAAGCGGCCGCGGCCATCGGCAATGCCGCCGCTGCGCGGGTGGTGAAGCTGCGCACCGAGCGCATGCGCGAAGCGCCGCCGCTGCCGTTCGACCTGGGCACGTTACAAGAAGTCTGCTCGAAAAAGCTCGGCCTCGGCGCCCAGGAAACCCTGGATATCGCCCAGGCGCTTTACGAAACCCACAAGGTCATCACCTACCCGCGCAGCGATTGCGGTTACCTGCCGCGGAGCCAGCACGGCGAGGCGCCGGCGATTCTCGCTGCCTTGGGCCGCGCCGATCCGGGCCTGGCCGAGTTGCTGCCGCACCTCAATGCGCAGCGCCGCTCGCGGGCCTGGAACGACGGCAAAGTCAGCGCCCACCACGGCATTATTCCCACGGCCGCGGCACTGAATCTGGATCGACTGGTCGGCAAGCAGCGCGCCGTCTACACGCTGATCCGCGCGCGCTATCTGGCGCAGTTCCTGCCCAACCACGAATACGACCGTACCCAGGCCGACTTCGACTGCGCCGGCCAGGCGTTGCGGGCGGTGGGCAAAGTCATAGTCGAGCCCGGTTGGCGGCGGGCCCTGCCGGAAGCCTTGACGCCCGGCAAAGGCCGCGAAGCGCCACCAGCGCAACCCTTACCGGCGCTGCGCGAGGGGCAGGACTGCGCGGTGGACGGTGTCACCCTCAAGGATCTCTGGACTCAGCCGCCAAAGCCGTTCACCGAGGGCGACCTGATCAAGGCAATGAAGAACGTCGCCAAGCTGGTCGACGACCCGCGCCTGAAACAGAAGCTCAAGGACACCACCGGCATTGGCACCGAAGCGACCCGCGCCGGGATCATCCAGGGTCTGATCGACCGCGGCTATCTGCTCAAACAGGGCAAGGCATTGGCCGCCACACCGGCGGCGTTCAGCCTGATCGATGCGGTGCCGCGCGCCATCGCCGACCCCGGCACCACGGCGATCTGGGAACAGGCGCTGGACATGGTGCAGAGCGGCGAAATGAGCCTGGAAGAGTTCGTCGCCAAACAGTCGGCGTGGATGAGCAAACAGGTGCAGCGCTGCGTCGGCCTGCGCATGACCATCAGCGCCCCGGCGAGCCCGGCCGGCGCCGCGCCCTGGAAAAAGAAACGCAAAACCGCACCGCGCAAGGCATCCGCAAGCAAAGGGAACGCCGCCGGCAAGCGCATAGCGAAACCGGCCAACCGGGCGTGATCGCGATCTGGCATCAATGATCTGTCGCTTTTTGTGGGAGCGGTCTTGACCGCGAAGCTTTTGCTCACCCCATTCGCGGGCAAGCGGAACACCGCCCGCCCCTCCCACGGACTGCGACAAATGATTCGTGTCGCGACACTAGCCCACGTTGCCGCAATCCACCTGCCTCACTCTTCCGGCGCCTCCAGCGCCTGTACCAGGGCCTTGAGAAAACGCGCGGCCTCGCCACCGGTGACCGCACGGTGGTCGAAGGTCAGCGACAGCGGCAGAATCGGGTGCACCACCACTTTGCCGTCGACCGCCACCGGTTCGTCGCGGATGCCGCCGGCGCCGATGATCGCCACCTGCGGCGGGATCACGATGGGGTTGGCGTAGCGGCCGAACAGGGTGCCGAAGTTCGACAGGGTGATGGTCGCGCCCATCATTTCCCGGGGCGGGATCGAACGCGCCTTGACGTCCGCGCGCAGGCTCGCGACCCCGGCTTTCAGGTCCTCGGCGCTACGTGCGCCGACGTTGCGCAGCACCGGCACGAACAAGCCGTCCGGGGTGTCCACGGCGATGCCCAGGTCCAGCTGCTCGTGCTGTTTGAGCGACAGCGATTTGCCGTCGAACCAGCTGTTGAGCAGCGGCTCGACCCGGCAGGCGGCGGCGATGGCCTGGGCGATCCGTACCAGCGGATCGCGCGCCTGCGGCCAGCGGTGCAGGTCGGCGTCGCCGACGATAAACACCGGCACCACCTCGGCATGCGAGCGCGCCATATTGATCGCCATGCTGCGCCGCACGCCGCGCACCTTTTCGCCGCCGAATTTGTCGCGGGCATTCTGGGTCGCGGCTTCGACATCGCCGCGGGTGATCAGGCCATCGCTGCCGGAACCGCTCAGGTTGCTCAGGTCGACGCCCAGTTGCCGCGCCAGCTGGCGCACCGCCGGGGTTGCGCGCGGCGCCATGTGTTCGCGGGTCGAAGGCGCGGCGCCGATGCAGAAACTGTCGGTCTGGGCATCGCCGCCGCCCTCCAGGCGACCGACCACGGTGCCGGAGTCGGCTTCGCCTTCGTAGGCCAGCAGCGGCTCGCCGACATGCAGGATGTCGCCCTCGGCACCGAAGGTTTTCACCACCTTGCCGTCGTAGGGCGCGGGAATATCGACGATGGCCTTGGCGGTTTCCACCGACACCAGCAGTTGATCGGCCTTGACCGTATCGCCGGACTTGACGTGCCACTCGACGATTTCCGCTTCTTGCAGGCCCTCGCCGAGGTCGGGCAGTTTGAAATATTTCATGGGCTCTCCCGGTTCCATCGTTTTTGTTCACCAGCCGCGCCGCGGTGGTTGGAGCGATCGCGGCCAAGGCCGCTCCTACGGGCGCCGTTCGTTGTTTAACGCGCGCCGTAGGTTGGCGCTGAGCCTGCGAAGCCCAACGAGGGTCACACCACCCTCTAGCCCGAACGCAATCCGCGCAATCGTATCGCCACCCAAACCGCTCCCCGGATTGCATCGGGCTACGGGGCTACGGCCACTTCATGCGTAATTCAGCACCGCATCGCAGGCCGCGGTTATGTCGGCGACGCTGGGGATATACAGCGACTCCAGGCGGTACAGCGGCGGCGGTATGTCCGGTGCGGTGACCCGTTGGATCGGCGCTTGCAGGTCGAGCAGTGCGCGTTCGTAGAGGCTGGCGGCGATCTCCGCGCCGACGCCGCAGCTTTTCGGCGCCTCATGCACGATCACGCAGCGCCCGGTTTTGCGCACCGAGGCCTCCAGGGTGTCGAGGTCCAACGGTTTGACGCAGGCGACGTCGATCACCTCGACCGAGACGCCGCGCTCGGCCAATCGCTCGGCGGCTTGCAGGCTTTCATGGACGCTCGCGCCCCAGCTGATCAGGGTCAGATCGCCGCCCTCGCGCAGGGTGAAGCAGCTGTCCAGCGGCAGACGCTTGCCGTCGTCGGCCAGCGCCTGCGGGTTCATCCGGTACAGGCGCGTGGGTTCGAGGAAGATCACCGGGTCGGGATCGTCGATCGCCGCCAGCAACAAGCCGTAGGCCCGCGCCGGCGAGGATGGGATCAGCACGCGCAGGCCTGGGATATGGGCGAACATCGCCTCGATGCTTTCGCTGTGGTGCTCCGGCGCGCGGATGCCGGCGCCCATCGGGCTGCGCAGCACCAGCGGGCAGCTCAGGCGGCCGCGGGTGCGGTTGCGCATACGCGCGGCATGGGACACCAGATGGTCCATGGCCGGGTAAACGAAGCCGAGGAACTGGATCTCCAGCACCGGCTTCAGCCCCTGCGCGGCCATGCCCACGGCCAGGCCGGAGATCATGGTTTCGGCCAGCGGCGTGTCGATCACCCGCTTGAAGCCGAAGGTGTCGCGTAGGCCCGCGGTGGCGCGGAACACCCCGCCATTGACGCCGACGTCCTCGCCGAGCACCACCACGTCCTCGTCCTCGGCCATGGCGCGGTGCAGAGCCCGGTTGATCGCTTCCAGCATGCTCAGTTTGGCTTCACTCATGGCGGGTCTCCATAGAACCGGCCGCAGCGCTTTGCGCCTCCGCCTGGCGCGCGACGCGCTCCAGGAGCATCTCACGCTGCTCGGCGAGGGCCGTCGGCCACTTGGCGTAAACGTAATCGAGCACCGATTCGGCGGGCTGGGTGCCGGCACTGTCGAAGGCCTCCACCGCGCGCTGCACCTCGGCCTGGCATTCGCCGATCAGCGCCTGTTCGCGGCGTTCGTCCCAGATCCCCTGATTGGCGAGAAAGCCCTGCAAGCGCTTGATCGGCTCCTCCAGCCAAGCCTGTTTGACTTCCTCGGCGCTGCGGTAACGGGTGGCGTCGTCGGCGGTGGTGTGGTCGCCCAGGCGGTAGCTGAGGCATTCCAGCAACACCGGACCTTTGCCGTGGCGGGCGCGGTCCATGGCGATCTGCATGCGCTCGTACAGCGCCAGCATGTCGTTGCCGTCCACCTGTTCGCCGTGGAAGCCGGCGCCTATCGCCTTCTGCGCCAGGGTCGGGGCGCCGCACTGAATGCGCCGCGGCACCGAGATCGCCCATTGGTTGTTATTGACCACGAACACCACCGGCAGCTGCCAGGCGCCGGCAACGTTGAGCGCTTCGAGAAAATCGCCCTTGCTGGTGGCGCCATCGCCGCAGGTGGTCACCGCGACCCGATGCTCGCCGCGGATCTTGAACGCGCTGGCCACGCCACAGGCATGCAGGGCCTGGGTGGCGATGGGCACGCACATGGGAAAATCCTGCGCCGAGGCCGGGTCGACATAGGCGCTGCCGCGCTCGTCGCCGCCCCAGTACAGCAGGATTTCTTCCATCTTCACCCCGCGCATCAATTGCACGGCGGTGTCGCGGTAATAAGGCACCAGCACGTCTTCGCTGCGCATCAGGCTGCCGAGCGCCACGCCTATGGCCTCCTGGCCGAGGGTCGGCGCATAGGTGCCGATGCGGCCGGTGCGTTGCAGGGCCACGGCCTTCTGATCGAACAGGCGGGTCAGGACCATTTGCCGGTACAGGCGCACCAGCAAGGCGGGGTCGTCGACCCAGGCGGGCAGCGCGGCGAACGGCTGGCCATTGGGGTCGAGATAACGGGTGAAGGGTAATTTCACGGTATCCGGCATGAGGGTACTCCTCGACATCTTGTGAATGCCTGCTTCTGCCCGGACTTGTGGTCCGGGTTTTGCCGGCGCACTGCGGGTCGGCAGCTGCGCTCAGCGGTCGTACAACAAGCGCTCGGCCAGGGCGTCGGCGACCCGCGCGGGAGAACGCTTGTCGGCCTGGGCATGGGCATAGACTTCGCTCAGGCGCTGGCTGATTTTCGCCAGGTACGCGGTGATCGCGGCGAGGCTTTCGCCGCGATGCCGCAGGGCGACGTAGATCAACCCACCGGAGTTGATGATGTAGTCCGGCGCATAGAGGATGCCGCGCGCTTGCAAGGTATCGGCGACATCGGCACTCGCCAGTTGATTGTTGGCGGCGCCGGCGATGGCCGAGCAACGCAGTTGCATGACGCTTTCAGCGTTCAGCACACCGCCCAGACCGCAGGGCGCGAGTATGTCGCAGGGGCTGGCGAGCAAGGCGTCGCTGGCTACCGCCCGGGCGCCCAGTTGTTCGACGGCCAGTTGCACCCGGCCGTCGTCCAGATCGCTGACCAGCAGCTCGGCGCCGGCCGCGTGCAACTGCTCGGCCAGGGCATAGCCGACATGCCCGAGACCCTGGATCGCCACGCGCAGGCCGTGCAGGTCATCGCTGCCGAGGCGCGCCAGGGCGGTCGCGCGAACTCCGGCGAACACGCCCATGGCGGTGTGCGGCGATGGATCGCCTTCGCTGGTGGTGCTGGTGACGTGCTGGGTGTGCTGGGCGATGCAATCCATGTCGGCGCTGGAGGTGCCGCTGTCCATCGCGGTGATATAGCGCCCATTGAGCGTTTCGATAAAACGCCCGAAGGCTTCGAACAAGGCGCCGCGGTTGTCCAGATGGGGCGGGCGGATGATCACCGCCTTGCCGCCGCCGTGCTCGATACCGGCCAGCGCGGCTTTATAGCTCATGCCCCGGGCAAGACGGATGGCATCCTGGATCGCGCTTTGTTCGTCCGGGTAGACGAGATAACGGCAACCGCCGAGCGCGGGGCCGAATCGGGTGTTGTGGATGGCGATCACGGCCTTGAGGCCCGAGACCGGGTCCTGGGTCAGGTGCAATGCCTCGAGCCTGGCGGCCTCCATTGCGCTGAACATAGGGCGGCTCCTGTCTGTCGTGAAGGCGATGTCTGCGGTTACTAACCGCAGTATAGGCGGCATGCCGGGCACTGCCCGCTCAAGCCGGCATAAGCTCCGCACCCTGCGGCGGCGGGCGGCATAAGAGCGCCGGAGGCGGATGGCCTTATCGCGGCAAGCCCGATGTGCTCGGTTTGCACGCATCGCTGGACGCCGCGCCGGTAGCCGGCTAAAAACACAGCATGACCGGAGGTGACCATGAGCCCGCGCCAAACCTGCCTTGCCTGTCTTGACCGTGAGCCGCCCGCAATGTTCGAGGCGGCGTTATGGATTGCCGCCGAACACGACCCGCACTTGCAGGTGGCCGAGGCGCTGCGCGAGCTCAACTCGTTGCAACAGCAGGTCAATGCCGGCCTCCCCGACTTGCCCGCGAGCGAGTTGGCGCAGCCGCTGCTGCGCCGGCTCAACGAGCTGGATTTTCACCAGGAAGACGAAATGCCGCTACGCCCCGAGGTCGCGCTGCTGCATCGGGTGTTGGCACGCCGCCGCGGGCAGCCCTTATCGCTGGCGTTGCTCGCCTTGGAGCTGGCGCGGCGCTTGGCGATCCCGCTACAGGGGGTGAACTTCCCCGGCCATTTTCTCCTGCGCGTACCGGGCGCCGACCATCTGCTCGACCCCTGCGGCGGGCGCCGTCTGTATACCCGCGACTGCCGCGAACTGCTGATCCGCCATCAGGGCACCGCCGCCGAGCTCAACGCCGGGCATCTGCAAAGCAGCGATGCGCGCGGCATGCTGCAACGCCTGTCGCGCAACCTGCGCCAGTTGCACCTGCTCAACGAAGACTATCTGGCGGCGCTGAAAGACGCCGACCGGGTGATGCAACTGGGTACGCCGGCGCTCGCCGACCACCTGGCCCGCGCCGAGCTGTACCAGCGCCTGGAGTGCCCGCAGGCCGAGCGCTTCGATGTGCAGCACGCGCTGTTGCTGTGCGACGACCCGGGCCAGCACATCCTGCTCAGCGCCCGCCTGCGCCAGCTGAGCCAGCTGCCGGCGCTGCACTAACGGTGCTGCTGAAAGCTAGCTGTGTAGGCCGCTTTTATAGGGTGGGTCGGACCGCGCAGCTTTGTAGCCCGGATGCAATCCGGGGCATCGCTGGTGACCATAAGACCGATCCCCGGATTGCGCTGCGCTTATCCAGGCTACGGGCTGTAGCCCTTTCAACCATTCAAGGCTGAACGAGGGGCCGGGCGGCGCTCCGCTTTAGCCGCGATTGACCTTAACAGCGCAGACCACCACAAGCATCGCGGCTAAAGCCCCTCCCACCCAGCCCGCATGAACCGACACATGTGGCGGTCACGACATTAGCTGTGTAGGCCGCTTTTATAGGGTGGGTCGGACCGCGCAGCTTTGTAGCCCG
>NZ_CAMPHN010000046.1 GCF_946885885.1 uncultured Pseudomonas sp.
CAGCAGCATCAGCCGCATACGCATGATAAGGCGCTAACTCAGGCGATCAGAACGGTTCTGTATACCTGGAAACCGTTAACAGGCCACATATGCTTTGAAAATCAAGGCCTTGAACACACATAACGATCTCCAAACAGAAGAAATGCAAATAAAGCCCTAGCTACGAGGCGGGTTGTTTACATTTTGCTTGTTTCGGCGTCGCCCGTCACCCCGTAAAGCAGTGCCCACCCAAATCGGCAGCCATCAACCTCGCGGAGGGTGTCTAGACTCTCCTCCGCGCAGGCCGACCCAAACGAGGGCCTTCGAGTGGCCACAATAGATTGCAGCCCCCCCCTTTGCTGAGTAGCACGTTGAGGCGTGCCCTCAACATGGCACAAAGCTCAACTGTTGTTGCACCTGCTCTCCCCATATCCTTTGATGGAACGCATGAGGAGACACCATGGAAAATCATCTTCGTAAATGCTTGAAACACGCACGCGAGTCGAACTTCATCAGCGTGCCTCAGGCCGCCTACTGGGCGGGAGTAAAAGACCGCACCTGGAGATCGTATGAATCGGCCTTTGACTCATCATCAAGAAACCCAACCCGCAGGTCTCTTTGGTGCTTCTTTCACCGTTCAGGCATAGCCATGCCGCCGGAACTGAAGGATTACATTTTCAAATCTGAGCCTGGGCAAACGCTATCAATCACTGCCTATAAAGGTGGTGTAGGAAAGTCTCCGATAACGGTTGATGTTGCCTCCTGCCTGGTGCAGCGCGGTTTCAAAGTGGCTATCGTGACCAACGATGTCGTTTATAGGTGCAAAGCAGAGAAAGGGGATCAGCCAGAACCTGGCTCACTGGTCAGCAAGATTAGCTTCTATGATGAGCTAGACGTCCTTTTCTCTAAATCTGAAATAAGAAAAATAGAACACAGATTACACAGAAATCGTTTGAGCGGGCCAGCATCGACCATAGACCTGCGGCCACTGGTACATAGCGAGCTATCCGAAAAGCTTGACCGGAAGAAGAATGCGAAGAAAACGTACGAAGAACTGAAAAAAACCTACGACTACGTTCTTTTTGACATGAACCGTAATCTAGAACAAGTACGCGACCTCGTCGACCTTATGGTGTTAGTTCTAGATAGCAATTGCCAACAGTCTATTGATAGTGCGGAAAGCTTCATTGCTCAATTTAAGCGCCTAATCAAGAAAAAGAAGAACCCCATGTTATTCGGCCTTATTACAAGATGCGACGTTGGAGGCAGAAGCGTAGAGCTAGAAGAATACGTTGGCGACTACGTAAAAATCAGCGAAGAAATTGCAATGGAATTAGAGCTATCCAGAGCAGAAGAGAAAGAAAAGCGCGAAAGCATCCTGCTCAACATATTGAAACTAGGAATTCCGCTATTAAAGTCAAAGTTTACAGCGGCGCATGAGACAGTAACACACGACTACAACCGTAACCGCAGTCTATGGGAAGGTTTTAGCTATTTTCACTCGGTATTGGACGTAGCACCCAACTCTTACGCAGCAGCGGAGGTTAACCACCTGGTAGATGAGCTTTTCGAGCTGCGGATGTAAAGATGCGCTGGACGCATGTACGACTTACTTCCTTACACATTTGATATCCAATGTAACAGAGCACCTCCAACAAAAGGCCTAAATCAATGTCGAAGATTTCCGAATATAGAGCGCTTGAAGCGCAGATCGCAGAGCAGCTGAAGCAACTGGATGCCCTTAAGAGTAATGAAGCACTCAAGCGCGAGATCGAGTTTGAGGAAAAACTACGCAGACTCATGGCCAATTACAACGTCAACCTTCGAGGAGTGATTGCGATCCTTGATCCTCAAGTGCAAGGGCGCGCTGAGCCCCAAGAGCGCGGCCAGCGGCGTCAGCGTCAAATAAAGGTCTACAAGAATCCTGAAACCGGAGAAGTGATTGAGACCAAAGGCGGCAATCACAAAGTACTGAAGACCTGGAAAGAGAAGTACGGCACCGAGAAGGTAGAAAGCTGGCGGCAGTAGACAGACCCACCAAAGCGAGAAAGCTAGGCATAGCCTGGCTTTTTACCGCAGCCTCGTAGAGCTGCATCGATGATATCAAAGCCGCTCTTCTACCTCAGCGATAGTGCCTAGGAAATCCGGGGCGACTCAGACGGCAGACTATGTCTCTAATGATAGCGGGAATATAAAAATGGGAATTCCAGGAAATTATTTCCTCAAAGGATATGTTGATTGCTCCAAGACCGGCACGATTGAGACTTTATTCAAAGAATCCATATCAGAAAAAGAGGAGACTCTGGCATCTTGCGAGCTTTCCGCTCACGAGGTCTTTGTTCTTGTTGAACGATTGGCCTGGACATCAATTGACGGAGACATTATCTACCATCTTAATGGTGAATCCTCCCACGTAGTTATTACGTATCCTTTCTCAAGATTTTGGAAGGTAATAACGAATCATTTCTCTATCGCTCAATACTCAGATGAATACGCATTGATTTTTGACTCAACACTGGCACAAAACCTCAAGCTGCAAGAGCTAAGATTTCCGCATTATATTAGAATTAATTTCCCTGCCCATCCGCTGGGCGAAGAATTTGACACCATTAGAGAATCGCCACATGATGCCGGCATTAGCCTCTTTGACTGCCGTGCCGACATTATTTCTCAGGCAACGTATATAGAAGGCATGCTACACAAAATAATTAAAGATAGCAAAAACAAAACCAGCAAGTCACTACAAGAAATGACGTATCACGAAAAGATAAGCTTTTGCAAAAAAAATAATCTTCTTGCTCATGACTTACTTTCAGTGATAGCACTATTAAAGGATTTAAGAAACGAAGCCGCGCATCAATTTTCTTTTGATATTGACTCCTCTACCGGGAGTTTTTTAACAGTCAATCCGGCCAGTGAAAAATTGATAACTAGAGTGAAGAAATTTGTTGAGACTTGCGAGCTTCGATACGCCTTGAGAGCAGGTAGGATCGAGCGCTTCCATAATTGTGCCCGGATGCTCGCGGGAGAAATAAACAAAAAAGCAAACCTGTCGCAGAGAATAACTTTAGGAAATCAATACCCCAAAAACCTATCCAGTTACTTCTATGGATAAAGCAGCGGCAAAGGATGTAGCGCATATTTGTAATTATCTCCTATCAACGTAAGGCAGGAGGAACATCGGGACTGCTCCTTAGTTCCGGCGACGAGGAAATAGAGAGGCGTCGATTGAGGCCTTGAGGAAGTAGCTCCACAAAATTAAGAAGAATCGGAAATGGCGCATGACCAAAGAGGTGAACCGCCATTACTCAAAACTTCGACCTTTGATAAGTTTGAACACGCAGGGGGGATTGGAATGCCTACCTCGGAAAAACCAGGTGTTTTCGACATATCGGATGCAGAGGGCGTCAATGAGTCAGAGCGATTGCTGATGAGGCTATGCCGTAAGTCGTTCTTGAGTCTATGGGCCCACGCCAACTTGCACACTGACCAGGACATGCGCGATGGGAAAGGAAGTGCGAAGGAGTTTGCCGATGTAATGGTCGTATTTGGAGATGATGTCGTTATTTTTTCCGACAAGCACATCACCTATCAGTCCGAGACTGAAACCGCGGTTGCTTGGAAGCGCTGGTATAAACGTGCCGTTATAAGTTCTGCGAAGCAGTTGTATGGCGCCAAAAGCTGGCTGGAGCGGTTCCCAGATAGGGTGTTTTTGGATTCAAAATGCACTCGACCTCTGCCCGTGCAGATTCCCGACATTTCAAAGATACGCTTTCACCTTGTCGCAGTGACTCGGGGAAGTGCTGAGGCCTGCGCTAAGCACTTCTCAGGCAGCGTCGGCTCGCACATGATCCAGACCGGTTTGAACCACGATGTCTATGCTGACCTACCGTTCACCACTGGACCATTAGATCCCAACAAAGAATTTGTCCACGTCTTTGATGAAATTTCCCTCGAAGTGCTTATGCACGAGATGAGCACCATCAAGGACTTCGTTGATTACCTATGTGCGCGTAAGGCCTTCTTGCTTAATCCGCATATGACAGTAACGAGTGCAGGCGAGGAGCAGTTGATTGCTTCTTACCTAATGCACACTGATGAGAATGAGCATGCATTCCTCCCGAGTACTGAGAATTTTCCCGATCACGTCAGTTTCGATGAAACACTTTATCCTGAACTGCTATCACGCGCAGAGTACAAGGGGATGCACGCCCAGAATGAGATAAGCGAATTTTGGGATGCGCTGATCGAGAAATTCATAACTATAGGGGATCCAACTATCTCTGACTTGGGTGCGACCCAAGAGAATCATGAAACTGAGCTCGCCTTGCGACTGATGGCAAGTGAAACCAGATTCATGAGGCGTGAGCTGTCGCGCCACTTCTTCGAGATGATGAAACTAGCAGAGGCTGGCCAGTACGTACGCCGAGCTCGCACCTTGACTACACAGCAAGCTCCGGATCTTCTTTATATTTTCTTGGCGTGCCCCAAGCTTGCAGGGCAGTCCATTGCGGAGTATCGACAATACCGGAGCAGGCTATTGCTTTCATACGCACAGTGCGCAAAGCTGAAGTTCACTAGCGCTAAGACCATTATCGCGCTCGGGTTTGATCACCCATTGAAAGTTTATCAAGGGAGCTCCGAAGACGTATGCGTGTACATTTGCGACACATACACCGAGGAAGAGCGAGCTGAGGTGGAGAGGCTAAGAGCAGAGCTTGGAATCTACGCGGACTCCAATGCCTCGACGGAGAGCAGGAGCTATCAGTTTCCAACGATGAGTGATCGTCAACCTGGTACCGCGATCGCTGCCAGGCAAACTGCAAATAAACGAAAGCAACTTACTGGCAAAAAGTCAAAAAATAAAAAACAGAAGCAAGCAAGAAGAGCTAATCGAAAAAAATAATGCTTTCCGGCATTGGTAGACTTAAGGCAGGCTCGGAATCTTGTTGAACCGTAAAATGGGAAATGGAATCGAACTAGTAAAAGAGGTTTAGTATGTCTGATGCGGAGAACCGGCAAGTCGCTGAGAATACGCCAGAAAGCGAGACGGTTCGGGGGCAATGCGCTTTGTGCGACGACAAAGACGTGGTGCTGAAGGAATCGCATAGCATTCCAAAATTTGTGTATCAATGGCTGAAGGATACGGCGAAAACTCCCTATATAAGGAGCAGTCTTGATGTTAACGTTCGCCATCAAGACGGTCCCAAAGAGCATCTACTGTGCGGGCCGTGTGAACAGAAGTTATCGGTTCTAGAAAAAGAACTCGCTGAGAATTTCTTTCGAAAGATAGCCAATTATCGTCAGCAGAGGTCGGTGATTACCGTAACCGAATCAATGCGAGTAGCAGTGCTGTCGATTTTTTGGCGCGCCCTTCTCACCACCAAAAAACTTGACAATGAACGCACAATTGAAGATGACATTAAGCTTGATGCGTTTCTTGCGAAAGCCAAGGCTGATATTATCGCTGAAAAATGCCACGAAAAAATATATCTTACTCCATTTTTCGGCGCCCCTCCTTATTATGAGCTGCCCAAAGAAGCCAGCTATAATCTGGAACGGTCTATTGGTGCTCAAGACATGCGCTTCTTTGACAATCCGCACAGATTCTTTGCCACCTTCAAACTACCGTTTATGTATTTTCACATCTTCAGTAACGGGTGGCCCACTGAAGAAACATCCCTTTCAACTGAGTTTCTTGCAGGGGATTTAAATATCGCGCAGATAAAAAGCATTCCAAACACTTTGCGAAATTATATTAACCATTTGCACAAGGAATTCCAACAGAGCCTGTCGAAAATGACTAAGGCAAACCTGGAGCAAATCAGGCGCGACGCAGAAAAGAACGAAAATATAACAGGCTCTGACAAGTCCATGAAACGATCAAGTTAACGCGGCCATGATCATTATCAATAAGTCTCGTACGCTAGTTTAGGTGAAGGTGGGAGCACCAAGGCTCCCAGCCATAAATAGCACTTCTGGCCTGCACAAAAGAGATAGCGCACTTCAAAAATAAAGCACGCCATCTCAAAGGTTAATTAACAACCAGGCACACCGGCAGAGTCCTCACCCAGAACACAGCTTGCCGGCTCTAACCATGTAAAGTCTAAGTCAAATGCTTCTCGACTCATGACTGTCATATAGTCCTTCAATAGGGATGCTGCATAAGGCATACGGATTCGCCCACAACGCCTCAACCCCCAAGTGATCCTATCCGGCAGATCATGCTCCATGCCATCTAGGCAGACCGTAGATGCTTTTTTGTATTTTCCAGAATGAATCTTCTTTATAGGACCATTGTAGAGCATAGTCAGCTGCATTGAAGGATGAATAAGTTCATCACCGCCGCCTGAAAGCTTCAACTTTCCGCTTGAGTACTGATCCAGCAGTTTAGCGATAGGTCTGCGACCCTTTTCTAACGCGATTTGAAGACCAGGGAGAAGATTTTCTGTTTCCTCCTGAAGCTTATCGAGACGTACACGCCCATCAGCTCTAGAAGAAGAAAGATCTAAGATTGACAGACGGGCCGATACTGCCGCTCGCAAATCACACACATATTGAACCCCATCAATCCTAAATTGCAGCGGCGTCTCCTTGAGTTTCTCTTTCTCTCTAATCGCAGCCTCTTTTTCCTTAAGCGGCACCAGAAAAGCCATCTCAAGATCACGTTTTCCATTGTCTCTAATGGAAATATCACAAGGCTGGGCTAGCAAAAGGAATTTCCTAGAGTTTTCGCCCGGGAATTCTAACTCATCCAGCTCAAACACATCACCACAAGCAATTGGTGTATAAGCCCCGTTAATTAAGGTGTCATGCTCCCACACCTCGAGACTCCTGAACTCATGCAAGCTCTTATGGATCTGAGAAACAGGCGCGGTCAATGGAACAGTGCGTAGTGCTCTCAACCGACGAGTACTCTTCTGCACAGAGTCGGACTTGGCAAAGACGTCACGTATTTTCTGAGCCAATGTAACAGAAACTGCCCGTTCAACGACATGCAGCTCAGAGACACCCTCTTTACGACCGCGCTCGACGACAAACGCCTCTAGCTGCTCAGGCGGAATATCCAACAATGTGCTTGCGGCCTCATCAAACATTGACCGAACATTTGACGAAACATATGCAAGCACTTCATGCATGCTTTTCTTAAGACCCGCTCGTTTAATGGCGATCCTAAGTGAATTATGCAGCTCTTCCTCTTCTCCTGATTCCGAATAGAGGCGTTGCTTAGCTATCACGCAGACAGGGATGCTAAGAGCAGAATGACTCTTACATAGAGCGTCCCTCAACTCACACTCTAGGGTTTCTTCTTTATCTATAGATGCCTCATGAGTTAAAATGAAAGCAGTACCTTTTGAGCTGAGCTTATTCAGTGCAACCAGAACGTCCAGACCTCGAGTTGGATGTGCAGCACCGTCACGAAGATCAATTATATAACTCACAGAAGAGTCATCTGCAGAGCAGATCTTGGGCAGCTGAGACTCATAATCATCAAAGGTCCAACGATCATCGTCTTTCACATTCATTAGCCGGCACAAAAAGTCAAACTCGGCGCCTCCGATTTCGTCGGTCGGCATGTCGAGCTTTCTCTTTTCCTGGGCAAAATACTCTTCCTTGATGCTAAAACGACGCTCCCTGGAAAGATCCGTTAAGATCTGGGTAATTTGATTCCTAACCCCTTCCTCATTAAACTCGAACTGTTCAATAACCTCTTCGAATTCGCCAAACTCGCACTGCCTCGTAATCTCTATGTTGTTGCAAAGGAGATCAGAAAGCTGATTAGGCGTATCGTTAAAATGATCATCGATCCAGATAACCCGATTCACACCAAGAGCACTAAGCGCCTCATCAATTTTCATAACTTATCCCTTCACAACAACTGAGCGGAGATCGACTTTGAACTTATAGCGACGACCATCCACATTGCGATCCGTAGCCAGACTTACTTCACAGCCATCCATTTGTAATAGCTGAGTTACAATAAATAGCCCCAGTCCCTGGCCAGCATCTCTATGCGGCTTTGCCGTAACAAACATTTCGAAAATAGACTCTTCGTACGCTACGTCTACACCAGGACCAGTATCCGAAACGACGAAACCAGAGCCATCCAAATCTATGACAATTTTCTTTTCTCTATCAACTTCACCCGTAGCCTGACCACGCTTGAGCCAATAGACACTATTACGAATTATATTATCTAGCACTTGTAAGAGGCGCGAGCGACTCACCCTAACTTTCACATCTCTGCCAGAGCAATTAATAACGACATTAATACCTTCGCGCTCAAAAGCCATCTGGCGAGTTGAAACATACTCCTCAATAAACCCCTCAAGGCTTAGCGTTTCTTTTATAGCTCTACCTCTCGGAAGCATTGGATCTATTAAGGCAGCCGCATTAGCGATACCGGAGCATGACGATCGGATGGCTCGAAAATGAGGCATCAATATAGCCTCATCAAAAATGCCGCTTTTCACAGATTTTTGTAAAGCCCCAGCCCGCTGCCTAATTTCCGTGAGGTGGGTCCGCAACTCATGCGCCAAACCACGTGCACTTAGACCAACGGCAGCACTTTCATATAATGCAGCCATTTGCTCCTTATTTTCATCAATCTCTCGACGTAAATGATGAACCACTGCCGAAGTAATCGGCCTAGACTCAAGCTTTTGCTGAACAGAGCTAATGGCAGAAACGGCACTCTTCGCGAGTTTGACTGCCTTTTTAGCAGCCTCGTCATCCGAACCACCCTCACTTACGTCTCGCTCAATGCTTTCTATATCTTTTAGTAAGGAGGATACAGCCTGGACAGCAGCTTCTTTGGCAGCTTGAGTGGACTGAACGGATTTTTCAACCATCCGCAAAGAGCTAGTGGCCGATTGCGGCTGATCTCCAAGTTCTTCGAGTCGCTTCTTGCAATACTTATCAAATGCACGGCGAATATCTTCTAAAGTATCGTTAGCGAAGTCCCTGCAGGTTTCTGCTATCTGCATAAAACCACGGAAAGCTGCATCCTCAACAAATCCCTCCCGGTCAGATTTTTCGACTAGCCGAAAATTTTCCTCACCAGTTAGAGAAAAATAGCCAATGGTATTATTAACACGCATGCCATATGTACTACCAGAGGTCATCCCTGCGGAAATCCCTAACCAATCTCCTTGAGAACGAACCCGAAATCCATCTCTCAATATTGAGATTCCTGCCATATCCTTGATTAACTGGCGATCTACGGCGTTACCAGATACTGCCTCTTCCTCAACTCCGTTTAAGCCGTCAAGGTGAAAGAAATAGAAGGCACCGCTAAATGTGCCTGGATCTATAGCCTCACCACCATAATCACGCAGCATCTGATTCCAGTCATAGTGCTGGGTAAACTCGACAAAAAAACCGCCGGATGGATTAGCATTTTTCTTGTAGCGAGAGAGGCGTGCTACTTCGCTCAGCGAGTCAAGGAAGCCTTTACCTCCATCATCTCTGAAACCAATATTATAATTCTCTCTCTGCCTTTCATTCCTGGCACTTGTGAAAAGACGACTCTTTATGCGCGCAGTAGTAACAAGCACATTACGCTCTAGAGACTCATCATACTTCCACTCAAACCTAAATTCCGCAATAGCACGAGCTAACGCTTCGTTGGTAACAGAGTTCAGCGCCTGCTCTTGCCCGTCGAGTGTGACAGTAACAGGAAAAGTAGAAGTAGCTTCAAAAGGAGATATTAACCGAGTGAGACTTCGAGTGATCTCCGTGACCCTCTCCTTCCTTCTCCACTCATGCATATCTCGCAGCCCATAAATTGAGACGCGCGTACCCTTAAAAGACTCGGTGTTATCTGATTGCTGCGTATATACCGGAATTTGGTCAACAGTAGAAGCAGTCTCACAATCAGTCCAGCGAAACTGAGCAATCGCTACCGGCGCATCTTTAGCTATCGCCGAGCGAGCAATTAGCACGTCGCCCAGTTTCATTGAGCCTAACCGACCAAGACCTTTATCACCGAGTGGCGTCCTATTTTTCTTCGTTTTTTTCTTAGGCCCTACGGAGTTGCTACGCTTAGAAGAGTTACTAATAACAAGCCAAGAATCTCGCAATTGCTCAGGACTCAAACCATCTCCGCTATCCTCAATGGTGATCCTTCCAACATATTCCAGCCTACGCTCCACCAACATATCGTCATCAAAATCAGTCCTTGGGGTGCCAAATTCATCAAACTCTATTGGCCGACCTTCAAGGTCAAACAAATTGACTTGGACATTTTCTGATGGAGATCGGAACATCACCAATTTGCTGAACGCCCCAACTTCTCGAAGCACTCCTTGCTCAAAGGTATCAATATCAATTCGACACCCAGGCGAGTCAGCATCATAGGCGTTCTTGACGCACTCTAGAATTGCTTGTTCTACATCCGTCACCAACTCGCTTCCGAGCTGGACCAACACATGCGCGCTAACTCTAAGAGCAGCGTCTTCTAAGGGCTTTTCCACTATGAGAACTCTGCTACTAAAGTTGTTTCAGTAGTTATCATAACTCCCATGGAGTTCCGCGAGGGCATACGCTTAACGGGTAAACACCGCTTCAACGAAACTAAAGACCGTCCTCCAAGTGAGGAAATGATATCTCTACATATTTCATCAAAAGGAACAGTCAATCCTACGGCAGTTCTGTTTCCTGTGGTCAGAGCCCAATGAGCCTGCCCGTTACACTCTTCACGAATATGTTTAAGCGCCTCGTAAAAATCATATACAAAGCTTGAAACTTTACGAATGCCTTTTTCCTTATCACTACCAATCGCCACTGATACAAACTGATCAAAGGTGCTGGAAATAGCACGCATAACATCTTGCTTTGCATCGGAATTGACTACGGACCCCCCCAGACTCGCAGAGTCTAAGGAGTGAGTATTGGCTAGAAGCATCTCGTGAAAATCTCGCGGGAGATCTTCTCTTGGGATCCAGCGAAGCGCCAAGTAGGAAAACTGCCCATAAGGAATAGTTGTTTGATTATCCCCGTAAGGCGGAGAAGTAACCAAGATTTGGTGACGATCATTCCTGCTGTTTAGATCAGCCCTACGGATGTCATCGCATATGATAGTTGCTAGCGGCTGATTCTCACCGCGATCAGAAATAAGAGACCGGTACTGCTTCACCCTCTCCACAGTTTCATCCAGGTGAGAGCAGAATAGCGCTGATATTTTCTCAACCCCAACCCTATCGCCAGGCTTCCTGATATGAAGCTTATATGTACTAGGCCGACTATTCGAACAAAGCCTAACAATCTCAGCAAAGACTGCCCATAGAACTTTTCTCGCGCCCTGTTCGTCGACTTTTAATATAGCCCTTCTAATTTTGGAGAAGTACTCTGCACTTTCATTGCTGAACCACTTCTCCCGATTTTGATAGTCAACATCTATTGAATCCTGCCGATCCTTAGCAAGGGCGTCGAGCACCAGCGATGCGGCCTTCTCTATGTCAGCCCCATGATCGATTTCCTTCTTAGCTTCACATACTAAAACTGCTAATGGATTTATATCGACACCGGTGAAATCCAGGCCTCTTATCATAGCTTCGGTCATCATGGTTCCCGAGCCTACGAAGGGGTCCAACACATCACACCGTCCATTTATAGACGCTAGTATCGTATCAATAATGTCCCCCTGCATCCGGGGGACCATCATTGCTGGGTATCTAAGGAGTCCGTGAAGGTTTGGCCTTGCATTCAGACCAGTTTCGAGCCATTGCGAGGGCGGCGGCGATGAGAGCTCGGTTAGCCGATCAGCCAATGAGGTTTTGCGCAGATTCACTGTTTGAGGTGCCATAGGTACAAGCCATTCCTGATGGCTCGACTCGGCAATTCGAGGAGCCTGGTGAATGGTATCCGTGTGAGGAGCCAAACACCAGGCTTTTCCATTGAGAGATAAGCGGTTGAAACGCACTGGAAGTCCTTATTTTCGGCGCTTTCGCACCATCCTATTCCATCCGGTGGTAGCTCTCTTCAGAGTACACAAGCGCAGGCTTTGGGACAAATAGCTATGACGGAATTCAAGCTCCTGGGCCACCCGAGGTTCGACTGGCGAGCGTGAGCTCGGAGCCCTGCACCTGGCGAGCGTATCAGCCACTTCCCATTACAGGCCCTGGCAACCAATCCGCCCCCAACCAACAGCTCTGCCTCTGTCAGACGCTCGGTCTGCCCTAGCAAGCAAGGGATCGTACACTTCCGAGCTTGAAAAAGACTCGAGGCTCCCCATATCTGAGAAAACAGGGAATGGCCCTGCTTATTCACGAGAAGGACACTGGGATGAGTACTGGAAAAGAATTTAAAGTTGGAGATATTGTCAAGTTGAAATCTGGCGGCCCAGAAATGACAGTCAAAAACTGGAGTGATTACCACAAACACTACGTTTGCCAATGGTTTGCAGGAAAGAAACTAGAGCAAGGCGAATTCAAGGCAGACTCCCTGAAGCTCGTGGAAATTGATTCGGGACAAAGCTGATGACTCCCGACTCAATCGCGCACTGGATGCTCGCCCAGCTTGAGCGCGAAATGTGCATCTATCAGGATGATGTAGTGGATTATTTAGTCAACGCTGGACGAGATGATCTGCTTACTGAGAACAGCGATGGCAATCTGGTCATCGGCAAAGCAGTACTAGCTGCATTCCGCAAGTTGACTGAGACTACTGTTGTCTGGGTTAAACCGGATAGGTACTGGCGCTTTCGTGTTCCAGAAGACGAGCCCGGCAGGGATGCTAGGGGCTAACACCAAATAATTCCTCAACCCTTCTCGCTATAACCCGTGGCTTTTCCCAAGGATGCCGCGTAATGACGAGTCTGGTACTGCAGCACTGACTTCATCTGCGGTGTGATGTCCTCTTCTAGGCCCCACTCGAAGGCCTTCTTATCCAGCATGTGCCGGCCAGCGAGCTCGATAGCGTTGGTGGTTGGATGTGTAGGCTTCAGCTCAGCCCACTCCTTCAAAACCGTCCGTAGCTGGGTTGCCTTCGAGCGCAGTATGCAGGGGTAACAAATCAGCCGATCTATAACGTAGAGCAGCCTTCGCCGTTGCTCATCGGCCATGTCTGATCGCACAAGGTGCTCCCCAAGCAGAACGACTAGATTCAGCTCTCCATACCAAACCTGTTTTGCGAAATCGGCTAGGGCATCTTCAGGAACCTCTCGTGGGCTCCGCGAACAGATCGCCTCCGTTAGCTGAAGGACAGACACTTCATCCTGTTGGTCTAGATTCATGGCCACCTCCGCACAATCAGCTCCGCGAGTAAATCACTCGAAGCGGAGTATGCTGCGGATCCTGCACGTATCCGTCCCAGTAGCTGCTACCACCTTCCAGCCTATAGACATAAGCCAGGTGCTCGCATGCAGGGCCGATTGCCTCGCATAGCTCCACAAGCCCCTCCATCAGCCAGCTAGCGCTTCGATTGAGATGCTTTGGGCTTACAAGCAGCACATTCTCCACGCGCAGCCTCTCGGTCTGCCGGGCCAACATGTCTTCGAACAACGACATATCTGCAACCATCAGCATGCTGCTGAGGGTTACCTCGCCACTCTTCTCCGTCCAGCAGACATAAAGCCATGGGCACTGGATTGCCTGCTCGACGTAGCGCCACACGCGAAGACCATCGCCGAACGCAACGGCTCCTTTCACCTCTGCCTGCAGATGTGTTCTGAACATGCCGCAGCTCCGGACAATGAACACTATAGATTGTAGCCCTAAAGAGCTCACGCAGGCCTCATCGTTCCTTTTGCGAGGCTGGCAAATGGAACTGAAACAAGCATTCGGGCAGGCTCTGAAGCAGCTCAGAATGAGCCAAGGGCTCACTCAGGAGGATTTCTCCGACGTAAGCAGCAGAACCTATCTCAGCACGCTTGAACGGGGTTTGAAGAGCCCGACGATCGATAAGCTCGACGAAATTGGTGCGGCGATGGGCATTCACCCAGCAACCATCCTCATCTATAGCTATCTACTGAAAACCTCATCGACCGAAGTCGAGAAGGTTCTGGATCGGATAAGGGACGAACTCCAACAAGCGATGCAATGACCGCGGCACTTGGCGAGAAATGCCAGCAAACCCGCCACGTGCATTACGTTTGCGTTTTTTTTGCCGACGCCACTTTTCGTGGAGAGTCGATTGTTTGGCCCCGATTTACACGCGGTAGCGGCTGACTCAGAAAATCTTTACTAAGTCCCCGCGTGTGGGCGTTATAGGCCCACATTACAAACTGCTCAAGCAATCGCTGATTCTCGGCTTCAAGTCGCAGGTTCTCCGCCTCTAGTCTAGCTACACGTGCCAGACACTCTCCAAGCTCCCCGGCGGCTATTTGAACAGAGCCATCACTGGAGCCCCTCAGAGACTCTTTACGCAATGTATATGCCGCACGGATGCGGTGGTGCTTGTGTAAAGCTTGCCTTGTATACCTGTAATGCAGCCTGGGCACCAAGGCCTCAATCAACAGCTCCCAGGTAAGCTTCCCGTCCCAGTCATCTAGAATTCTAACTACCGTTGCAATGGCTTCGTCTGTAAGATTTTTTCCCCTCCGGGCAGCAGCCCCCCTGGATTGACGGGCCATATCACTCCTCCATCAGCGCTCTTATTTCGGCCGGTAAACCCACTTGCGCATCATCCGTCTGGACAGGAAGCCGACGCACTTTTTCTCGCTTGATGCGGGTTGGAGCTATCGGAGGTGCCAATTGAATCACCGCTCCCTCCGGCACCGTGGGATCCTCCATGATGGAGTTCAATTTCGAGTATCGCTCCACTGTCGAGCGATGGTGTTCGATCCATCGATCACTTCCCGAATATCCGTCTTCTCTTGCGGTTTCTGCCTTACATAGCAAATCGCGAGACTCAGCGAGCCGTCGCCGCAGCATGGCCGTCTTTCTGACATCACCTTTCACACATACCAAATCCTGGCAGTTGATACAGTCCAAGTGCAATTGACAGGGCGAAGACGTGTAGTCATGGATGCAGTAGCCGAGATCGGTGGTGTGTGCAGTAGGAATCACTAAACGTGCAAATTCGTCACGACGAATCATCACCTTCTTCGGGAGCTCGACCAGCGAACCGAACATCTGTTCTTCGCCTACAGCACCTCGAATTTTCTGAAGCATTTGCTCAGGCGTAACATGGTCGTATGCCTCATTCTGTCTGACGTCTCTACGCCCCGACCACTTGGCGATATCCAACTGACTCAGGCCACCAGCTTGCGCAAGTGTGTTCAGGTAATGGCGAAATTTGTGGCTGGTGACCACTATAGGGCTACCATCCAGCTCGACAAAGCCAAAACGATCAAAGATCGACTGGAACCCAAAGTTCGAACGACTACCGAGGCCCGTATTTATCTGTCCGATACCAATGGGCTCAATCATGCAGCGGTATGTGCCACGCTGCGCTCCTAGCTCATTGCGTCGCATAATGAACAACGCATCGCTGTATTTCAGTCCAGTTGTCTTATCGAAGACAGGGAAACCACTGGGCAGCATACCTAGCACCGATCGTTCCACATCTAGGAACCGTGCGAATGCTAATCTCCCGAGCCCATGACGCCGCTCAAGCTTAATGCCCTCCGCTTTACACCAGCTCCGAGCGGCATTTCCCTGTCGGAAGCCCATTATTTCGGCAATTTCCGCCAGCGATAACCACTCCCGACCACGCAGGTGCGAGACATCATTCGTCAGGTATATCTGGCGAGGATACTGCTCATACCATTTAGCGATACGCCGAGCTTCTTCGGTCACAGATCGGATTTTTCGTAGTGCGTCCTTAACAACCGTCGCCAAGGAAGGCACCAGCCACTTGACCATCGGCTCTGCCCCCTTTGCTGGCCACCAACGCAAGCCGTATGCATCCTCTCCCCCCTTCATCGGCTCATGAACCTCGCAACATTCTGGAAGCGATAGAACTTCGCCAATACGATCAGGTGCTGCGAGTAGAACCGCAGCAACTGAAGCCGTAATCACATCCACAGGCTCAACGGCCGCCCTGAAAATTTGGGGCAGTGCCTCAAGAGCGGCTGAAGAGGGCATTTTCTTCGAACGTCTTTCGTCAAATTCCTTACCAACGCGAACAGCAGTGCTGGGACGCTTGACAGGGTTACGCCAACGGACCGGAATAGCGAGAAGACGATTCTCGGCCATAAAGGCCGCCAAGAGCTCAATTTGCCCAGCCACTCGGTACGCAGCTCCATCGCTGAACCTATCAGCGACTATTTGCGCAGCTCGATTAAGAATGTGCGAATCGATACGAACAGGACTAAGAGCTTCACCTCTTTCTGACAAGGCAGCTTCGATAGCCCTAAGCGCGGCCACCCTATTGTGAATCACCTTAGTTGGACGCATTCCGTGCATGTAGCGCAGATATGCCTTGGCGAATGAAAGAAACGGCTCTCGCATTATTTTTTGCGCGTTGGTGCCAACCGTGGCTGCGTTGGAAAACGTAATACGCTCCCGCTTGTTTCCTTGCCCTTTGATTGCCACTGAATCCGTTACATCCCAAACATTATCCTGAAAGGGGAGATTTGCACCGAAGACTGTAAGCTTGTCTCGACACATGTCGATAAATCCTTGCAGATTCGCCGCGGCATCGAGTTCGACCAACGGAGTAAATAGGACGATATCATCCATTGCAATCCGCCTTTCCGCTCCGTATTTCCTCACAACGACGTACCACTTCTGCGACCGCCAAGATAGTGCGGTCATTCACCGATGCAATACGCATGTCGGTTTGTGACGCAAGACGATCACGCTCCCCAAGCAGAAACTCCAACACATCCTCGTGAGGGCCATCTGCCCAAGGCTGGAAATTGACGCAGGTGTAACAAGCAATTGGTGCGGAAAATCCGCAAAAGCCATGTTTTCCGCAATTACCCATGGGCTTCATCGAAGGATCGAATCTAGGGTCGCATACCCGACTGCTCGGGTCACCGGCACGCCTGGCATGAGACTCGTTTTGGATAATCATTCCGGCAAAGGCCTGTGCTATTGGTGCAAGTTGCAACGCCAACGCACGATCAATCCGTTCCAGAATTTCAGGCCGAGCCTCTATGTAAACTCCCACATTTTGCGTGTCGGTGTGGTCCAATAGTTCAGCGATGATCAGCTCTCCGTGGCCTTCAATGACTGCCCTGGTGGCTACGGTGCGACGAAACCGGACGGCAGTGACGTGCAATGGCCGCCCCGTGCGCTCAGACATCGCAGATAACTTACTAAGGCCAACACGCAGCATGAGACCGAGCGAAGGACCTGTACGGTGATACTCAAATCCATCTGGGTAACTACCAAATTGGCGCCTTGCAGGGAATAACGGTGCCTTCGAGGGGTCTGACAAGCGCCGCTGGAACCTCTTATAAACATCATCCCGGTGCCGCACCAAAACTTTACCGACATGTGAAACAAGCACTCGGTCTTTAAACTCTGCGCGAGACAACTGATTACGCTGCTTCGCCCTGGGAACTCGAAGTGTATAGATAACTGTTCCATCTTGAGCAGATGCAACACCAACATCACACACTTTTAAAGATGCATACTGTACAGAACGCTGCCCGAGAGCCATAAACAGATATGTTAATAAATAAACTTCTTGATCAACCTCACCATCATCATAAGCCCTATCGAGAGCCGACTGAAGAGTTCCCCATTCGATGTCTGTGAATGGGCCGTGAAACGGGTCATGTGTCAGTACAGCCTCTCCCTTTCGGTTACCTCTGGTTCGAATCTGCTTAAGCAATGAAACTGCATCGGCAGTCACTCCTGGGTATCCGAGGGCGCGCCACCGTTGCAACAAGCCAGATATATTGCCGAGATACCATAGCGTGTTGTCGCTCAACATAGCTCTATAACTGATAAGGTCATGGCTGTTTATTTCTGCTAACGGGGTATCCCGACTGGCGCACATGGTCCTCACATAGTGCCCCAGCCGTTCGAACATATTTTTCACGTGCGATGGCGACATATTCGCTGCATACCACAGCAGCGTGAGTTTCGCCGACGTGACGAACGATGCTGTAGCAGGCCAAGCAGCAAAGTTCAGGCTCATGGCCATCGTTGTGTCACGGTAAACCCATCTATCTTTGCGTGGATATAACTCAACACCGGACCGCGTCAAAGCCACGGCAGGCAATTCTGGAATTGCCTCCCAGCTTCCGGTTGCCACCTGTCTATCCATCGTTATTCGTCCTACTCACAAGTTGGCCTTGTAACTCAAGCGAAATCTCTTTGGCTTTATTACGGACGTACCGACGTGTATAAGTAGCAGCAGTATCTGATGTAGGCGACCACCCCATTAGATAGCTACGAGCCTGACGCTCGTTCTCGGGGGTTACGCCTTTTTCATCCATTTTCTTAGAAAATGCGTCGTTCCATGTGTGTCGCAATAAGTGCGCGGAGAGCCCTTGGAGCAACGATGGGGATTTTTCGCACAGATCCTTAAATAGCCTCCCAATGGCCGATTGGCTCATAGGCTGTCCAGTACGACTGGCGACGAACAGATATGGATGTTTTTTTGAGTAGGGCAATGCACTGCGATAACTCAAAATGTAGGCCTGCGTCTCCGAAAGGAGTGCCTCACCAAGAGGAAGTATCCGTGCCCGGGTCTTCGTCTGCGGCTGATAACGTCGTGGGTCATCGGGGTCATCGGCACGCCGATGGATTGTGACTTCCTTACGATAGGCCACAATATCACTAACCCTCACCCCCAAAGCTTCCCCAACTCTAAGCCCCAGGTTCAATAGCCATTGAATAAGCAGGGCATTCCGGTAGCGCGTATGCGGGTCACGCCACGGATTATCAGGAGACTGAGGATCGATAATTCGCAGCAGCTCCGCTACTGACTCCTCAGGCAGTCCCTCACGCTGGCTTAATGTGTTCCCCCCTGACCTGTGCGGGATGCGTGAGTCTATCGCCTCGGCCACTCGCCTAGACAAGTCTCCCAGCCGTGCGGCTGACAATGGAGCCAGGCCATGACGGCCCAGAGCTTCTTCCGCAAGCCACTGGAGATACATCCGGATATATCGCAGCCGGTTCGCCGCTACCTCTGGTGCAACCTCAGCGAGCAAAACCCTCTGCGGGCCCATACGCACTTTCTCAATAGTCAGTACTTTTGGGGGCGAGCCCTCACGCTCTTCTGATAGCGCGGCCAATTGAGTAAGGGGTAATCGACAGAAACGTGCCAAATCCTCCACCTCAGCTAGCGATAAAAACTCACCTGCGATAAGCCGCGATTCAAAATCGATACGGCGGAGATGAAGAAACAAAAGGAAGACCATCACACTACGGAGAACAATGGCAATGGTGTTAGCCGCCCTGTTCTTTCCACGCACTTCCGCAAGTACAAATACCATCGGGGCGAACACAGGCACCCCGTCCAGATCGAGAAGAACCGGTAAACGTTCTCCTGAGGCGAGGGTAATGTTTTTTACTCTGTAACCGTGGGGCATTGTTTACGCTCCAATCAGGTATCAGATAGCTAACAGCGTAGCTTCTGTTTTCAAGAAAGGCGTAAACAAAAAATCCCGATAAGCTCAAGGCTTACCGGGATTTTGTTTACAGATTACGCTTTGGTGGGGACTAGAACGGGATGTCGTCGTCGAAGCTGTCGTAGTCCGGCGCTGGCTGGGCAGCCTGCTGCGGGGCCGGACGCGGCGCTTGCTGTTGCGGCGCGCGCTGCGGGGCCGGACGTTGCTGACGCGGGGCGGAATCGCCACCGGCATTGTCCGGACGGCCGCCGAGCAGCTGCATGGTGCCCTGCATGTCGACGATGATTTCGGTGGTGTAACGCTTGATGCCGTCTTTTTCCCACTCGCGGGTTTGCAGCTTGCCTTCGATGTAGACCTGCGAACCTTTACGCAGGTACTCGCCGGCGATCTCGGCAACCTTGCCGAACAGCGACACGCGGTGCCACTCGGTTTTCTCGACCTTCTGACCGGTCTGCTTATCGGTCCACTGTTCGCTGGTCGCCAGGCTCAGGTTGGTGACCGCGTTGCCGCTCGGCAGGTAGCGGGTTTCCGGGTCCTGTCCGCAGGTACCGACCAGAATGACTTTGTTAACCCCACGGGCCATAACGTTCTCCTAGGCTTTCACGTCGTCGGCGCCGGCGATGAGGCGCTCAAGGGACGTGCGATCCAATTGTTGGGTATCGACTTTGATATAGATGGCCGCTTCATCGGCCACCACCACGGCATCCGCCACTCCGGGCACAGCCTGTAAACGCTCGGCCAGCCCCACTTCGCACAATGCCGCGGCTGAAAGCGGCAGGCGCAGGCTGGTGACATAAGGCGGTTCGCGCATAGTAACAGCAAAGCCCAGCCAAAGAAGAGCCATGGCCGCACAACCCAGGAACACGCCCGACAAGCCGTAATGCTGATACAGCCAGCCGCCGAGAATGCCGCCCAGGGCCGCACCGAGAAATTGACTGGTGGCGTACACGCCCATCGCCGTGCCCTTGCCGCCGGCCGGAGCGATCTTGCTGATCAGCGAAGGCAAGGATGCCTCCAGCAGATTGAACGCGGTGAAGAACACCACGGTGCCCAGCACCAACGCGCGCAAACTGCTGCCGAACGACCAGAAGTACAGCTCGCAGAGCAGCAACACCGCCACCGCACCAATCAGTATGTGCCTCATCCGCCGCTGTTTTTCACCATAAATGATGAATGGCACCATGCCGAAGAAGCCCACCAGCAGCGCGGTCAGGTACACCCACCAATGTTCTTCCTTGGGCAAACCGCCCTGCGCCACCAGCGCCAACGGCAGGGCGATGAAGCTGGCCATAAGAATGGCGTGCAGGGCCAGAATGGCGAAATCCAGACGCAGCAGATCGGGGTTGCGCAGGGTCGGCAGCAGCGCCTGTTTAGCCACCCCGGACTCGCGATGCCGTAAAGGGCCGGCCGAGTTCGGCACCAGGCCTGCGACTATAAGGATGCCGAGCAAGGCCATGGCACCGGTGGCCCAGAACAGCCCGGACAAACCGAATGCCCGGGTCAGTAACGGCCCGACCACCATGGCCACGGCGAACGACAGGCCGATGCTCATGCCGATCATGGCCATGGCCTTGGTCCGGTGTTGCTCGCGGGTCAGATCGGAGAGCAGTGCCATCACCGCCGCGGAAATCGCCCCGGCGCCTTGCAGCACGCGACCGGCGATCACGCCCCAGATCGAATCGGCGTTCGCCGCCAGCACGCTGCCGGCGGCGAAGATCAACAAGCCGGCATAGATCACTGGCCGGCGCCCGATACGGTCGGAGAGCATGCCAAAGGGCATCTGCAGGAACGCCTGGGTCAGGCCATAGGCGCCGATCGCCAAACCGATCAACGCGGGCGTGCTGTCGGTCAGCTCCATGCCATAGGTCGCCAATACCGGCAACACCATGAACATACCGAGCATGCGGAATGCGAACACCAGCGCCAGCCCACCGGCCGCACGGGTTTCGCTGCCACTCATGCGCTCGTTGTGCGGGTCGTGCATGGAAAACGCCTTGTCGAAATAGTCGGCGATTCTAGCAGTCCCATTAGCGATGGCACAGCAGTGACGCTTTGCCGCCCCGCCGCCTGGGGCCGTATACTCGATGGTTTTCCGCCCGCCATGCGAGGCCGTTGTTTGTGGACAAGATTCTGATCCGGGGTGCGCGCACCCATAACCTAAAAAACATCGACCTGACCCTGCCGCGCGACAAGCTGATCGTGATAACCGGCCTGTCCGGCTCCGGCAAGTCGTCGCTGGCGTTCGACACGCTCTACGCCGAAGGTCAGCGCCGTTATGTCGAATCGCTGTCGGCCTATGCCCGGCAGTTCCTGTCGATGATGGAAAAGCCCGATGTCGACACCATCGAAGGCCTGTCGCCGGCGATTTCCATCGAGCAGAAATCCACCTCGCACAACCCGCGCTCCACCGTTGGCACCATCACCGAGATCTACGATTACCTGCGCCTGCTGTATGCCCGCGCCGGTATCCCGCGCTGCCCGGATCACGATCTGCCGCTGGAAGCGCAGACCATCAGCCAGATGGTCGACCAGGTCTTGGCGCTGCCCGAAGGCAGCAAGCTGATGCTTCTGGCGCCGATCGTGCGCGAGCGCAAGGGCGAGCATTTGGCGATCTTCGACGAGTTGCGTGCCCAGGGCTTCGTCCGCGTACGGGTCAACGGCAAGATTTACGAGCTGGACGAACTGCCCAAGCTAGATAAGCAGAAAAAGCACAGCATCGATGCCGTGGTCGACCGCTTCAAGGCCCGCGGCGATCTGCAGCAGCGTTTGGCCGAATCCTTCGAAACCGCGCTCAAGCTGGCCGATGGTCTCGCCCTGATCGCGCCTATGGAAGGAGAAGAAGGCGAAGAAATCATCTTCTCCGCGCGTTTCGCCTGCCCGGTGTGCGGCCACTCGATCAGCGAGCTGGAGCCCAAGCTGTTCTCGTTCAACAACCCGGCCGGCGCCTGCCCGACCTGCGATGGCCTGGGGGTGAAACAGTTCTTCGACACCAAGCGCCTGGTCAACGGCGAGCTGACCCTGGCCGAAGGCGCGATCCGCGGCTGGGACAGGCGCAACGTCTATTACTTCCAGATGCTCGGCTCCCTGGCCAACCATTACGGGTTCAGCCTGGAAATGCCGTTCGACGACCTCAGCGCCGAACACCAGAAGTGCATCCTGTTCGGCAGCGGCACGCAGAACATCGACTTCAAGTACCTCAACGACCGCGGCGATATCGTCAAACGCTCGCACCCCTTCGAAGGCATAGTGCCGAACCTGGAACGCCGCTACCGCGAGACCGAGTCGACCAGCGTGCGCGAAGAGCTGGCCAAGTTCCTCAGCACCCAGGCTTGCCAGGATTGCCGCGGTACGCGCCTGCGCCGCGAAGCGCGGCATGTATGGGTCGGCGAGAAAACCCTGCCGGCGGTCACCGGCATGCCGATCGGCGACGCCGCCGATTATTTCGCCAGCCTCGCGCTGAGCGGCCGCCGCGGCGAGATCGCCGAGAAGATCCTCAAGGAAATCCGCGAGCGCTTGCAGTTCCTGGTCAATGTCGGCCTCGACTACCTGACCCTGGACCGCAGCGCCGACACCCTGTCCGGCGGCGAGGCGCAACGCATCCGCCTGGCCAGTCAGATCGGCGCCGGCCTGGTCGGGGTCATGTACATTCTCGACGAACCTTCGATCGGCCTGCACCAACGCGACAACGAGCGCCTGCTCGGCACTCTGAAACACCTGCGCGATATCGGCAACACGGTGATAGTCGTCGAACACGACGAAGACGCCATCCGCCTGGCCGACTATGTGGTGGATATCGGCCCCGGCGCCGGCGTGCATGGCGGCCAGATCGTCGCCCAGGGCACCGCCGCCGAGGTCATGGCCCACCCGGATTCGCTGACCGGCAAATACCTTTCCGGCCGGGTGAAGATCGAAGTGCCGGCCAAGCGCACGCCGCGCAACAAAAAAGCCATGCTGAAAATCAAGGGCGCACGCGGCAACAACCTGCGCAATGTCGATCTGGAGATTCCGGTCGGCTTGCTGACCTGCGTCACCGGCGTGTCCGGCTCGGGCAAATCGACGCTGATCAACAACACCCTATTCCCCCTCAGCGCCACCGCGCTGAACGGCGCCACCACCCTGGAAGCCGCCGCCCACGACAGCATCGACGGCCTGCAACACCTGGACAAGGTGGTGGACATCGACCAGAGCCCGATCGGCCGCACCCCGCGCTCCAACCCGGCGACCTACACCGGCCTGTTCACCCCGATCCGCGAGCTGTTCGCTGGCGTGCCGGAGTCGCGTTCGCGCGGTTATGGCCCAGGGCGCTTCTCCTTCAACGTCAAGGGCGGGCGCTGCGAAGCCTGCCAGGGCGACGGCCTGATCAAGGTCGAGATGCACTTTTTGCCGGACATCTACGTGCCCTGCGATGTGTGCAAGAGCAAGCGCTACAACCGCGAAACCCTGGAAGTGAAGTACAAGGGCAAGAACATCACCGAAGTGCTGGACATGACCATCGAAGAAGCGCGCGCGTTCTTCGATGCCGTACCGGCCCTGGCGCGCAAGCTGCAAACATTGATGGACGTGGGCCTGTCCTATATCAAGCTGGGGCAGAGCGCGACCACCCTGTCCGGCGGCGAGGCGCAGCGGGTCAAACTGAGCCGCGAGCTGAGCAAGCGCGACACCGGCAAGACCCTGTATATCCTCGACGAGCCGACCACCGGCCTGCACTTCGCCGATATCCAGCAATTGCTCGACGTGCTGCATCGCCTGCGCGACCACGGCAACACCGTGGTGGTGATCGAGCACAATCTGGACGTGATCAAGACCGCCGACTGGCTGGTCGACCTCGGCCCCGAAGGCGGCTCCAAGGGTGGCCAGATCATCGCGTGCGGCACCCCGGAAGAAGTCGCCGAAATGCCGCAATCGCATACCGGTTATTTCCTCAAACCCTTGCTGGAAAGGGACCGCGCCACCGAGTAAAGGCCAAGCAAGGCAACCTCTCTGCCCGGGCCAGGTCAAACTGGAGTCCCCCGGGCGGTGCTGGCGGGACATCCCGTCTTTCACAAGGAGAGTTCCGATGCGCCTGACTTTAGCTGCCGTCCTGCTTGGCGCAGGTCTTACCCCCACGATTGTCACTGCTTCCCAACCGAATGGCCCTTGGCTCAACGAGCAACAACAGGTCTCGCTCGAAGGCTTTATGAGCAACGCCCAGCTGTACGACCAACTCGCCGGCGTGGCGCGTCGCTCCGGCGGCGTACTCAGCCTGGAACAGACCGGCATCAGCGGCGAGGGCCGGCCGATCTGGCTGGCGCGCCTGGGCAAACCGGATAAACCGGCGGTGATGATCATCACCCAGCAACACGGTAACGAACCCCACGGCACCGAAGCGGCCCTCGACCTGATTCGCAAACTGGCGTCGGGCGGCGCCTTCTCCGAGCAGGTGCTGGCCAACCTGCAGGTGCTGTTCATTCCCCGCGTCAACCCTGACGGAACGGCGCTCGCCACCCGTGGCAATGTCGATTTCAGCGCGCCGCAAACCACCGCCAGTTGCCTGCGGGCGGACGGTAGCCTGGACCCCGCCAAGCTCGACCAAGGCCTCGGCGCCAATGTCACGGTGTATACGCTGGAGAGTGGCCCGCGCAAATGGAGCTACGACATCAACCGCTACCACTGGCCGGATTGGAGCCAGAGCACCCAGATCCTCTGCAACCCCGGGCTGGCCGACCAGCTTCATTTCAACCCGACTCGGAACCCGGTACCGGAAGCCGCGGCGGTCCGCAGCGCCTATGAACGCTACCAGCCCATGTGGATGGTCGATGTACACAACCAGAACCCCGCCGTCGTACTCGACGATGCCGACCCCGAAGCCAATCGTCCCGGACGCCAGGTAACCGCCTCGATCGCCTGGCCAACCAACGCCGACGTCGCTGAAGAAGCGGTCGACCTGTCGAAGCAGATGGCCCTGGTAATGAAGAAACGCTCCATGGAAATCGGCCATATGGAGGTCACCAACTATTACTACCAGCGCCCGGACGGCAGCATTCGCCGTGGCGGCGGCGAGCCCGGCATTGCCCGCAACGCGTATGCGCTACTGGCCAGCGAGCGCTTGGCCAAGGGTGCCGAAGGACCGCTGGGCGGTAGCATCCTGATGGAGATAACCGGGCTGAACAGCCGCGGGCAAAAATCCATTGGCATGCTGCGCAACAACGTCAGGGAGATGCTCGAAGCAGTGCTCGTGGCCACTGCCGACGGCAGCCTGCTGACTGAGGATCCGGCCGAAGCGGAGCACCTGCTGCGCCCCGGCCAGGAAGTCGACGAACCCTTGCCCGACCCACACGACGAATAGCCTGAAACGAAAAAGCCCCGAAATATATTCGGGGCTTTTTCATGGCTCTGTACCAGTTATGTTCCATGGGGTGTTCGGGGAAGAGTGGTCCTGCTTGCAAGGGCCACAATAGGTAGGGTGCGCCGTGCGCACCAAGAGTCTGCAGCCAGCGCTGGTGCGCACGGCCTAGGCGGCCCCGCGTCACCCTACGAGGTCGGATCCTTCACACTTAAGCGCCCAAGCCTGAACGCAACACACTACTGGGGCATAGCCTTTTCATCGGTACCGGCGAGCCTGTTTACATCTGCGCTTGCAGGTAGTTCTCCAGGCCAAGCTTGTCGATCAACCCCAACTGGGTCTCCAGCCAATAGGCATGATCCTCTTCGGTGTCCTTGAGCTGAACCAGCAGGATGTCGCGGGTCTGGTAGTCCCGGTGCTGCTCGCACAGGGCGATGCCTTTGCTCAGCGCCGCGCGCACGTGATACTCCAGCGCCAGGTCGAGCTTGAGCATTTCCGGTACCGTCTGACCGAAGACGAACGCATCCGCAACCATATCCGGCGTGCCTTCGAGAAACAGGATGCGCTTGAGGATGGCGTCGGCGTGCTGGGTTTCCTCTTCCATTTCATGGTTGATCCGCTCATAGAGCTTGCCGAAGCCCCAATCCTCATACAGACGCGAATGCACGAAATACTGGTCGCGCGCCGCCAGCTCGCTCTTGAGCAGCATTTTCAGATAATCGATAACTTCTATATGGCCTTTCATGCCGGAATCCTTACTACCTACTGCGGGACTCTCGAATGCTCCGCGCCCCGCCCCTTCGGGTCAAGCGAAAAGCGCAACGCCTCCGTAAACAGGAGACGCTGCGAAAGCCATCGATACCCCCGGGCAGGAATCAGCCCAGGTCGAAGCGGTCGAGATTCATCACCTTGGTCCAGGCCGCGACGAAGTCGCGGACGAACTTCTCCTGGGCGTCCGCGCAGGCATAGACCTCGGCCAACGCCCGCAACTGCGAGTTCGAGCCGAACAACAAATCGACACGGGTACCGGTCCACTTCGGCGCGCCCGTGCTGCGGTCACGCCCTTCGAACACATCCTTGGCGTCCGACAGCGCCGTCCAGGTCGTGCGCATATCGAGCAGATTGACGAAGAAGTCATTGGTCAAGGTGCCGGGGCGCTGAGTAAAGACGCCATGCGCGGCTTGCCCGACAGCTTGTCCGACATGGTTACCCAATACCCGTAACCCACCCAGCAGAACCGTCATCTCGGGTGCCGTGAGACTCAACAACTGCGCCCGATCCACCAACAGCTCCTCGGCCGGCACGCTGAAGCGGCCCTTGAGGTAGTTACGGAAACCATCGGCAATCGGCTCCAGCACCGTGAAAGCTTCGATATCGGTTTGCTCTTGCGAAGCATCCATACGGCCAGGCGCAAAAGGCACGGTGACGGTCTGGCCGGCGTTCTTCGCCGCCAGTTCAACCCCCACACCGCCAGCCAGTACGATCAGGTCGGCGAGCGAAACCTTTTTGCCGCCCGACTGCGCACTGTTGAATGCGGCTTGAATGCCCTCGAGCACCTTCAGCACCCGTGCCAATTGCGCGGGCTGGTTAGCCTCCCAGTCCTTCTGTGGGGCCAGGCGGATACGTGCCCCGTTCGCGCCGCCGCGTTTATCCGAGCTGCGGAAGGTGGAAGCCGAGGCCCAGGCAGTCGAAACCAGCTCCGCCACGGACAGACCGGCCGCCAGGATCTTCGCCTTTAGGTGGTCGATATCCAGTTCATCGATCAGCGCATGATCGAGCGCTGGAATCGGGTCCTGCCAGATCAACTCCTGGGCCGGAACCTCCGGGCCGAGGTAACGGGCACGCGGGCCCATATCGCGGTGGGTCAGCTTGAACCAGGCCCGGGCAAATGCATCGGCGAACTGATCCGGGTTCTGCAAGAAGCGCCTGGATATCTTCTCGTAAGCCGGATCCATACGCAGCGACAGGTCCGTGGTCAGCATGCTCGGCGCATGCCGCCTGGACGGGTCGTGGGCGTCGGGAATGGTTCCGGCACCGGCGCCGCCCTTGGCAACCCATTGGTGCGCACCGGCCGGGCTTTTGCTCAGCTCCCACTCGTAGCCGAACAGGTTCTCGAAGAAGTTATTGCTCCACTGGGTCGGGGTGGTGGTCCAGGTCACTTCCAGGCCGCTGCTGATGGTATCGCCACTGTGACCACTGCCAAAACTACTCTTCCAGCCAAAGCCTTGGGCCTCGATCTCTCCCGCCTCGGGATCGGCACCGACATGCGCGGCATCGCCTGCGCCATGGGTTTTGCCGAAGGTGTGACCGCCAGCGATCAACGCGACCGTTTCCTCATCGTCCATCGCCATACGCGCGAACGTCTCGCGGATATCCCGCGCGGCGGCGAGCGGGTCCGGATTGCCGTTCGGCCCCTCCGGGTTGACGTAGATCAGCCCCATCTGCACCGCGGCGAGAGGATTTTCCAGCTCGCGATTGCCGGAGTAGCGCTTGTCTTCCAGCCAGGATTTTTCCAAGCCCCAATAGATGTGCTCTTCCGGCTCCCAGATGTCCTGGCGACCGCCGGCGAAACCGAAGGTCTTGAAGCCCATCGACTCCAGCGCGACGTTACCGGTGAGGATCATAAGATCGGCCCAAGAAATCTTCTGCCCGTACTTCTGCTTGATCGGCCACAGCAGCCGGCGCGCTTTGTCCAGGTTGACATTGTCGGGCCAGCTGTTCAGCGGGGCGAAACGCTGACTGCCGGAGCCCGCGCCGCCGCGACCATCGCCGGTCCGGTAGGTACCAGCACTGTGCCAGGCCATGCGAATGAACAGAGGCCCATAGTGACCGAAGTCGGCCGGCCACCAGTCTTGCGAATCCGTCATCAGCGCCTGCAGGTCTTGCTTCACAGCGTTCAGGTCGAGACTCTTGAATGCTTCGGCGTAATTGAATCCCTTGCCCAAGGGATCGCCCAGCGAGGAATTCTGGTACAGCGGTTTCAGGTTCAGCTGATTTGGCCACCAATCACGGTTCGAGTTGCTGCCGGCAGCGCTTTGCTTGGGGGCGCCAGCGGAAAACGGGCATTTGCTTTCGGTTGTCATATCTTCTCTACCTTGGATGGTTTGCATTCCATTACCCGATCCGACATGGAGACCGAGTACCGATGAAATCATTGGCTATCGTCGCCACTGGGGACTGGATCAGTTGCCACCTTGTAGCGAGTGGACACCCTGGCAGGCGATGAAAGAAGAGTAGACCTGCGCTCTTGTTAGAGCCAATACATTGAATGCAATAATTCAATAGTTTTTATCTTTCACATAGACAACAAAAAACCGGGCCAAGGCCCGGTTTCTTATACAACCTGCAACTTACTCAGCGTCTACAGCTGCACCAGCGACCGGACGGTCGACCAGCTCAACATAAGCCATCGGAGCGTTGTCGCCAGTGCGGAAGCCGCACTTGAGGATACGCAGGTAACCGCCCTGACGGGTGGCGTAACGCTTGCCCAGGTCGTTGAACAGCTTGCCGACGATGGCTTTCGAACGAGTACGGTCGAAGGCCAGACGGCGGTTGGCAACGCTGTCTTCTTTAGCCAGAGTGATCAGCGGCTCGGCAACGCGAC
>NZ_CAMPHN010000047.1 GCF_946885885.1 uncultured Pseudomonas sp.
GGTGGAACTGGCCGTCCTTGTCGAGGACCAGCTTGAGGAAGTCCAGCAGGTTGCGCGCGTACAGCGCCGAAGCATCCGCCGGCACCATGGCCGCCAGGTTGCTGTGGCCGACGATGGTCACGCCGTTGCTGCTGACCACCACCTGCTCGGCGACGGTCAGCGGGCAGTTGCCGCCTTGCGCCGCAGCCAGGTCGATGACCACGGAGCCGGGCTTCATTTCCCGTACGGTGGCTTCATGCAGCAGAGTCGGTGCCTTGCGGCCCGGAATCAGCGCGGTGGTGATGACGATATCGGCCTGCTTGGCGCGCTCGTGCACCGCCTTGGCTTGGCGCTCCATCCACGAGGCCGGCATCGGCCGGGCGTAACCACCGACGCCTTCGGCGCATTCGCGTTCCTCGTCGGTCTCGAACGGTACGTCGACGAATTTGGCGCCGAGCGATTCGATCTGCTCCTTCACCGCCGGACGCACGTCCGAGGCTTCGATCACCGCACCCAGGCGTTTGGCCGTGGCGATCGCCTGCAGCCCGGCAACGCCGGCACCGAGGATCAGAATGCGCGCGGCCTTCACGGTGCCGGCGGCGGTCATCAGCATCGGCATGAAGCGCGGGTAGTGATGAGCCGCCAGCAACACGGCCTTGTAGCCGGCGATGTTGGCCTGCGACGACAGCACGTCCAGGCTCTGCGCGCGCGAAGTGCGCGGCGCCGCTTCGAGGGCGAAGGCGGTGATGCCGCGGGCATTCATCCGCGCGATGGTCTCGTTGCTGAACGGGTTGAGCATGCCGACCAGCACCGCGCCGGTTTTCATATGGCTCAACTCGGCGTCGCTCGGCGCCACGACCTTCAGCACCAGGTCGGCGCCGAGGGCCGCGGCATCGCTGCCGATGCTCGCACCCACTGCTTCATAGGCGCTGTCCGGGATGCTGGCGCTGACGCCGGCCCCGCTTTGAACGGTGACCTGATGGCCTTGGCCGATCAGCTTCTTGATGGTCTCGGGAGTCGCGGCAACGCGCGTCTCGCCGACATGGGTTTCGAGAGGAACACCGATGTGCACATCTATTCTCCTGCGTGATCTTTTTTAATGAACCGGCGCACTACGTTGGCGCGCCGGCGAAGGGAGGATCAGCACAAACCCGCTCGAACCGGGTCGGGTTTCGGCGGGGCGCGGCATTTTGCAGGCGATACCTGAGACCATCAAGGCGTTATGGAGTAAAACCTGCGGCTGACTACAGGTCATTCGCTGACTTCTTATAGCCCATATTTTCGAGGTAAGGCTTGCAGGGTAAGGCTGCGGGGGCAAATAGCTCGGGTTAATCCCGGCAAATCTGATCCTTGCCATGAATAATGGTTCATCAGGGCGGTGCCCGCTGTTCCAGGTGCGACATCGGAACCACGGCGGCGCGCGCGAAGCGGCCGATGAAACGCGCAAGTGTAGCGGTCGTGGGCTGCTGACTACGGGGTCAGGTTGTCCCGTGCGTCCGCCTATGCCGGTACGCGGCCGGTTTCCGGGCGTTCTTGGCTGAGGTCGTGCGCCTGGGCATAGGCGTGGGCTTCGCGCACCAGCCAGTCGCGCAAGGCGAGCAGCGCGGCGGATTCGGCTTTACGCTCGGGGATGATCAGAAAGTAGGCCTTGTCGCTCCGATAGCTGTGGGGCGCGGCTATCACCAGGCGCTGCTCGTCGAGTTCGCGCTGGATCAGAAACGGTGGGATCAGCGCCACGCCCATCTCGTGCATGGCGGCCTGGGCGAGCATGGAAAACAGCTCATAGCGCGGCCCGCTCATGTCCCGTGCGACCGTCATGCCCTGGGCGCCGAACCATTGACGCCAGGCATAGGGGCGGGTGGTCTGTTGCAGCAGCGGCAACTCGGCGAGCTGTTCGGCGCTGAGTTGCGCTTGCCCGGCGAGCAGCGCGGGGCTGCACACCGGCATCGGGTTCTCGCGCATCAACAGGTGCGAGCTGGTACCCGACCAGTCGCCATCGCCGAAGTACACCGCGGCATCGAACGCGGTATCGGCGAACAGGAAGGGGCGGGTGCGGTTGGTCAGGTTGACGGTGATCTGCGGGTGCAGGCGCTGGAAATCCTTCAGGCGCGGCAGCAGCCATTGGGTGCCGAAGGTCGGCACCACCGCCAGCTCGATGGTCATCGCGCCCTGCTGGCCCATCACCGCCAGGGTGTCGCGCTCCACCGCATCCAGTTGGCTGGCGACCCGTCGGGCATACGACTGCCCGGCGTCGGTGAGCTTGACCCCGCGCCGCGAGCGGCGGAACAACTCGACGTTGAGAAACTCTTCGAGACCGGCGATTTGCCGGCAGATCGCGCTCTGGGTCAGCGCCAACTCTTCGGCGGCCTTGGTGAAGCTCTGATGGCGCGCCGCCGATTCGAAGGCGATCAAGGCCGCGGTGCTGGGGATTTTTCGGCGCATTGTGCGGTTAGCTCATTCGAATAGCGGGAAAAGTCGCATAAAGCTATATCGGGTTGAGGTTTGCGCACAATGCGAATGAGCCGTCGACTCAGCTGTCCAGGACGCTAGCCGGGCCGAAGAACTCATAGTGGCTCTGGCTTTCAGGTACCCCGAGTTGGCGCAGGTGATTTTTCACCTGGCTCATAAACGGCTTGGGGCCCAGGAAATAGGCGTCCAGGTCGCGCTCCTGCGGCAGCCATTCGGCCAACTGCTCGAGCGTCAGAAAACCTTCGGCATCGCCCTGGTCACCCGCGCGCGGTTCGCTGTAGCACACATAGTGGCGCACCTGCGGCGATTGCTCGGCTTGGCTCTGCAGCCAGTCGCGAAACGCGTGCACGCCGGCATGTCGTGCGCAGTGGATGAAATGAATCGGCCGGCCGCTGTCGCGGGCCGCTTCGAGCATGCTCAGGGCCGGGGTGATGCCGACCCCGGCGGTGATCAGCGCCAAGGGTTTGTTCGAGGGGCGCAGGACGAATTCGCCGGCCGGCGGGAACAGCTCGAGGGTAGCGCCCGGCTGCAAATGGTCATGCAGATAATTGGAGACCTTGCCGCCGGCTTCGCGCTTGACGCTGATGCGGTACTCGCGGCCATTGCCGCGCGCCGAAAGCGAGTAGTTGCGGCGCATTTCCTGGCCGTCCAGTTCCAGGCGCAGGCCGATGTACTGGCCCGGTTGGAAATCCAGCAATGCCGCACCATCGACCGGCGCCAGGTAGAGGGAGACGATTTCTTCGCTTTCCGCGACCTTGCGCAGCAGGCGAAACGCCCGCGCCCCGCGCCAGCCGCCGGGAGCCTCGGCGTTCGCCGCGTAGACGCTTTCCTCGGCGTCGATGAGGATCTGCGCCAGTTGGCCATAGGCCGCGGCCCAGGCGTCGATCACCGCGTCGGTGGCGATTTCGGCGCCGAGCACCTCGCGAATCGCCCGTAGCAGGCAGCCGCCTACGATCGGGTAGTGCTCGGGAAGAATTTGCAGCGACACGTGTTTGCTGACGATTTGCCCGACCAGCGGGCCGAGCGCTTCCAGGCGGTCGATATTGCGCGCGTACATCAACACGCCGTTGGCCAGGGCGCGCTGTTGCTCGCCGCTGGCCTGGTGGGCCTGGTTGAACAGCGGTTGCACCTGCGGGTACTCGCTGAACATCAGTTGGTAGAAGTGCCGGGTCAGGGCTTCGCCGCCGGTTTCCAGCAGCGGTACGGTGGCTTTGATCAGTTCGCGTTGCGCGGTGGTCAGCATAAACGGGTATTCCTCAGGGTGAATTCGGCTCGCCGGTGGCAAGCGTGGTAAGTTTCTCTATCGAGAGCATTACAAACCACGTGCCACATTTAATTTCCTTACATTTCAATTAGTTATTTTTTACTGTGTCGTTATGACTCGTTGTATCTAGAGTCGTGATGACTACATATGGTCCTTATGACAACTAATCCGCTTCTCAGCGCCCTGATCCCCCTGGTCGCCGACCTGTCCCGCGAGCTGCCGGAGGCCGAGCGTTACCGGCGCCTGCTCGACGCCTTGCGCCAGCTGCTGCCCTGTGATGCGCTGGCACTGCTCAAGCTCGACGGTGAGGTGCTGGTGCCGCTGTCCGTGCAGGGCCTCAGCGCCGATACCCTCGGCCGGCGTTTCAGGATTGCCGAACACCCCCGGTTGCAGGCGCTGCTGGCCCAGGCCGGGCCGAGCCGCTTTGCCGCCGACTGCGAGCTGCCCGACCCCTACGATGGTCTGGTCGAGGGCCATCGCGGTCATCTGGAGGTCCACGACTGCCTGGGCTGCCCGCTTTACGTGCACGATCGGCTGTGGGGCCTGCTGACCCTCGACTCGCTCGATCCGGCGCGCTACGGCCAGGTCGACCTGAACACCTTGCAGGCATTCGCCAGCCTGGCCGCGGCCACCGTAATGGCCAACGAGCGGATCAACAGCCTGCTGCGTCGCGTCGAGGACGAGCACCAATTGGCTGAGGTCTACAAGCAGGCCGCCGATCACCATCGCCCGCGCGAACTGATCGGCCAGAGCGCCGGCCACAAGGATCTGCTGCGGGAGATCGCCCTGCTCGGCGACAGTGAGCTGACGGTGCTGATCGGCGGCGAAACCGGCGTCGGCAAGGAACTGGTTGCCGAAGCCATCCACGCCGCCTCGGCCCGGGCGACGCGACCGCTGATCAGCATCAACTGCGCCGCCTTGCCGGACACCCTGGTGGAGAGCGAGCTGTTCGGCCATGTGCGTGGCGCCTTCAGCGGCGCGGTCAGCCCGCGCAGCGGCAAATTCGAGCTGGCCGACGGCGGTACGCTGTTTCTCGATGAGGTCGGCGAACTGCCGCTGGCGGTACAGGCCAAGCTGCTGCGTGTGCTGCAGAGCGGGCAGTTGCAACGGGTCGGCTCGGATCGCGAGCATCGCGTCGATGTACGCATACTGGCGGCGAGCAACCGCGACCTGGCGCACGAGGTGCGCAGCGGACGCTTTCGCGCCGACCTTTATCACCGCCTCAGCGTCTACCCGCTGCGCGTGCCGGCTTTGCGCGAACGCGGTCGCGATGTGTTGCTGCTGGCCGGCTACTTCCTTGAAGAAAACCGCGCGCGCCTCGGTCTGCGCAGCTTGCGCCTGGCCGCCGACGGGCAGAAGGCGCTGCTCGCCTACGATTGGCCGGGCAACGTGCGCGAGCTGGAACACCTGGTCGCTCGCGCCGCCTTGAAGGCCCTGTCGGCCTGCGCCGAACGCCCGCGGATCCTCAGCATCGGCGCGTTGGATCTGGGGCTGGTGGCACGCGAAGCCGATATCGGGCCCGTGGAAGCTGTTCCTTCGGACGCCCAGGGCCTGCTGCTGCGCGACGCCGTGGACGCCTACCAGAAGCGTCTGATCGGCGAGGCGCTGGCGCGACATCAGGGCAAATGGGCCGACGTCGGCCGGGAGCTGGGCGTGGATCGCGCCAATCTGAGCCGCCTGGCCAAGCGGCTAGGTTTGCGCTAAGTGCAAGCAGTGCATTCCAGATAGGCAAAGCACTGAGCGGAATTGTTTTCGGAGTGCGAAAAGCGCACACATGAGTGCGAAATCCTCGTTTGCGCCGCTGCCCGAGCAGGCCTAGTCTTGGCCCATCACGACATATTGAGGTTCCCGCAATGGCCAAGGCAAGCTTCAACTGGATCGACCCCCTGCTGCTCGATCAGCAACTCACTGAAGAAGAGCGCATGGTGCGTGACAGTGCCCAGCAATTCGCCGCCGACAAACTGGCGCCGCGGGTACTGGAAGCCTTCCGCCATGAACGGACCGACCCGGCGATTTTCCGCGAGATGGGCGAAACCGGCCTGCTCGGTGCGACCATCCCCGAGGTTTACGGTGGCAGCGGTTTGAACTCCGTGTGTTACGGCCTGATCGCCCGCGAAGTGGAGCGCGTCGATTCCGGCTACCGCTCGATGATGAGCGTGCAGTCGTCCCTGGTGATGGTGCCGATCAATGAGTTCGGCAACGAGGCGACCAAGCAGAAATATCTGCCAAAACTGGCCAGCGGCGAATATATCGGCTGCTTTGGCCTGACCGAACCCGACCATGGCTCCGACCCCGGCTCAATGGTCACCCGGGCGAAGAAGGTCGACGGCGGCTACCGCCTGAGCGGCGCCAAGATGTGGATCACCAACTCGCCGATCGCCGATGTCTTCGTGGTCTGGGCCAAGGACGATGCCGGCGAGATCCGCGGTTTCGTGCTGGAAAAAGGCTGGCAGGGCCTGAGCGCCCCGGCGATCCACGGCAAGGTCGGCCTGCGCGCTTCGATCACCGGCGAGATCGTCATGGACAACGTGTTCTGCCCGGAAGAGAACGCCTTCCCCGATGTGCGCGGTCTGAAAGGTCCGTTCACCTGCCTCAACTCCGCGCGTTACGGCATCAGCTGGGGCGCCCTGGGCGCCGCCGAATTCTGCTGGCACACGGCGCGCCAATACACCCTGGACCGCAAGCAATTCGGCCGTCCCCTGGCCGCCAACCAACTGATCCAGAAGAAGCTCGCCGATATGCAGACCGAAATTACCCTGGCCCTGCAAGGCTGCCTGCGCCTCGGCCGGATGAAGGACGAAGGCAGCGCGGCGGTGGAAATCACTTCGATCATGAAGCGCAACAGCTGCGGCAAATCCCTGGAGATCGCCCGCATGGCCCGCGATATGCTCGGTGGCAACGGCATCAGCGACGAATTCGGCGTGGCCCGCCACCTGGTCAACCTGGAAGTGGTCAACACCTACGAAGGCACCCACGACGTGCACGCGCTGATCCTCGGCCGCGCGCAGACCGGTATTCAGGCGTTTTTCTAAACAGCAGCCCGTAGGATGGGTTAGCCGCGAAGCGGCGTAACCCATCGCGCGATCCGATGGGTATCGCTGCGCTCAACCCATCCTACGTCCTGGTGCGCACGGCGCACCCTACGGAGTTTCCATGCCCGGCGCCCTGTCCCATATCCGCGTTCTCGATCTTTCCCGCGTGCTCGCCGGGCCCTGGGCCGGGCAGATCCTCGCCGACCTCGGCGCCGAGGTGATCAAGGTCGAGCGCCCCGCCGTCGGCGACGATACCCGCCACTGGGGCCCACCGTTTCTGCAAAACGCCGCCGGCGAAAACACCAGCGAGGCGGCCTATTACCTGTCCGCCAACCGCAACAAGCAATCGCTCACCGTGGACTTCACCCAGGCCGAAGGCCAGCGCATCGTCCGCGAGCTGGCGGCCAAGGCCGATATCCTGATCGAGAACTTCAAGGTCGGCGGCTTGGCCGCCTACGGCCTCGATTACGCCACGCTGCAAGCGCTCAACCCGAAGTTGATCTACTGCTCGATCACCGGCTTCGGCCAGAACGGCCCCTACGCCAAACGGGCTGGCTACGACTTTATGATCCAGGGCCTCGGCGGGCTGATGAGCCTGACCGGGCGCGCCGAAGGCGAAGAGGGCGCCGGCCCGGTCAAGGTCGGCGTGGCGCTCACCGATATCCTCACCGGCCTGTATTCCACCGCGGCTATCCTCGCCGCCCTGGCCAGCCGCGAGCAGACCGGCGCCGGTCAGCATATCGACATGGCGCTGCTCGACGTGCAGGTCGCCTGCCTGGCCAACCAGGCGATGAACTACCTGACCACGGGTACCGCGCCCAAACGCCTGGGCAACGCCCACCCGAACATCGTGCCCTATCAGGACTTCCCCACGGCCGACGGCGACTTCATTCTCACCGTCGGCAACGACAGCCAGTTCCGCAAGTTTTGCGAGGTCGCCGGCCTTACGGCTTTGGCCGACGATCCGCGTTTTTCCACCAATCAGGCGCGGGTCGCGCACCGTGGCGAACTGATCCCGCTGATCCGCCAGGCCACGGTGTTCAAAACCACCGCCGAGTGGATCGCCGCGCTGGAACAGGCCGGCGTGCCCTGCGGACCGATCAACGATCTGGCCCAGGTGTTCGCCGACCCCCAGGTGCAATCCCGCGGTCTACGTTTCGAGTTGCCGCATGCCCTGGCCGGCAGCGTGCCGCAAGTCGCCAGCCCGATCCGCCTGTCCGCCACGCCGATCCAGCACCGCAACGCCCCGCCTTTATTGGGCGAGCATACCGAGCAGGTGTTGCAGCAGTGGCTGGGCATGAGCGCCGAGCGGATCGCCGGCTTGCGCGCGGCGGGGGTGCTGTAGAGAACCGGCTTTCCGGTGCGCCGGCAGATGGGCAATCACTCGCTCCAACTCGGCGTATTCAGAAGTTCCATTCCATATGGCGCGGTGCTGTTCAGGCTCGATCGAAGAGCCTGCAGAAAATAGCGGGCGCTCTGAGTGATGCTGCGATGCGAGGCAGTGAGCGCATACAGGGTGGTGGGAGCTGGCGTATCTTCCGGGCAGGCCAAGGTAAGGGCGCCGCGGGCCAGTTCGTCACGGCAGGCATGGAGTGGAAGGCATGCCAGGCCTATCCCCGACTTCGCTGCTTCGCGTACCGCCATCAGGTTATCGGCGCAGAGTGCCGGGCTCTGTAGATCTCGCTGCCAGCCGTCCATTTGCCAGGCCTGTGGCGTCGGGCAGCCGCTGGTCAATAACGCATCGTCGTCAAGTTGCGCTGTGCTTTTCGGGTTGCCCAGCTGTGCCAGCAGAGCTGCCGTGCCGACGATTACATTGCGTAGCTGCGCCAGAGGGCGCGCGACTATTTCGCCGCTGTCCAGCGGTGCGCTGCCCAGGCTCAGCGAGAGATCCAGGCGCTGCGCGCGCAGGTCGAGCTGCGCATCCGCCTGCACCAGCGCGTAAGTCACCTGTGGGTAGGTCTGACGAAAAGCGGACTGCTGCTCCAGTAACCAATCGAAGAGAATTCCAGGCGCCGCCATGCGAATTATTCCGCTCGGCCTGTCAAGCGCCTCCTGGGCACTGTGGGTTGCCGCTTCTGCCGCAGCCATCATATTCAACGCGTGTCGATAGATCTGTTCGCCGATCGTGGTCAAAGAGAACTGGCGGCTGGTTCGATTGAGCAGTTGCACGCCTAGCCTTTGTTCCAGCTGCATAATTCGTCGGCTAAGGCTGGATTTAGCTGTGCCGATTTTGTCCGCCGCGGCGGAGAAGCTGCCGGCTTCGACCACGCAGATGAACCAGTACAAGTCGCTCAACAAATTGGCCTGGGTCATCGTTACTGCCCTGTTCGATGGAGTGCTGTGTGGCTGTGGATGCAACGGGGATGGTTTTTTGTCGTTGTGAATAGCATTGGGGCAGCACTGGCCGTGGTCTGGACGCCTGCCAAGTGATCCCTCCATTTAGCTAGCAGGCCGTTGAAAACTACCTGCGTTGGCCCTCTTGATAAAAGAAAGGGGCGTTTAAAACAGACTCGGCAAGCCGCTTGCGGCTAACGCGCTTCAGCGCGGCCCGAAGGGCGAGCGAAGCGAGTAATGCTCATTTACAGCTCGTAAACTCGCGTGCGAGCCCAGTCCGCTTGATTCGCTGCGCTCACCCTTCGGGCCAGCCGTTGGCTGTTACTTCGCTGCGCTGCGTTTCTCGCCTGTTTTTGTGGGGACGCCTAGTCCTTGTCTTGCCTGCCTCGGCTCGGGCTTCCTGCTTCGCTCTACCTCCTGCATCCATGCAGTCGTCGCCTACGTTTTTCAACGGCCTGCTGGGGGTCGCTTGGTCCTGAGGCGTGACTGTGGCGTTTATCTGCATCAGGGACCATCGGGCTGAACTGGTTTTCCGGTAGGGGGATGGCGCTGGTCTTGTAGGGCGTTTCTTAGTTGGCGGCTGGGTTGGCGGCTACAAATTTCGACCGATGGCGGGGGCGGTTTTAGCGAGGGACCATGCGGGAATGCGAAGCCGTCGTTGTGCATGCCATAGAAAACCTATACGACCTTTCCTGACGACGGAGATAAGTTTTTGCCGTTGTAAACTTTGCGCTATCTTACGCCCCGTTTCGTTTTGGACTTTTGCTCGAGCGGATCGGGGCTTTGCTCGGCCGGATGCGTGCGCGATATCTCGGTGTGGTCGGCGGTAGCATCAGCAAATGGAGGCGGTACGGGCATGGTGGATGAGGGCAGGGCGGCCGATCGTATGCCGCACATTCTGGTTATCGATGACTCCCCCGAGGACATCCGCTCGCTGTTGCTCATCCTGCGTGCGCAACCTTGGCGGCTGTCCGTCGCCAGCGATCCGCGGCAGGGCTATCAGCGCGCCTTGGCGTTGCTCCCGGATCTGATCGTGCTGGATGTGCGCATGCCGGGCATGGATGGGTTCACCCTCTGCCGGCTGCTGCGCGAAGCACCGGCGACCCAGCGCACACCGGTGATTTTCCTGTCCTCCGCCAGCGCTGTCGAAGAACGTATCGAGGGCCTGAGCCTGGGTGGCGTCGACTACGTGCTCAAACCCTTCGCGGCCGAAGAAGTGCTCGCGCGGATTCGCATCCACCTGCAATTGGCTTGGCGCGACGAAGTGGTAGCCCCGGTCGAGCCGACGCCATCCATGCAGGATCCCGATCAGGTCATGCTGCGTGCGGCGATGCGTTTCATTGCGCAGAACCTCGGCGAGCTGCCGTCCCTGGCGGAGATCGCGCGCAAGGTCGGTACCCATGACAAGCGCTTGTCGGGCATCTTCCGCGAGCACCTGGGCACCACGGTATTCGCCTACGCGCGCGAGGCGCGCTTGCGCAAGGGGCGGGAGTTGCTGGCGGACAGCCGGCTGAGCGTGCAGGACATCGCCGAGCTGGTCGGTTTCAACAATGCCTGCAATTTCACCACGGCGTTTCGTGAGCGCCAGGGTTTGACCCCTACCCAGTATCGCCAGCAGGCGCAGGGCGACCCGGCTTGATGGTGCGGCGTTGCGTGCTGTGGCTGATTTGCCTGTCGCTACTATGCGGCGTGGCCTTTGCCGAGGCCGCGTCGACAGAAGCGATCTGCCAGACGCCACGGTTCGACCTGGCCGCCCAAACCCTGTTGCTGGAGGACCCGGGGGCCGCGCTGACGGCCGATCAGGTACTCGCGTTACCCGATAGCGCATTCATCCCCGCCACTCGGCAAAACCTGACCCGGCAATACAGTCACTCCGCGTTCTGGTTGCGCACGCGATTGTCGAGCGACGCCGGGTGCAAGCGTTGGCTGACGGTGGGCGATCCGCGTCTTGCCGATATCCAGGTGCACCTGTGGCAAGGCCGCGACCGGCAGACGATGCGCGCCGGCAGCGCTTACCCCGTGGCGCAGTGGCCGGTACGGGCACGGCAGCCGACCTTTCCGCTGGAGCCGTTGGCGGGGCAGGAGCTGACCCTGCTGATTCGGGTGGTCAGCAGCTCGATGATCATCATCAAGCCGCAGCTCTGGTCGGAGCTGGGGCTGCTCGATCATCGACAAGGCGGTTCCCTGGTCGATGGCATGACGCTGGGCATCACCCTGCTGATGGTGCCGTTCAGCTTCGTCATCGGCTGGCTTCTGCGTTCGCGGCTGCTGGTCGTCCACGCGTTGTCAGTGTCCGTTTACGCGCTACTGGTCAGCGTGGTGAATGGTTACCTGGTTCACTTTCCTTCGTTACTGCCCTGGTCGCACGAGCTGTTCTGGCTGCTGGGCCTGGTGCAGTACTGTCTGTTTTTCGCCTACATTCGCGTTCTGCTGCAGGTGCGCCAACTGCCGCCGCGTTGGGGTCAGGCCTACAACCTGTTCATACTCGCCGTGTTCGCCTGCTACCTGTGGATGCTGGTCGACAACGTGCAGGGGCGGGCCATGAAAGATGAACTCGTCCTGTTCGCCTACCTGCTGATACCCGCCACTTTTCTCGCGGGCTGGCGGCGTCGGTTCGACTACAGCTGGTTGGTATACCTGGTCTGCGGTCTGTTTATGCTGGCCGGTCTGATGCGCCTGCTGGCCGTGGCGGGGGTGCCCTGGCAGACCGCGGACGACAAGCTGAGCCTGGCCTCGACCCTGCCCGGCCTGCTGTTGCTGGCCTGCACGCTGGTGATGGAGGTCGGGCGCATCCGCTCCCGGGAACGGCGTGCGCTGGCCGATCTCGATAACCAGCAGAAGGCCGAACACGAGCGTCTGGAAAGCACGGTGGCCACGCGCACCCGACAGCTGCGCGAGTCCCTGCGGGCACGCAGCTTGCTGATGGCGCGGATCAGCCACGACCTGCGCTCGCCGCTGGTGAGCATCGTCGACTACGCGCGCCTGTTGTCGTCCGGGGCGGTACAGGATTACTCCCGCAAGATCGAACGCAATGCCCGCCAGCAACTGGAGCTGATCGACGAGTTGCTGGAGTTCTCGCGCAGCGAGCTGCAGCAACTCGAGATCATCCTCGCGCCCGGTTACCTGTATGGGTTTCTGCGCGAGATAGAAGAAGAGGCTGGCTTCCTCGCGGCGCAGCAGAACAACGCATTCGAGTGCCGCCTCGATCCAGGCTTGCCGACGCTGGTGCAGGCCGATTTCCGACGTTTGCGCCAGGTGCTGATCAACCTGTTGGCGAATGCCGCCAAGTTCACCCGCGATGGCCAGGTGCTGTTCGAGGTGCACTGTCTGGCCAGCGACGTCGCCTCGGCGCGCCTGCGTTTCAGCGTCAGCGACACCGGTATCGGGATTCCCGCCGACGAGCGCAAGCAGCTGTTGCAACCGTTCTGGCGTGGACGTGAAGCGGAGCGTTATTCCGGTAGTGGCCTGGGGCTGTCCATCGTCAGTGGACTGTTGGAGCAGATGGATAGCAGGCTGTCGCTGGACGAGTCGCAGTCGCGTGGCGCCCGCTTCAGCTTCGAGGTGGAATTCGCCCGCGCGCGGGAGGAAGACCTCGACATCTCGTTCGCGCAGAGCCAGGACATGCAGGTCAGCGGTGTCGGCAGACAGATCCTGCTGGTCGACGATGTCGAGCAGAATCGCGAGTGGCTGAGCGATCTCCTCGGCGGCTACGGCTTCGACGTTACTGCGGCGAGCGATGCCGGGCAGGCCCTGGAGGCTCTGCGCAATGAGGTCTACGACCTGCTGATCAGCGATCAGGCGATGCCGGGGATGGACGGCTGGGCGCTGCTCGCCGTCGTGCGCGAGCGCTGGCCCGCCCTGCCCGTGCTGCTGTATTCGTCCGCGCCTGCGTTGCGGCCGGCCGTCTATCCGGCCGATCTGAATTTCGACGCCGTTCTGCTCAAGCCGTCCGATGCCGCCGAACTGCTCGCGACCGTCGAGCGCTTGGCTCCCGAATCCACGCGTCCGGCGGCTGCCGGTTCGCTCTCAGAGGTTTGCCGTGTCCTGGAAGACTGAACCCGGGGTGGTGCGCTATGGCTACCCGCTCTGCCTTTTGTCCCTGTCCTGCCTGAGCGGGGCGTATGCCGAAGAATATTCTGCCGCCGACCAGGCGCGATCCCGTCCCGACGCGGCCCTGGTGCTCGATGACATGACGGTCAGCGCGCGGCGCCGCGAGGAGCCCGCGCAGACGGTGCCGATTGCCATGAACGTGCTCGCTGGCGAGCAGTTGAACGATGCCGGGATCTACCGTACCGAGGAGCTGCAGCAGCGAGTGCCGAGCCTGCTGGTGTCGGTGCCCAGCCCGCGCTATACCAGCTACGGCATCCGTGGGCTCGGCTCGAGTTCCTACAACGACGGTATCGACGGCAGCGTCGGGGTGTTCCTCGATGGGGTTTACCTGGGGCGCCAGGGCATGTCGCTCGTCGATCTGGTCGATGTCGAGCGCGTCGAGGTGTTGCGTGGGCCCCAGGGCACCTTGTACGGCAAGAACACCACGGCCGGCGCGATCAACGTCAGCAGCCGCGCGCCGACCTTCGCGCCGGAGGGCGGTGGCGAGGTATCGGTCGGCGAAAAGGGGCTGCGTCAGTATCGCGGTACGCTTTCAGGCCCGCTGATCGACGGCGTGCTGGCCGGACGTCTGACCGGCTATGACGTCGAGCGCGACGGCCTGATCGACAACCGCTACGACGGTAGCGAGCTGCGCGACCAGAACCGGCAGGGCCTGCGCGGCCAATTGCTGTGGACGCCGAGCGATACCTTCAGCGCCCGCCTGATCGGCGAGTACGCCTGGCAGGACGAGCAGAGCAACGTATTCACCGCCAGCCACTATAGCCAGGCGACCCTCGAGCGCTCCGCCTTCGTCGGCTACCGCCAGTTGCCGATAGACCCCTATGCCCGCCGCGTGCAGCAGGATAAGCCGAACGCCGTGAAGACGCTGCAGACCGGCGCCACGCTGGAGCTGAACTGGCTGCTGGACAGCGGCGCCACCCTGACCAGCATCAGCGGTTATCGCGACTGGACCTATGACGCCAGCCAGGATGGCGACGGCATGGCGCTGTCCATCGTCGACGACGCGACGGTACGTCTCGATCAGCACCAGTTCAGCCAGGAGCTGCGCCTGGCTGATTCGCCCAACGAACACCTCGACTACGTGGTGGGCCTCTACTACCTGCGCCAGCATCTGAACCGGGCAGTGGGCGTACGCTTCGGCGAGGACGCGGCGGCTTACTTCCTGGGCGATAGAGCGGAAATCCACCAGTTCGGCATTACCCCCGCGATGATTCCAGCCTCGTTGCTCGAAGGTGGGCAGCAGCGCTTCGATGGCGAGCAGCGCAGCGACAGCCGCGCGGCGTTCGGTCAGGTCACCTGGCATGCCAGCGAGCGCCTGGCGATCACCCCGGGGCTGCGTTACACCCGCGAACGCAAGCAGGGCTGGCTGTCGCGCAGCGTCTCGGGGTTGGCGCCGCTCGGGCTGGACCTGGTCTCGCAGCTGGGTGGCAACTTGCTGCGCAGCACCGCGCTCGGTGGCGAGTATTACCGGCGCGACGCGATCGAGGAGAGCAATCTCTCCGGGCAACTGGCGCTCAGCTACCGGTTCCGCGACGACCTGCTCGGCTATGCCAGTTGGTCGCGCGGCTACAAGGCAGGCGGGATCAACCTCGACGTGGTCGGCCCGAATGTCGAGCCGACCTTCGAGGCGGAGCGGGTCAGCTCGCTCGAGGTCGGCCTCAAGAGTGGTTTCTGGAACGGTCGGGGTATGCTCGATCTGGCCCTGTACCAGGCCGATGTCGAGGACTACCAGGCGTTGACCAACCGTCCGCCGGTCAATGAGTTCGCCCCGCCGATCCGCGACAACCTGATCAATGTCGGCAAGGTACGCCTGCGCGGCATCGAGCTGGATGCCCTATTGCGTGCCAGCGAGCGGGTCGACCTGCGCCTGGGTATCGCCTGGAGCGATGCGCGTTACCGCGACTTCGCCAATGCCCCCTGTTCGCCGGCCAGCGCGCAGTGGTCGTGCGACCTGGGCGGTAAGCGCCTGTTCAATGCGCCGGAATGGAGCGCCAGCGCCGGGGTCGACTATCGCTACCCGCTGGAGCACGCTCTGGAGCTGTTCAGCGGCCTCGACTACCAGTTCCGTAGCGGCTACTACGGCACGCTCGAAGGCGGGGCCGGCAGCTATCAACCGTCCTATGGGCTGACCAACCTGCGTTTCGGCCTGCGCCGTGGCGACAGGCGCTGGGAAGCCGAGCTGTGGGCACGCAATCTGTTCGACGAGGACTACATCACCGCGGTCTATGCCCGCCTTGGTGCCGGTGACTATGGGGTATTGAGCGGTGACCCGCGCAGCGTCGGCATGACGCTGCGCACGCGCTGGTAGTCCCTTGGGTCTGTTGCGCCAACCATCCTATTTCGGCTGAGTGCCGGGCCGCGTGGAAGGGGCCAGACGGCCTTTCCCTGGGCGGCACTCCTGATCTTGAAGGCGCCAAAGCATCGCGGCTGAAGCTCCTCCCGCGGGCTGCGACAAATGATTCGTGTCTCGACCCTGGTCACTCATCTGAATTCAGCGCATGCACGCCTGTGTTTCCCGCTAATTCTGTCCGCTACGGCAAAGGTCGCTTTGAAAGCGATATCGATTGCGAGCGGCTGGGCGCTAAGCGCTCTGGGAGAAAGCAGAGGCATTTTCCTGGTGGCATTCTGCTTTCTTTGCGCGGACGACCGTTTATCTCAGTGCAACGCTGGTTTCCATTTTGCCATCTTGTTGCCACCTCCTCTTGTCATCACTCTGCCGCCCTTTCTTTGACGTCGGTGAGCTTGTCAGCCCGCAGGGCGCTGTAAGTCGGCAACGAGAGAGTGGTATGCCACGGGCCTTGGCCCGCTGGGGATGCGATCCTCGTTGGGGGTGAAGACAGCGTAGCCAGGGGTATGCGACAGGCGCACTGCAATATTGCAGGGGAGCGTCGTGGTGCCAGGTTCTGTTCGCAGGAAGCGCCTGTTACAGGTGTTGGTGGGGAGCTTATGGGTGGGCCTGAGTTTGCTGCCGCTTGCGGCCAGCGCGGACCTTGGCGTGAGTAAGACCCGGGCGTCGGGCTTCACCGATCCCAAGTTCGTTGGCGATACCGATGGCTTCCTGATTCACCTGACCAACAGCTTCGCCAGCGGCGATATCACCGATGTCAGCTTCACCGACACCATGCCGGCGGGCTTTCAGGTCGCAGGCGCTGGAGTGGTATCCGCCGAATGTCGCGACGGCAGCGGCGTGCTGACCGGCTCGCTGAGCAATGGCGATTTTCCCGGCACCCTCGATGCGGCATTGGGCAGCAACACCATCAGCCTCACTGGCGGGGTGATCCCGGCGGTGAACGGCGGCTCCGAGGCCGGTTTCTGCGATATCGTCGTGCAGGTGACCAGCCTCACCGGCAACGGCACCAACCAGATTCCCACAGGCACCGTAACCGGCGAGCACGCCGGCAGCCCGGTGAGCAACGCCGATCCGGCCCAGCAGTCGCTGAACTTCAACACGCTGCCCGCACCGAGCATCGGCAAGAGTTTCTCGCCCAGCACCATCGTCAAGGCCGATCAGGCGACGCGCCTGACCATCACCATTACCAACAACGCCTCGCAGCCGCTGCCGCTCAATGGCATAGGCGATACCCCCGCGTTCGCTATCCGTGACCGCCTCGGCGACCACGGTCTGCGGGTCGCCTCGGTGACCAGCGCCAACCCGGCGGGGCCGGACGCGCAGATCAACTGCGGCGTCAATCCACCGAGCTTCGCGCCAGCAGCGGGCGATACCGAGATCCTTGCCGTCGGCGGCGTCATCGCCGCCAACAGCAGCTGTAGCCTCAGCGTAATGGTGGTGGCGGACGGTTCCGACAGTGCCTATTCGACTACGGTCAACAACGTCATCGACCGCACCACCGATTTCGCCAACCAGCGCGGTCTGGTACCGCCGAGCAACGCCTCGGCCAACCTGACGGTCACCGCGCCATTGCGCGTGGCCAAGGTGTTCATCCCCGCCACGGTCGCCAAGGGCCAGGAAGCGACGCTGCGCATCACCCTGACCAACGCCAGCCCGTTGAACGCTATGGTTCTGGGCAGTTTCAGCGATGCCATCGACGCTGGTGCGGGTCTGCTGGAAATCACCAGTGCACCGACCGCCAACTGCAGTGCGGGCTCCAGTCTCGTCGGCCTGGGCGGCGTCGGTTCGTCGACCCTGCAAATGACCGGCGGCACCCTGGCAGCCGGCGGCAACTGCGTGATCACCGTGCCCTACACCGCCGACCTGGCGGTGGCCGGCGTGCCGCAGTCCTTCACCAATACCATCGCCCCAGGCGATGTGACGGTGAGCAGCCCGAGCGATGTGGTCAGCCAGGGCGTGAGTGCCTCGGTCAACGTGGTCGACCAGTTCCTGGTGGAAAAGACCAGTCGCCCCTCGGTCGTCACCCCCGGTAACCCGGTGCTGTTCACCGTCACTACGCGCAACTACTCGGCCGCCGCGCAGAGCGGGGTGGCGCTGACCGACAACCTGCCCAACGGCATGCTGCTGCTAAACCTGCCGGAAAAGCCGGCGCCAGTACTCAGTGGCACGGGTTGTACCGCGTTGGCGCTCGGCGGCAGCGCAAGCGACCCGGTATTCACCTTCGACATGCCGGCGGGCAGCGCCGGCAACCCGGCGAACTGCACCGTGACGTTCTGGGCCATGGTCCCGGCCGACGCGCCCAATGGCGCCATCGTCAACCAGATCGACGCCGGTGACGTCTGCACCGCCGGCAACATCTGCAACCACACCTCGACCAATGCGCAGTTCAGCGTCAGCAGCAGTGTGCTGACCGTGGAAAAGAGCTTCGACGCCGGCTCCAAGCCCGAGGGAACCGCGGCGACCATGACCATCGAGCTGGTCAACCTGTCCGCGCAGCCGCTCACCAACGTCAGCCTCACCGACAACCTGCCGACGGGCAGCAACGGCACGCCGATGCTCGTCGCCTTGCCGAACAACGCTTCCACCACCTGTGGCGGCACCATCACCGCGGTACCGGGCAGCAACCAAGTGATTCTCAGCGGCGCCACGGTGCCCGCGCGGGCCAATGGTGGCCTCGACGCAGCCGGCCGCTGCCGCTTGCGCGTGAATGTCAGCGGTGCCGCCGGTCAGTACGACAACCGTGTATCGGCCAATGCCACCCAGACCTTCGCCGATGGCACGAGCGATACCCTGACCAGCCCGGAAGTGGTGGCGACCATCAACTTCCTCTCGGCCCTGGGCGGCAGCAAGTCGTTCACTCCCAACACCATTCAGTCTGGCGGCATGTCCACGGTCACCCTGAGCCTGAGCAATAGTCAGGCGGGAGTGCTCAACGATGTGGCGATCACCGACAACCTGCCGGCCGGGATGACGGTCGCCAATCCGGCCAATGCCTACTCGACCTGCGCCGGCTCGCCGGTGGTTTCCGCAGCTCCCGGCGCCGCGGTGGTCAGCCTGACCGGCGCGCAGATCGCCGGCAACAGCACCTGCGAACTGCTCTTCGACGTCACCGCCAGCGGTGGCGGCGACTGGGTCAACAGCATCGCTCCCGGCCAGCTCACCGCCGCCGGTGGCGTGCAGAACGTCGCCGCATTCGGCGCGACCCTGCAAAACGCCAGCGGCGGCGCCGTTACCGTCAGCGTCAACCACGCCACCGCTAGCGTGGCGGCGCCGGGCGCTGTGACCCAGTTGACCCTGACCCTGTTCAACAGTGGCAGCCTGGACCTGACCAATCTCGACCTGAGCAACTATTTCACCGATACCGGTCTGGTCGGCGGCACGCCGACCGGCGAGCGCATCGCCAGCGTGGCCAACGCCATCACCACCTGTACCGGGGGCGTGGTCGGCGCCAGCCCGAACGCCACCTCGTTCAGCCTCAGCGATGCCAGCCTAGCGGTTGGCGAAACCTGTACCGTGACCGTCGACGTCACCATGGCGATCACCGGTACCGTGACCGACACAATTCCGGTTGGCGCGATCACCACCGACCAGGGTGTGAGCAACACCCAGCCGGCCTCGAGCAGCCTGTTAACCAGCACCGGCCTGGGCGTGACCAAGCAGTTCACCCCTAACGTGGTTGCACCCAACGAGCGCTCGCGTCTGCGTATCACCTTCTACAACCCGACCTCCCAACCGATCAGCGACTTGACGCTGACCGACACCTACCCGGCGGGGTTGACCAGCGCCAGCCCGGCCAACGCCTTGACCACCTGCCAGGGCAGTGTCAGCAGCGATGCCGGCCAGGTGACGATCAGCGGCGGCAACATCGCCGCGGGCAGCGGCAGCGCACCAGCCAGCTGCTATGTGGAAATCGACGTGCTGTCGAACACCCAGGGCGACTACCTCAACACCATCCCGGCCAACAGTATCGTCGCCACGGCGGAGGGGACGCCGATCAGTAACACCGGACCGACCAGCGACACCCTGCGGGTCAAGGCGCCCATCGTCGTGCACAAGGCCATCGCCACGCGCACCCTGGATGCCGGCGACCCGGTCGGCTTCACCACCGGCACCGCCACCGGCACCGCCGGGACCGCTCTTACCCTGAGCATCCGTCTGGACAACCCGAACAGCTCGCCGCTCACCGGCGTGGCCTACCTCGACAACCTGCCCACCGGTCTGGTCGTGGCCCAGGTGCCGGCGATCAGCAACAGCTGTGGCGGCAGCGTCAGCGCCACGCCGTCCGGCACCTCCGTGCGTCTGGCCGGCGGCAACCTGGCGGGCAACGGCAACTGTACGGTGAGTGTGGCCGTGCTGAGCAACATCGCTGGCACCTACACCAACACCATCGCCGCCGGCGACGTAAGCAGCTTCGAAGGCGTGAGCAACACCGAGCAGACCCGCGCGCGCCTGGTGATTTCCAGCCCGCCCACCCTGAGCAAGCAGTTCGCCCCGGCGGTCATCGCGCAGAACGGCATCTCGACGCTGACCATTTTCGTCAACAACCCGAATGCCTCGGCCATGACCCTGACTGCGGCGCTGACCGACAACCTGCCGGACTCCCCTGGACAGGTCAGGGTCGCACCGACGCCGAACATCGGCGGCACCTGCCCGTCGGCTAACATCACCGCCACGGCCGGCGCCACCCTGGTGCGTCTGGCCAGTGGCACCGTGGTTCCGGCGGGGGGCTGCACCATCGAGGTGGATGTCACCGCCGATACCGCCGGCGAGCATACCAACCAGATCCCGGCAGGCGCGCTGCAGACCGACTTCGGCAACAACCCGGAGCCGGCCTACGCCACGCTGAATGTCAGCACGCTCGGCTTCATCTCCGGACGTGTGTACCTGGACAACGATCAGAGCGGCACCTACCAGGCGGGCACCGACAGCCCGTTGAGCGGCGTCGCCATCGAGCTGCGCAGCGGCGCGACCTGCGCCAGCGGTACGCCGGTCAGCGGCATCAACGGCCTGCTCAACCCGTTCAGTACCGATAGTGCGGGCAACTACCTGTTCGCCGGGCTGCCGGCCGGCACCTATTCGGTGTGCCAGGCGACGCAGCCGTCCGGCACGCTCAATGCGCCACCGGTGGCCGGTAGCATTACCCCGGCCAACGGCAGCAGCGGCACGCCCGGTACCGGCGGCAACGCCACCGCCACCAGCAGCCAGATCGAGGGCATCGTCCTCAATGACGACGGCGCTGGCGGTGAAACCAGCGGTTCGCAACGCAACGATTTCCCTGAGGTGGCGCCGGCCAGCATCAGCGGCGCGGTGTTCATCGACCAGAACAACGACGGCCTCCGCCAGGGCGGCGACACCGGCTTGTCCGGTGTGCCCATCACCCTCAGCGGCACCGACTGGCAGGGCCAGCCGGTGAGTGCGACCACCACCACCGACAGCAGCGGCCAGTACCGCTTCAGCGGTCTGCAGCCCGGTACCTACACGGTGACCGAGCCGACCCAGCCGAGCGGCACCACCAATGGCAAGACCGTCGCCGGCAACAGCAGCAGCGGTGTGCCGACCGTGACCGCGCCGGCGACCGTGCCCAGCGCGATCGGCGGCGTCACGCTGACACCGGGCTATGTGTCCGAGGGCAATGACTTCGCCGAGATCGTCAATGGCCGCAGCATCCATGGCCAGGTCTTCCATGACCGCGACACCGACAGCGCACCAGGTACCGGCGACAGCGGCCTGGGCGGTGAGACGGTGGTGCTCAGCGGCGTGGACATCAACGGCAACCCGGTGAACCTGACGACTGTCACTGCCAGCGACGGCACCTTCAGTTTCGTCGGTCTGCCGGCGGGCACCTATGAACTGCTCCAGCCCAATCAGCCGAGCGGCTTGATCAATGGCTCGACGACCGCGGGCAGCGCCGGCGGTGTGGTCACCGAGGAGCCGAGCCGGATCAGCGCCATCGACCTGACTACCAATACGCTTTCGGTGGATAACTGGTTCGCCGAAGTCACCATACCCAGCCTGTCCGGTACGGTGTGGTTCGATATCAACCATGACCGCGTACTCGATCCGGGCGAAACGCGCCTGCCCGGCTGGACCGTGGAACTGCTGCGCAACGGCGTGGAGGTGGCCACCACCACTTCCGATGCCGATGGCGCCTATGCTTTCGCCAACCTGACCCCGGGCAGCGGTTACGAAGTGCGCTTCCGTCACCCGGAAACCAACACGCTGTTCGGTCGCCCGGTGCCCAACGAGCAGGGCATCGCCTACACGCCGGGCAGTGCCGGTTCGGGCAACCCGGCGGGTGCCGACAACCGCGACGGCACCTTGGCCGGTATCACCATTACCGCGGGCCGCAACGTCGTCGAGCAGAGTTTGCCGATCGACCCGGCCGGCGTGGTTTATGACGCCATCAGCCGGCAGCCGGTGCGTGGCGCCGTGGTCAGCATCAGCGGGCCTGCCGGCTTCGACGCGGCGCAGGTGCTGGGCGGTTCGTTGCAGCAGACCACCGGTGCCGATGGTTTTTATCAGTTCCTGCTGTTGTCGACCGCGCCGGCCGGCACCTACACCCTCAGCGTGACCGTGCCCGCGGGCTACGTGCAGGGGCCGTCGGCGCTGATCCCAGCGTGCGACAACAGCCTGACCGTCACTGCGATTCCCGATCCGGCACTGGTGCAGAACAGCGCCCAGGCGCCGGCGGATGCCGTGACCCTGCATGACGCCGCCACCTGTCCGGTCAGTTCGGTCGGTCTCGGCGCGAGCAGCAACACCACCCAGTACTACTTCAGCTTCGTGCTGGGCGCCACTTCGGCCGATGTGGTCAACAACCACATCCCGATCGACCCGATCCTCGGCGGCGCCATCGTCATGACCAAGAACACGCCGAAGGTCAACGTGACCCGCGGCGAGCTGGTGCCCTACGTACTGACCGCGCGCAACACCCTGTCCAGTTCGCTGGCCGATATCGCCATCGACGACCAGATGCCGCCGGGCTTCAAGTACATCAAGAACTCCGCGCAGATCGACGGCGTACCGGTGGAACCGCAGGTCGAAGGGCGGCGCTTGCGCTGGCCGAACCGCAGCCTGACCGGTGGCCAGGTGCTGACCATCAAGCTGTTGCTGGTGGTGGGCTCGGGCGTCGGTTTCAACGAATACGTCAACCAGACTTGGGCGCTGAACATGATCGCCAATGCGCGCGTGTCCAACGTCGCCACCGCCAGCGTGCGGGTGGTCGCCGACCCGACCTTCGACTGCTCGGACCTGATCGGCAAGGTCTTCGACGACCAGAACCGCAACGGCTATCAGGACGAAGGCGAGCCCGGCATCCCCGGCGTGCGCCTGGCCACGCCGAGGGGCTGGCTGGTGACCACCGACGAACACGGTCGCTACCACATCGCCTGCGCCGACGTGCCCAGCGAGATGCGTGGCAGCAACTTCATCCTCAAGGTCGACGAGCGCACCTTGCCGAGCGGCTACCGCATCGTCACCGAGAACCCGCGCGTGGTGCGCATGACCCAGGGTCGCCTGGTCAAGGCCAACTTCGGCGCCAGCATCCACCGCGTGGTGCGGCTGGACCTGAGCAGCGAGGCCTTCGACGCGGGCAACACCCTGACCGCGCAGTACCAGGCACGCCTCGACGAGGTACTGCAACTGCTGTACGCCGAACCGTCGATCCTGCGTATCGCCTACCGCATGCCGGTGGACGGCGAGGTGAGCGACGCGCGTGAACGTGTCGACCATGTCAAGGACTGGATCAAGGAGCACTGGGAGCCCCACGACTGCTGTTACGACCTGCAACTGGAGGAAGAAATCGTACCGGCGACCGATAGCGTGGAGGTGATCCGATGAGCATGCGAAATCTGTTGGTGTGCGGCATCGCTGCACTGACGTTGAACCCGTTGGCCGTCGCCGTGTCGATCGCCGCCGAACAATGTGAAGTAGGAAAAGGCTGCGGCCTGCAAGGGCCGCGTGGGGCGATGGAGGACGAGTCGCTGTTGCAGCGCCGGCCCTTCACTCCGGGTGGCCTGCCGGCGTTGCCGGCCAACGCCGAGCGTGAACTGCCGCGCGAAAAGCTGATTCTCTGGCAGCTCGAGGGTGCCCTGGGCGAGCGTGAACAGCTGGTCGAGGTGGGCGAGGAGCAGATCAGCTCTGTGGTGCTGCGCGATGGCCTGCCGGTGGTGCGCTTCGCCTCCGGCCGTTCGGCGGTGCCCGAGCGCGACAGCGATGTCCTGGAAAAACTCATGAGCCGTCTGGCCGGCAAGCGCAATCTGCGCCTGCGCCTGATCGGCCATACCGATCCGCAGCGCCTGTCACCGCGTACTCAGGCCATCTATAGCGACAACCAGGGCCTGGGCTTGCAGCGGGCCAAGGAGGTCGGCGAGGTATTCCGCCAGCGCCTGAACCTCAAAGCCGAGCAGATCCAGCTCGACAGCCGCGGGCCCAGCGAGCCGCTGATGCAGGGCGACAGCCCGCAGGCCTGGGCGCTGAACCGTCGGGTGGAAGTGGAAATCTGGTATGACGAGTCCGTCGTCAGCACGCCGGCCAAGCCGCAGACCTGCGCGCCGGGCAGCGTGGCCGGGGAGAACGTCACGCCGTTCCGCATCAGCGTCGATGGCCAGCCGCAAGGTAGTGACGGCGTTGCCGGCAGCGCCGATACCCAGCGTTGCGTCGACGTCGCCCTGGCCCACGACCTGTTGCAGGTGCGCTTCGATAACCTGTCGGCGCAGCCGCGTCTGAACTTGGTGTCTGGCGCGCGCGTGGCACGCATCGGCGAGCCGCAGACCTTCAGCGGCTACAGCAATTACCTGCATTGGATCAAACGCGCCGAGGTGCGCATCCTCGGCAAGAAGCGTTTGTTCGGCGAACCGCAGGTGTTGGAAACCATCGCTCTCGATTCGCAGCTCAACGGTAGCTGGACGCCCGCGGCCGGCACCCCCGAGCGCGTCTATTACCAACTGCGCGTGTATGACGAGCAGGGCCGTTACGACGAAACCAGCGTACAGCTGCTCAATGTCGCCCGTGGCGAGCTGGCCAAGGAAGCGGATGAAGAGATCGCCGCCGATCTGCTCGCCGGCTACGGCGGCAACCGTCTGCAACGTCATACCATTCCGGTGGCAGGCGGCACGGTGACGATCAACGGCAAGCAGGTGAAAGACGGTCAGCACGTGTTCGTCATGGGCCGGCCGGTGCCGGTGGACGGCAGCGGCACCTTCGCCAGCGCGCAGATCATCCCGCGCGGTCTGCACACCGTGGAGGTGGCGGTACTCGACGACCAGGGCAAGGGACGCATCTACCGCCGCGACCTGCGCCTGCCGCAGAACGACTGGTTCACCGTGGCCATCGCCGACTTCACCGTCGGCCAGCAGGACACCAGCGGACCGGCGCGCCTGGTCACCCAGGAAGACCGCTACTACGACGACAAGTTGTACGCCGACGGACGCCTGGCCTTCTATACCAAGGGCAAGGTGGACGACAAATACACCATCACCGGTAGCGTCGACACCGGCGAAGGGCCGGCCGACAGTCTGTTCAGCAACTTCAACGACAAGGACCCGCGCGAGTTCCTGCGGCGCATGAGCTCCGACTCGGACAAGGGCTGGGCGACCTTCGGCGACGACTCGACCCTGGTCGAGGACGCACCGACCCGCGGCAAGTTCTACGTCAAGGTCGAGGACGAGAAGTCTCATGCCATGTGGGGCAACTTCCGCGAGCAGATCCGCGAGACCGAGCTGACCCAGATCGACCGCAGCCTCTACGGCGCCCAGGTGCGCTACCGCGACGACGCCTTCACCGCGTTCGGCGAACGCCGTCTGCAGGTCGAGGGTTTCGCCGCCGAGCCGGGCACCGCCTCGGCCCGCGAGGATTTCCGCGGCACCGGTGGTTCGCTGTACTACCTGCGTCATCAGGACATCACCGAAGGCAGCGAGCGGGTGCGCATCGAGGTGCGCGACAAGGATTCCGGCCTGGTGCTGCACAGCCAGGACCTGGTCGCCGGCATCGACTACGAGGTCAACGCGATGCAAGGCCGGGTGATCCTCACCCAGCCGCTGTCGGCCACTGCCGACGGCAGCACGCTGATCCGCTCTGGCGGCAGCCTCTCCGGCAACCCGGCGTTCCTCGTCGTCGGCTACGAATACTCGCCGGGGCTGGAACAGCTCGACGACCTGGCCTACGGTGGCCGCGCGGCCTACTGGGTCAACGACAAGGTACGGGTCGGCGTCACCGGCAGCATGCAGGAGCAGACCGGCCGCGAAGACCAGACCCTGGGCGGCGGCGATCTGTTGCTGCGCCACAGCGAAGGCACCTGGATGAAGCTGGAGTCGGCGCAGAGCCAAGGCGACAGCCTCGACCAGCGCTTCTCCTACGACGGCGGTTTCGGCTTCGGCCAGGAAGTCGCCGGCACCGACTCGCGTGCCCGCGCCAACCGCATCGAGACCGCCTTCGACCTCAAGGACGTGGTCGACGACGCCGAGGGTCGCGGTACTTTCTATTACGAAAGCCGCGACGCCGGCTTCTCCGCGCCGGGGCGCCTGTCCGAACTGGCCAGCGACCAGGTCGGCGGTAGCTACACCGCACCCCTGGGCGAGAAGACCGAAGTGACGCTGAAGGCCGACCAGACCGAGGAGGACGGTGGCCGTTCGCGCCGCGCCGCCGAGGGTATCGTCGCCTATGACCTGAGCGACGCCTGGCGCCTGTCCGCCGGCCTGCGCAACGACCGCCAGACCTATGGCAGCGCCTACCGCAACCTCTACACCGGTACCTATGCCGGTGCCGACGACGGCAACTACGACGAAGGCGAGCGCAACGATGTGCTGGTCCAGGCGCTCTACCACGCCGAAGAAGATTGGTCGGTGTACGGCTTCGGCCAGGGCACCGTCAGCCGCGACGGCGGTCGCCAGGCCAACAACCGCCTGGGCGTCGGCGGCGATTACCGCCTCAACGAGCGCACCTCGCTGAACGGCGAGCTGTCCGGCGGCAACCTCGGGGTGGGCGCCAAGGCCGGTATCGGCTACGACGCCTCCGACCGCACCAACGTCTACCTCAACTACCAGCTGGACAGCGACCGCAGCGACGACGGTTTTGCCAGCCGCAGCGGCCTGGGCGGCAGCGGCCGCACCGGGCAGTTCGTCTCCGGCGCCCGTTCGCGCTGGAGCGACAGCACCAGCGTCTACGCCGAACAGCGTTTGCAGCATGGCGATCAGGCCGGCCTGATCCAGGGTTACGGCCTGGACTTCGCCCCGGATGACCACTGGAGCTACGGCGTCACCACCGAGTTCGGCACCTTCAACGAAGAGACCGATTACGCCCTGAAGCGCCGCGCCATTGGCGGCAAGGTCGGCTACAGCAACGGCGACCTGCGCTACGCCAGCCGTCTGGAATACCGCGAGGACAGCAGCGCCGTGCAGGACCTGAGTGTGTGGTTGATGCGCAACAACATCAGCTACAAGGTCAATCCGGACTGGCGCTTCATCGGCAAGCTGGATTTCTCGGTGGGCGACTCCGATCGTGGCGATTACTTCAACGGCGATTTCGTCGAGGCCTCGCTGGGCTATGCCTACCGCCCGGTGTTCAACGACAAGCTCAACCTGCTGACCAAGTACACCTACCTGGAGGACCTGCCGCCGCCGGACCAGGTGTCCACGGCCACCGGCAGCACGGTCGACTACGCCCAGCGCAGCCACGTCTTCGCCATCGACGGCATCTACGACCTCAACGAGCGCTGGAGCGTCGGCGGCAAGTACGCCTATCGCCTCAGCGAGCTGCGCATGAGCCGCGACAGCTCGGCCGACTGGTTCGACAGCCGCGGTCAGCTGATTGCCGCTCGCGTGGATTGGCATGTGGTGAAGAAGTGGGACCTGATGGCCGAAATCCGCCGGCGTGACGAATTCGCCGCCAAGGACAGCCGTACCGGCGTGCTCGTCGGCGTCTATCGCCACTTCGGCAACCACTTCAAGGCCGGCGTCGGCTACAACTTCAGCGACTTCAGCGATGACCTGACCGACCTGTCGTACCGCAGCCAGGGCTGGTTCTTCAACGCCGTCGGCAAGTACTGAGTCCGACAAGTCCGACAGCCTCCTAGTGTCCCGCCCACCATCATGTGTCGGTTTAATGCCGGGGCTGGGTGGGTGGGGCTTTAGCCGCGATGCTTTCAGCGCCTTCAAGATCAATCGCGGCTAAAGCCCCTCCTACAGACCACGGCCAGCGACAGATCATTCGTGTCGCGACACTAGGAGGCTGTTCGAGCATGTGGGTTTGTTGGGGAGGCCGCGCAGGCTGCGCTCCGCGAAGCCCCACATGCTGATGTTGTTGGGCTTCGTTCCTCAGCACCAACCTACAGTTGGCAGTCAACTGCTGTTCTCGGACAGGCTCCCAGCAGCCTGTCCCGGGCGGCGCTCCGCTTTAGCCGCGATACTCAAGCGCCCTTAAGATCATCGCGGCTAAAGCCCCTCCCACACAGTCCAGGCATTTAAGCCTGGCCAGAAAGCGGCAAGATCATAGGATGCTTGACGACAGCAGGACTCGGGCGTGCTGGTGTTCGGCGACTGCCGATTGATCGCTGTCCCTGACTGTCGATCTTCTCTTCCCCGCGGCAATGCGAAGAACCCGAAAAAAGGCCCGTCTACCGCTGGCTCATCGCCAGTGTCGTCGCCGCGGCCGCGTCGAGCGGCCTGGCGTAGAGGTAGCCCTGCGCCACGGGGCAGCCGGCGCCACGCAGAAAGGCCGCGTGGGCCTCGGATTCGACACCCTCCGCCACCACGTCGAGGGAGAGTCCGTCGGCGATCGCCATGATTGCCCGGGTTATCGCCACGCTACTGGCGTCGTCGGGCAGGTTGGCGACGAAGCTGCGGTCGATCTTCAGGGTATCGACGGGATACAGCCGCAGGTAGTCGAGCGAGGAGTAGCCGGTGCCGAAGTCGTCCAGCGAGATGCGTATGCCCGCCGCGCGTAGCGCCTGCAATTTGGCCACGGTGGAGGTGCGATCGTCCATCAGGATGCTTTCGGTCAGCTCGATGTCGATCAGATGCGCGGGCAGGCCGCTCGCCTCGATCGCGGCGAAGATGCGCTGCAGCGCGTCGGCCCGCTTGAGCTGGCGCCCTGACAGGTTGACGCCGATGCGCACGCCGGGGCAGATGGCTTGCCATTCCCGGGCCTGGCGGAACGCGCTGCGCATCACCCAGTCGCCGATCGGGTGGATCAACCCGGTTTCCT